>NZ_JBEZIQ010000002.1:0-369816 GCF_040651155.1 Kitasatospora sp. NPDC048545
CCGTTTTCCGGAGTTTCATTCATCGGATTTGCTTTCCGCTTTGCGCCCCGGTCTCCCGCGGCGACTCCGGAACTGTACGGGGACGGACCCGCCACATGCAAATCGCCCCTGCCCGGGCTCCCGGGCAGGGGCGATTCGTCGTTCGAGCACCGTCAGGCGCGGCCCATCTCCTCGGCGATGGCCGCCGCGAAGGCGTCGATGTCGGCCTCCGTGGTGTCGAAGGCGCACATCCAGCGCACCTCACCGGTGTGCTCGTTCCAGAAGTAGAAGCGGTAGCGCTTCTGGAGCCGCTCGCTCACCTCGCGCGGGAGGATCGCGAACACCGCGTTCGCCTGGACCGGGCGGACGACCTCGACACCGTCGATGTTCCGGACCGCGGCCTCCAGGCGGCTGGCCATGGCGTTGGCGTGGCCGGCGTTGCGGAGGTAGAGGTCACCGGAAAGCAGGGCCTCGAACTGGACCGAGACGAAGCGCATCTTCGAGGCCAGCTGCATCGAGGTCTTGCGCAGGTACTTGATGTTGCGGACCCGCTCGGGGTTGAGCACCACCACGACCTCGCCGAACAGCAGGCCGTTCTTCGTGCCGCCGAACGACAGCACATCGACGCCCACGTCGGTCGTGAAGGCGCGCAGCGGCTGGCCGAGCGACGCGGCGGCGTTGGCCAGGCGCGAACCGTCGACGTGGACGAGCATGCCCAGCTCGTGGGCGTGCTCGGTGATCGCGCGGATCTCGTCGGCGGTGTAGAGGGTGCCGAGCTCGGTGCTCTGGGTGATGGAGACCGCGAGCGGCTGCGCGCGGTGCTCGTCGCCGTAGCCCCAGGCCTGCTGGTCGAGCAGCTCGGGGGTGAGCTTGCCGTCCGGGGTGGGGACGGTGAGCAGCTTGATGCCGCCCATCTTCTCCGGGGCGCCGCCCTCGTCCACGTGGATGTGGGCACTCTCGGCGCAGACCACGGCGCCCCAGCGCGGGAGCAGCGACTGGAGGGCGACCACGTTGGCGCCGGTGCCGTTGAAGACCGGGTAGGCCTCGGCCTTGTCTCCGAAGTGACGGCGGAAGACGTCCTGGAGGTGGGCCGTGTAGTCGTCCTCGCCGTAGGCGACCTGGTGGCCGCCGTTGGCGAGGGCGATCGCGGCGAGGACCTCCGGGTGCACGCCGGCGTAGTTGTCGCTGGCGAAGCCGCGGACGGCGGGGTCGTGCCGCCGTACCGCGTCCGTACGGGAGAGATCGGTCATCGGGCTGTCAGCCACAGGTGCTGTCCGTTCAGTTCTGCTGCGGGGCGGTCCCAGAGGCCCGCCAGGTGGTCGGCGAGGTCGGCGGTGTCGGTGAAGCCGGCGAACTTCGCCTCCGGCTTCTCGGCCCGCATCTCGGGACTGACCAGCGCCTTGATCACCAGGATCGCAGCCGCCGCGGTGGGCTCGCCGTCCGGGTCGGTGGTCTCCTTCTTGAAGGAGTCGGCCATGGCGAGGGTCCACGCCTCGGTGGCGGCCTTGGCGGCCGCGTAGGCGGCGCCGCCGGCGGTGGGCTTGTGCGCGGCCGAGGCGGAGATCATCGCGTAGCGGCCGGCGGGGCTCCGGACCAGCGCGGGCTGGAAGGCCAGCGAGGTGTGCTGGAGGGTGCGCACGACGGTGTCGTGCAGGAAGTCCCAGTCATCCAGCCGGGAGTCGAAGAAGGTCTTGCTGCCGCGCCAGCCACCGACCAGGTGGAAGAGGCCGTCGACGTGGCCGTGCTCGGACTCCAGGTGGTCGGCCCAGTCGTGGACCTCCTGCGGGTCGAGCAGGTCGATGACCTGGCCGCTGACCTTGGCTCCGCGCACGGCCACCCGGGTGGCGTCCAGGGCGGACTCCAGGCGCTGGGCGTCGATGTCGGCGCCGATCACGGTGGCACCGTCGGCGGCGAGGCGGCGCAGCACGGCGCGGCCGGCCGGGCCGCTGGCTCCGGCGACGGCGATGACCTTGCCGGACAGCGGGGCGTTGGTGGACGTGGTCACGCGGCGACTCCCTGGATGCCGTTACCGGTGATGCCGGTGGTGGAGGCGATGACGCCGCTCAGCTTCTTGTTGAGGGCTTCGTAGAACATGCTCAGCGGGAACTCGTCCGGGAGCACGGCGTCGCACAGGGCCTTGTTGAGGGCCTTGCCGTCGGTGATGTCGAGCGGGAGGGCCTCGGCGCCCTTCGCCCAGGTCGAGGCCGGGTGCGGGGTGAGGTACCGGGAGACCAGCTCGTAGGCGGCGATCCAGTGGGCCGGCTTGGGCCGGTCGATGCCGTCGCGGTACAGCTTCTCGATCTCTGCGCACAGGCCGTTGGTGACCTGCGGCGCGCGCTCCCAGTCGATGCTGAGGCGGTTGTCGCGCCAGCGCAGCGCGTCGTGCTTGTGCAGGTAGGCGAAGAGCAGCTGGCCGCCGAGGCCGTCGTAGTTGCGCACGCGGTCGCCGCTGACCGGGAAGCGGAACATCCGGTCGAAGAGGATCGCGTACTGGACGTCGCGGGCGTGCGGGTTGCCCTCGGTCTCCAGCTGCACCGCCTCCTTGAAGGTGGTGAGGTCGCAGCGGAGCTCCTCCAGGCCGTACATCCAGAACGGGCTGCGCTGCTTGATCATGAAGGGGTCGAACGGCAGGTCGCCGTGGCTGTGGGTGCGGTCGTGGACGAGGTCCCACAGGACGAAGGTCTCCTGCGCGCGCTGCTGGTCCCGGAGCAGGCCCTCGGCGTCGGCCGGGATCTCCAGGCCGAGCTGCTGGACGGCGCTGGTGGAGACGGCGCGGAAGCGGGCGGCCTCGCGGTCGCAGAAGATGCCGCCCCAGGTGAAACGTTCCGGCGCCTTGCGCACGGACACGGTCTCGGGGAAGAGCACGGCGGAGTTGGTGTCGTAACCGGCCGTGAAGTCCGTGAAGGTGATCGGCACGAACATCGGGTTGTCGAAGCGGGTGCGCTCCAGCTCGGCCAGCCAGTCGGGCCACACGACGCGCAGCAGGACGGCTTCCAGGTTGCGGTCCGGGTTGCCGTTCTGGGTGTACATCGGGAAGACGACCAGGTGCTCCAGGCCGTCCTCACGCTGGTCGGCGGGCTGGAAGGCGAGCAGCGAGTCCAGGAAGTCGGGCTCGCGGTAGCCGGTGTCGGCCCACTTGGCGAGGTCCGCGTCGACGGCGGCGAGGTACGCGGCGTCGTGCGGGAAGTTCGGGGCGAGCTCCTCGACGGCGGCGCGGACGGAGGCGACCAGCGGGTCGACGGTGTGCCGCTGGACGGCGGCCAGGTCGATCGAGCCGTCCTTGGACTGCAGCGGGCGCAGGGTCTCGACGGCCTCCTTCAGGCGCAGCCAGGCCGGGTGGCCGGCGAGGGTCGAGACCGGGGCGTCGGCCGCCGCAGCGAGCCTTGGCGAAAGATTCTGCATCGTGGACTCACTTCGACAGGAGTTATTTCAACGAGGACACCATATGTACGAAAGGTTCTCCCGTTCAAGGGGGTCCGGACAGGCAAAGCTGCGGCGACGCGGCGCTCCGGCCCGAAAACCTGTGCCAGGAAGCCCGGTGTCCGGGATGTGGACATTGATCTGGATGTTCTGGACAGATGCGCCGCGCTGATGCGAACCTCCCGGCATGTTCCCGGCGGTGATCACGGTGGCCGTACGCCACGACAGCCCGTTCCGGCTGCCCTCCCGTCGGCACGCCGGCTCCTGCTGTCGCCGTCGCGCCGACGCCCTCCGCTGCCGCTGTTGCCGCTGCTGCTGATCCGGCCACCGGCCGCCGCCCGGCCGCCGTCGATCCGGCCGCTGCCGATCCCGCTCGACGGGCGCCGCGGGCGTGGGCCCGTACGCCGACCATGCCGTGTGTGTTCCGGCGCCGCCACTGGGGGGAAGTGACCCGCCGGGAACCGGCCCGTCCCGCCGCGCCCTTCCGCACCACCGAACCGCGCCACCCGGCCCGCACCACGCGCCCCGCCCCGTGCGACCGGTCGCCCGACCCGTCACGCCCGGTCCTTCTCCTGGAGCCCCGCCATGACCCTCCGCAAGCCGTCCGCCGTACTGTCCCTCGCCGTGCTGGTCGCCGCCGCGGCCGCGCTGAGCGCGTGCGCGCCGCAGGACCCGAAGTCCGACACCGCCTCCGGCGCCCAGGGCACGGTCGGCACGGCGGCGGGCTGCGCGCCGGGCGCGCTGGCGACGCGGACGGCCGGGACGCTGACCATCGGCACCGACAAGCCCGCGTACGACCCCTGGTTCACCGAGGACAAGCCGGAGAACGGCAAGGGCTTCGAATCCGCCGTCGCCTACGCCGTGGCCGAGAAGCTGGGCTACCCGAAGGGCAAGGTCGACTGGGTCGTCGCACCGTTCGGCAAGGCCACCGCACCGGGTGCCAAGGACTTCGACTTCGACGTCAACCAGGTGTCCATCAGCGCCGAGCGCAAGCAGGCGGTGGACTTCTCCTCCGGCTACTACGACGTGCGCCAGGCCGTCATCGCGCTGAAGAACTCCAAGGCGGCGGCCGCGAAGAGCATCGCCGACCTGAAGGACGCCAAGCTCGGCGCGCAGGTCGGCACCACCAGCCTGGACACCATCACCGGCACCATCAAGCCGACCGGCCGGCCGGCCGTCTTCGACTCCAACGACCTGGCCAAGGCCGCACTGAGGAACGGCCAGATCGAGGCCCTGGTGGTGGACTTGCCGACCGCCTTCTACATCACCGGCGCCGAGGTGCCCGAAGCCCAGGTGGTGGGTCAGTTCGAGACGGCCTCGCAGGGCGAGCAGTTCGGCCTGGTGCTGGACAAGGGCTCCAAGCTGACCGGTTGCGTGTCGCAGGCGGTGGACGCGCTGCGCTCGGACGGCACGCTGGCGAAGCTGGAGAAGCAGTGGCTCTCCGACGCCGTCTCGGCACCGGTGCTGAGGTGAGCGCCGGCACGAGCCCCGGTGTGAGCGGGGACGCGACGGCGGCCGGCCACGCCGGGGCAGCGAAGGACGGAGGCGCACCGGGGCCCGCGAAGGACCCGGGCGCCGCTGTGTTCCCGAAGGACGCCGGGGTCACGGCCGCCGCAGCGGACGAGGGCTACCGCCCGTCCGCGCGGCGCCTCTCGCACGAGGCGTACCGGCGCGGCCGGGCCCGCCGCTCGGCACTGATCGCCGCCTCGTCGACCCTGGCGACGGCCGTCGCGCTCTACCTGCTGGTCGTCAACTCCCCCGGCTGGGAGGTGACCCGGCGGACCTTCTTCAACCTCGACTACGCCCGGCAGGCGCTGCCCGAGGTACTGCGGGGGCTGCGGGTGAACCTGGAGCTGATGCTCGGCTGCGGGGTGCTGATCCTGGTGCTCGGCCTGCTGCTCGCGGTGCTGCGGACACTGCGCGGACCGGTGTTCCTGCCGGTGCGGCTGCTGGCCACCGCGTACGTGGACTTCTTCCTCGGGCTACCGATGATCATCTGCCTGCTGGTGATGATCACCGGGGTGCCGGCGCTCCGGCTGACCGGGGTGACCACCGATCCGCTGCTCCTGGGCGGGGCGGCGCTGGTGCTGACGTACTCGGCCTACGTGTCGGAGGTGTTCCGCTCCGGCATCGAGTCGGTGCACCCGAGCCAGCGGGCGGCGGCGCGGTCGCTGGGGCTGACCAACGCCCAGGCCATGCGGTACGTGGTGCTGCCGCAGGCCGTCCGGCGGGTCGTGCCGCCGCTGCTCAACAACCTGGTGAGCCTGCAGAAGGACACCGGGCTGGTCTCGATCGGCGGCGCGATCGACGCGGTGTACGCGGCAAAGATCATCGCGTCGCGGTCCTTCAACTTCACGCCGTACCTGCTCGCGGGGCTGGTGTTCATCGTGTTGACCGTTCCGCTGACCCGGATCGCCGACTGGCTGACCGCGCGGATGAACCGGCGGCAATTCCAGGGAGGTGCGGTGTGACGGCGGAGGTGCTCCGGCTGGAATCGGTGCGCAAGGCCTTCGGCACCCAGGTGGTGCTGCGCGACGTGGACCTCGCCGTCCCCGAGCACTCGGTCACGGCGCTGATCGGGGCCTCCGGCTCCGGGAAGTCCACGCTGATGCGGTGCGTCAACCTGCTGGAGGGCATCGACGACGGCGCGGTCTTCCTCGACGGCGAGGAGATCACCGATCCGCGCACCGACGAGGACGCCGTACGGCGCCGGATCGGGGTGGTGTTCCAGTCGTACAACCTGTTCCCGCACATGACCGTGCTGGAGAACGTCACGCTGGCGCCGCGCCGGGTGCACGGCGTCGGGCGGGCCGAGGCGGAGGCCCGGGCGCTGCACCTGCTCGACCGGCTCGGGCTGGCGGCCAAGGCCGCCGAGTACCCGGACCGGCTCTCCGGCGGACAGCAGCAGCGCGTCGCCATCGTGCGGGCGCTGGCCACCGGGCCCCGGCTGCTGCTCCTGGACGAGATCACCGCGGCGCTCGACCCGGTGCTGGTCGGGGAGGTCCTGTCGGTGGTGCGGGACCTCAAGGACCAGGGGATGACGATGGTCCTCTCCACGCACGAGATGGGCTTCGCGCGCGAGGTCGCCGACCAGGTGTGCTTCCTCGACGGCGGGGTGGTGCTCGAACAGGGGCCGCCGGAGCAGGTGTTCGGCGATCCGCGGGAGGAGCGGACCCGGCAGTTCCTCAGCCGGGTGGTCGCCTCGGGGCGGCTCCAGGGCTGAGCCGCAGAGGAAGGGGAGAGCGGGAGGAGGGGAAGAGCGGGAGGAGCGCAGGGGCGGGAGGGCGAGGACGGGGAGAGCGGCACGGAGAACGGGCCGGAGGGCGAGGCAGAGGGCGAGGCGGAGAACGGGCGCCACCGGACGGCGGGGGCACGGCCACGGCTTCACCACGGCGGGCACCACTGTGCGCCCCTGTACGCGCCCTGGCCGCGCCCGGCCGCCAGCGGTGATCGTGGAGCAAACGATCGTCGCCGCGCACAGGGCCGGCAAGCCGACGAACAGATGACAACCGACAGATGTCAGCTGACAGATTTCATCATCTGTTCGCTGAAATCTGTTCGCCGCTCTCCGGCCGCTGTTCGCCGCTCGCCACCCCCGTCGCCCACCGCCCCGGGAGGCCGCCGTTGCACGGACCCATCCTGGTCAACTGGCTCCTCGCCCTCCTCACCGCCGCCGCCGGCGCATCCTGCCTGGTCCGACTGCGGCGGTCCCCGTGCGCCGTGGACGCCCCGACCGACGCGCACCGCCCGCTCGCCCGGGAATCGGACGCCGCCGAGGCCCTGATGGGGCTGGGCATGGCCGCGATGGCCGTCGCCGGCGCCACCGTCCCGCCTGCCGTCTGGGCTGCACTGTTCGGCCTCCCGGCCACCGCCTTCCTGCTCGCCGCCGTCCACGCCTCCGTCGGCCGGGCCCACCGGCTGCACCACGCGGTCGGCGCGCTCGCCATGACGTACATGGCCCTCGCGATGGCGGCCACCTCCGGCGGCGAGCACCACCACGCGGCCGGCCCGGGCGTCCCGCCGCTGACCGGCGCCCTGCTCCTCTACTTCGGCGGATACACCGTCTGGGCCGGCAGTCGGCTGCTGCGCACGTCGTCGGGCACCCTCGCGGTCGGCACCGCCGGACTGCCACAGGCCTGCCGACTGACCATGGGCATCGGCATGTTCGCCATGCTCCTGACGATGTGACGCGCCCACCCCCGCGCCGGCCCCCGCGCCGGCCCCCGCGCCGAGACCCGGCCGCCCGCGTGGCGTTGGTCACTGGCCGGTCGAAAGCCGTTCCACCGGGCGTCGGCGGCACATAGGTTGGCGGGGAGCGCGCTGTCGCGTTCCGTGCGTACTCGGGGAGCCCATGCGATGCCTGCCCTGATCGGCCTGCTGCTGCTCGGACTGATGCTCTCGACTGTCGCGCCCCGGCTGCTGGCCCGGGCCCGCTGGGTGGAGCGCGAACCGGTGCTGGCACTGCTGGTGTGGCAGTGCCTCGTGGTGGCGGTGCTGCTGTGCTGTGCACTGGGCCTGGTGCTGGCCGCCTCCGCCGCCCTCCCGGAGCTGCGCGCCCTGGTGTTCTCGGGCGCGCCGCACGGCGTGGAGGCGGCGTACGGCCTCCAGGGCGCCGAGGGCTGGGGCCGGCTGTGCGCCGCGGTGCTGGCCGCCGGCGCGGTGCAGACGGTGCTGGCGCTCACCAGGGAGGTCCACACGGCCAAGGCGCTACGCGACCGCCGGCACGCCCAACTGGCGACCCGTGCACCTGAGTTGCCGGAATCGATCGAGGCCGCCCGGAGCGACCGGGAGCGCCTGGTGGTGCTGGAGAACGTCCGCCCGGAGGCGTGGTCGCTGCCCGGTCCGAACTCCCGTCTGGTGGTCACCACCGGCGCCCTCCAGCAGCTGACCGACCGGGAGCTGGCCGCCGTGCTGAGCCACGAGCGCGGCCACGTCCGGGCCCGGCACCACTGGCTGCAGCAGTTCGCGCAGGCGCTGGCCTCCGGCTTCCCCGGCGTGGGCGTGTTCAGCGCCTTCCGGGACCAGGTGTCGGAGTTGGTCGAGCTGGCGGCCGACGACCGCGCCGCCCGTCGGCACGGTCGGCACACCACTGCCCTCGCGCTGGCCGAACTCAACCTGGATCGCGGGGTGTTCGGTTCCTGTCCGCCCGGTCTGGCGCAGTCCCCGAAGCGGGTGGACCGGCTCCTCGCCGGCCGGCCGCGGCTCTCCGTTCCGCACCGGCTCCGGCTCACCGTCGCGGCCCTCGCGGCACCCGCCGTGGTGGTCCTGTTGGCGGTCGCCCCGGGCCTGCGTTCGCTGCTCTGAGCCGACCGGCCCGCATCGGCGCACAACGATTTGACGAGCCGCCGGTTACGGCTGCCCTGCCGATCAGGGGGGTGCGCCCGGTCAGTCCGACGGGACTTCGCAGGCCTTTCCGGGGCCGCCGCCGAGAGTGAGCCCCAGCACTTCGCGGTGCAGCGGCCTGGCCTGTTCGTAGCGTTCCCGGCCGGCCTCGGTGAGGGTGAGGACGATGCCCCGCCTGTCGCTCTCGCACATCGCCCGGGTGACCAGTCCGGCCTTCTCCAGTCGGGCGATCAGCCGGGAGAGCGCGCTCTGGCTGAGGTGGACGGTGGGTGCGAGTTCGCTCACCCGCAGCGCGTGACCGCCGCCGGCGGCGCACCCCTCGACGAGGCGTTCCAGCACCTCGAACTCGCTCATGCCCAGCCCGAAGCGGTCGCCCAGCTCGCGGTCGAGCGCACAGGCGGCCGTCGCATGCCGGGCCAGCAGCTCGCGCCACTGCGCGACCAGGCCGGCCTCCGCCGGGGTGTCGAGTTCAGCCACCCCGCCACCCTAGCACCTGCAGCGTAAATTATTGCGTTCACATCTAATTCATTTGCATTGAATGCATGCGCATGTACTGTCCTCCCCATGACCACCGCGACCGTCACGCCACCCGACGCCTCGTCAACCAGCGGGCTGAACTGGACACCCCGCCTCTGGGGCACCCTGATCGTGCTCTGCGCCGCCATGTTCCTGGACGCCCTGGACGTCTCGATGGTGGGCGTCGCCCTCCCCTCCATCGGCTCCGAACTCGACCTCTCCACGTCCACCCTCCAGTGGGTGGTCTCCGGCTACGTGCTCGGCTACGGCGGCCTGCTACTGCTCGGCGGCCGCGCCGCCGACCTGCTCGGCCGCCGCCGGGTCTTCCTGGTCGCACTGGGCGCCTTCGCCGCCGCCTCGCTGATCGGCGGCCTCGTCGACGACGGCGCCCTGCTGATCGCGGCCCGCTTCCTGAAGGGCGTCAGCGCCGCCTTCACCGCCCCGGCCGGCCTGTCGATCATCACCACCACCTTCGCCGAGGGCCCGGCCCGCAACCGCGCACTGTCGATCTACACCACCTGCGCCGCCAGCGGCTTCTCGCTCGGCCTGGTGCTGAGCGGCCTGCTCACCTCGGTCGGCTGGCGCTGGACCTTCCTGATGCCCGTCCCGGTCGCACTGCTCGCCCTGGTCTTCGCGATCCGCCTGCTCCCCCGCCCGGTCGAGGAGCGCGCCAAGGGCGGCTACGACGTCCTGGGCGCGATCACCGGCACCGCAACCGTGCTGCTGCTGGTGTTCACCGTGACCGAAGCGCAGGGCGCCGGCTGGCTGAGCCTGCGCACGCTCGGATCGCTGGTCGTGGTCGCCGCGCTGGCCGCGGCGTTCCTGCTGGTCGAGAGCCGCACCGCCCACCCGCTGGTCCGGCTCGGCATCTTCCGCAACGGCTCGGTCGCCCGGGCCAACCTGGTCGCCTTCGCGATGACCGGCGCGTACGGCGGTTTCCAGTTCGTGGTGACGCTCTACCTGCAGCACCTGCTCGGCTGGTCGGCCCTCCAGATGGCCCTCGGGCTGCTGCCGGCCGGCGCCTTCATCGCCCTCTCGGCACCGTTCATGGGCCCGATCGTGGACCGCTTCGGCACCGGGCGGCTACTGCCGATCGGCCTGCTGGCCCTGGTCGGCGCCTTCGCCCTGTTCCTGCGGCTGGACGAGCACAGCTCCTACCTCGGCCTGGTGCTGCCCTCGATGCTGCTGCTCGGTGTGGGCTTCGCGCTCGCCTTCCCCTCGGTGAACATCGCCGCCACCGACGGCGTGGCCGACGAGGAGCAGGGCCTGGCCTCGGGCCTGGTGAACACCGCGATCCAGGTCGGCACCGCGGTGGTGCTGGCCGGGGCGACCGCGATGATCACAGCCGGCAGCGCGGGCGGCGACGGCCCGCAGGCCCAGCTGGACGGGTACCGCCCGGCGCTGGCGTTCGTCACGGCGGTCGCACTGGTCGGGCTGGTGGTCGCGGCGGTCGGCGCCCTGGTGGACCGGCGCCGGAATTCAGACCCCGTGCCGGTGCCTGATTATGATTATCCGTCAGTCGGGTCGACGACGACCCGGACCGAAGTCCTGAGCAAGCACTGATCCGTGGGCTCCGCCCGCAGCCGACCCCGGGCCGTCGGGCAATGGCGCCGGCTCCACCAAACCCCCGTGTTGGTGGAGCCGGCCGTCTTCGTACCGGCCGCCCGAGGCGGTGCCCGTCCGGGCACGGTTCCACAGGGCGGCTGTCGGCTTCGCAAGTATATTGGCCCGGAGCCAACGAACGTTCGGAGCAGTCACGATGGCACCTCGCGGGGATTCGGTCAATGAGGAGATGCGGCAACGCTCCCGCCGGCGCATCATGCGGGCCACCCTCGAACTGGTCGACCAGCGCGGTTACGCGGGCACCACGCTGACCGACATCGCCGAACGGGCCGGACTCGCCCGCGGACTGCTCTCCTACTACTTCGACGGCAAACGGCTGCTGATGCAGTCCGCAACCCACCGGATGATGCACCAGGCGCTGTCAGCCGCGCTGGCGGAACTGGCGCCCGGCTCCTCCCCCGAGTCCCGGCTGGCCCGCGCCATCGACGCCGTGCTCGGACTGGCGATGGACCACCCCCGGGTGATGCGCTCCCACCTGGCGCTGATCCTCGACCCCGACACCGGCGCCTTCGTCCAGGACCCCGAGCAGCAGCAGCTCGGCGCCATCCTCCAGGGGCTGCTGTGCGACTGGGGCGCGCCGGACCCGGTCGCCGAGCACGCGGTGCTGCGCAGTGCGCTGATGGGCGGCTGCATCGGAGTGCTGCTGCCGGGCGCCGAGATCCCGCTGGCCCCGATCCGGGCCGACCTCTTCCGCCGCTACGACCTGGCCTGGCACCTGGGCGACCCGCCGCAGACCGCCCCGCCGGAACGCGAAAGGCCGCCGGCCCGCGGTTGACGCCGGGTGGGCGGCCTGCAAGCGACCTGCTGCCGGGGGCTCCGCGGGGGAGGGGCCCGCGGGTCCGAACGGCAGCGGCTCAGCGCTCCTTCAGGATCGAGGCGAGCAGGTCTATGGTGCGCTCCGGCGTGAGGCTGTCCACACAGAGCCGCTCCATGACCTGGATGTACGCGTCCACGTCGTCCCGCTTGTCCAGGTAGAGCGCGCTGGTGAGCTGCTCCAGGTAGACCACGTCCGCGAGGTCCTGCTCCGGGAAGCGCAGGATCGTGAACGCCCCGGACTCGCCCGCGTGCGCGCCGAAGCGGAACGGCATGACCTGGATCACCACGTTGGCCTGCTCGGCGACGTCGATCAGGTACTGCACCTGACCGCGCATCACCTTGGGCCCGCCGACCGGCCGGCGCAGCGCGGCCTCGTCGATGACCGCCCACAGGCGCGGGCTGCCACCCTCGGCCAGCAGCTTCTGGCGGCGCAGCCGGAGGCTGACCCGCCGCTCGACCTCCTCCTCGCTGATGACCGGCCGACTCTGGCCGAAAACCGCCCGTGCGTACTCCTCGGACTGCAGCAGCCCGGGGATGAACTGCACCTCGTAGGTGCGGATCAGCTGAGCGGCCTCCTCCAGTCCGACGTAGGTCTGGAACCAGCCCGGCAGCACGTCGTTGAAGCTGTGCCACCACCCGGACTTGTTGGCTTCGCGGACCAGGCCGAGCAGGGCCTCCCGCTCCATCCCGTCGTCGACGCCGTACAGGCTGAGCAGGTCGGCGACGTCGCGCTCCTTGAAGCTGACGCGGCCGAGTTCCATGCGGCTGATCTTGGACTCGGAGGCCCGGATCGCGTAGCCCGCGTCCTCACGGGTGATGCCGCGCGCCTCACGCAGGCGACGCAACTGCGAGCCGAGGAGGATCCGGCGGACCATCGAGCCGCCGCCCGGCTGAACTGTGGTCATGCGGTCGAAACCTCCACCTAGGGCAAACAGCGCACAGTCTGCCATCAGTTGAGCGCTCACGGTGCCGATACTGACGGATGTTCCTATCAGTTCTGCACTCCGCACACCAGGATGCACGTGCATCCGGCGCTTGCATATGCCAATAGTGCGACTGCACGTGAATCGACTCTTGCATCTGCAGTGAGCGCACACCACCATGGTGCACGTGCACCTGCACATCCCTGGCAATCCCGCGGGCTCCGCGTCGACCCCACGCGCGACTCCGTGCACCGGCCCGACGGCGTCCCCCGCGCCATCGGGCGTTCGAGTGCGCGCGCGTGTGGTCGAGGGGGCGGCCGTGCGGCCGAGCGAGTCGGAGGTGACCGGCATGACCCCGGCGG
This sequence comes from Kitasatospora sp. NPDC048545, assembly GCF_040651155.1. Classification (NCBI taxonomy): domain Bacteria; kingdom Bacillati; phylum Actinomycetota; class Actinomycetes; order Kitasatosporales; family Streptomycetaceae; genus Kitasatospora; species Kitasatospora sp. NPDC048545. Next base: position 12,983 of record NZ_JBEZIQ010000002.1, read on the forward strand.
GTCCAGCCGTGTCCGCCCCCTTATGGGAGGAGCTCTTCATGGGCACCGGTACGGCTTTGGCGGTTGACCCCCATGTGGTCACCTGTACGCTCGCTCCTCGCTTCGAAGCCGTCAGAACCGCGCGCGACTTCGCCCGGACCACGCTCCAGCGCTGGGGACTGCCGGAGCTGTTCGACGACGTCGCGCTGGTGGCCTCGGAACTAGTGACCAACGCGCTCCGGCATGCGATCGGCGCACGGCCCGACCCGTCGGGCGGCGCCCAGGGCGAGTATGACTTTCCCACACAGCCGACCCCGGACGGTCGGCTGCCGATCCGAATAAGCCTGGTGCACCGCGCACCCCAGGTGGTCTGCGCGGTGAGCGACCCGAGCAGCATCGGCCCGGTGGCCCGGGAGGCGGACTTCGTCGCCGAATCCGGCCGCGGACTGCACCTGGTGGAGTCCTTCAGCCGCTCCTGGGGCTGGCACCCGCTGGGCAGCGGCAAGGTCGTCTGGGCGATGTTCGAGGCGGAGCCGGCGGTCGGCCCGCTCGACGGACACCCGGAGATCGGCGGACGCCCGGCGCTGGAGGCGCTCGGCGGACCGGTCGACATCGGTGGACGGCACCGGCGCTCGGCCTAGCGCCGGGCGGCGTACGGCCCGCCCGGTGCCTGGTCGGAGGGCACAACCGGCACCCGCTCCGGTGGCACGCCGAACGGCGTGCCCGGCAACGGCCAGGACGACGGCCCCGGCGGTGGCAGCGCCGCGGACGGCAGGACCGGTGACGGACCGGACGTCAGACCCGACAGCGGGTCGGACGGACCACTCAGCGGCAGGTCGAGGGAAACCCCGGGAGGACCACGCCCCGGGTGCTTGCACCAGGCCCCGCCGGTGGTCGATCCCGGCCGGCGGCCCCGAGGGCGGCGGTGTCCACCGCGCCCCCCGCTGTGGCAGCACCGGAAGCAACGGCCCCGATTACGGCGGTCCCGAAAGCAACGGCCCCGATTACGGCAGTTCCGGAAGCAGCGGCCCCGATTACGGCGGCTCCGGAAGCAACGGCCCCGATTACGGCAGTTCCGGAAAAGGTGGCGGAAACGGCCCCGTTCGGGGCGGCTCCGAAAACGGTGGCGGAAACGGCTGCGGAAAAGACAAAGGCCGTCGTGGTGTCGGCACCCACGACGGCCCCCCGATGGTGAAACAGGACGGCTGGTCAGACCGCCAGGTGGTCGAACTCCCCGTCCTTGGCCCCCAGCAGCAGGGCGGCGATCTCGGCCCGGGTGTAGATGAGCGCCGGACCGTCCGGGAAGCGCGAGTTGCGCATCGCCACGTCGCCGCCCGGCAGGGCCGCGAACTCGACGCAGTTGCCCTGGGAGTTGCTGTGCCGGCTCTTCTGCCAGACCACTCCCCGGAGATCGGCCGCGGCCATCCCGTTGTAGGTGTCGTGCGAGCCGTGAGTGTCCTGCGAGTCGTGCATAGAAGTCTCCCGAAGAGCTCCGGAGTTGTTGTCCAGCGCGGCGCCCCCGGCACCGCCGAACGAACGGACCGGCCCCGTACCGGTCCGGCACAACGCCTCACTTGACGCGATGATAGCTGCAGTGCACGTGCATCAGCACGGGACATTGCAGGTGCACGAGGCCTTTCACCGGCGGCCCCGAACTCTTCACGGGGCCTTCTCCTGACGGTACGTAAACGGACATAGCCGACTGAATCGTCGGGGTCGCGATAACCGGCCGTGAGCGAATCCCCCCTGAATGTTGATCTTCGAATGCCGGGAGTCGCGCCGCCGTGACCCTCCGTCAGGCGACCTCCGGGCTGTGAGACATCTCACGCACCGCGGGTGCAACGCAGCGCCTCGCGGCGTACGTCAAGGCAATGGCCCGCGCCCGCACGGGGGTTGGGCGAAGAATGTCCGGATTGCGGGCAAACCGCCCGGACCGGCCCACCGAGGACACCGGGTCCGCACCGCCGCTGCGCGAAACCCGTACGGCAGCCGACTGCAGGCCGGACGGGCCGATGTCCTACGATCTCCGGCATGAGCACCGCAGCCATCCCGGGCGCGCCACTGCCCGTCCGCACTCCAGGCTCCCGTGCGCGGGGGCGCCACCGTCGTCCCGAGCGCCCCGAGATTCCCTCCGGCGCCCCGGCCCTGGTGCTCGCCGTACCCGCGACCGCCGGGCCCGAGTCCCGCTCGGTCGTCGAGGAACTGCTCTCGATCGTCCGCAGCGAGCAGAACGGCGTCCAGGCCACGGCCGGATACCTCCCCGGCGAGTCCGCCGAGGGTGAGGGCGGCGAGGAGCGCACCGTCGCCGAACTCCTGGCCACGGCCGCCGAGGCCGGGCTGCCGATGCCCGTCCTGGTGCCGCTGGTGCCCGGACCGCACGGTTTCCTGCCCGAACTCCACGCACTCGCTGCCGAGTACGGCGCGCCCGTCACCGACGCACTGGGCCCGCACCCGCTCCTGGCCGAGGCCGTGCACGTGCGACTGTCCGAGGCCGGACTGGCGCGCGCCGACCGAGCCCGTCTGTTCGCCATCGCGACCGCCGCCGACGGCGTGGTCCTGACCACCGTCGGCGGCGAGGACGCCGCCGCCGCGGCCGGCATCACCGGCGTGCTGCTGGCCGCCCGGCTGGCCATCCCGGTCGTGGCCGCCGCGCTCGACGTGCCCGGCTCGGTGGCCGCGGCCGTCAACCACCTCAGGGAGACCGGCGCGCAGCGCCCGGCGCTGGCCCCGCTGGTGATCGGGCCGGAGGCCGACTCCGAGCTGCTCGCCACCGCGGCCGAGGAGACCGGCTGCCCGTCGGCGGCGCCGCTGGGCGCGTACCCGACCGTCGGCCAGCTGATCGCCTCCACCTACCTGGCCGCGCTGCCCGCGCCCTCCCCGGAGGAGCTGGCGCGGGCCGAGGCGGAGGCGGCTGCCGCCGCCGAGGCCGAGGGGGCCGCAGAGGGCACCCGACGGGCCCACGCGGCCGCCGAGGGGCCTGCCGGACAGTAAGCGACACCGCGCGCCCGCCGGCGCGCACACGGGGCCCGGAACGGATTTCGTTCCGGGCCCTTCGCCGTACCCTCGCGCCCCCACAGGAGATTTGTGGGGGTTGTGACGATTGTGGAGGTTACGGGAGTTTCAGTGGCCACAGGAACCTTCGGGGGTTAACGGAGCTACGCGGCAATGATGGAGATTGTCCGTTCTTGCGTCATTTGCAAGGAAAAGGGGAGCACACTCATCAGCGCTCGAACTCCGGCCACTCCCCCGACTCGACCGATGCGCCACCGCGCACCTCGACGCACCGTCACGCGATTCCTGAAACCGAGCCAGTTGTGGATATCCGCAACGCGATTGCCGAAAAACGATCATTTACGATCATGGATACGCGCCATTTTGGCAGTTCCCACTAAACCGTGATGGGCGTCACAGCTGTTTGCAGTTTGAACTTAAGTCTGCTTAACGTGCTCCCCGTTCGTGACCACACGGACCCAGTTCATCCGCGACGCCGAGTCCTGCCGTCGGATGTCCTGGCAGCGCGAAAACGCACCACGGCAGGAGCGGGGGACCCACAGGTAAGTCGCCCCGGACCGTTCCCGGAACGGTTCAGGGCTAGGGGTGAAGCCGCGCCAAGCGCGGCCGGGCAACTCCAGCCCGAATCCGACAGCTCACCTCGCAGGCGTGGGAGAGGACCACGTCTTCATGCTGCCCACCAACGGCACCCGCCTGTCCAGCCGCACCCGCCGCGTGATCGCCGCCATCGGCGTCGCGGGCGTCGGCCTCACCGTCCCGTGCCTCGTCTCCGGCACCGCCTCCGCCGCCTCCGTCGCCACCTGGGACAAGGTCGCCCAGTGCGAGAGCGGCGGCAACTGGGCCATCAACACCGGCAACGGCTTCTACGGCGGCCTGCAGTTCACCTCCAGCACCTGGGCCGCCTTCGGTGGCACCTCGTACGCCTCGCAGGCCAACCTGGCCACCAAGGACCAGCAGATCGCCGTCGCCGAGAAGGTCCTCGCCTCGCAGGGCCCCGGCGCCTGGCCGGTGTGCTCGGTCCAGGCCGGCCTGACCAAGGGCGGCGCCCCGGCTGCCGTCGACACCTCGGCCGCCGCCAAGCCGGCCGCCCCGGCCGCCGCGGCCCCGGCTGCCAAGCCTGCCCAGGCCCCCGCCGCCAAGCCCGCCGCTCCCGCCCAGGACGACGCCAACGCCACCACCGACTCCGCCACCGGCAACTGGACCCAGAAGCACCAGCAGTGGGCCCAGGACGGCGACTACACCGTGGTCGCGGGCGACTGGCTGTCCTCGATCGCCGACAAGAACCACGTCCAGGGCGGCTGGCAGCGGCTGTACGAGCTCAACCGCGGCACCCTGACCGACGGTCCGGACAGCATCTACCCGGGCCAGCACCTGTCCTTCGGCGACCACGCCCAGGGCCCGAAGTCGGCCTCCACCGACAAGTCCGGCTCGGACTTCACCTGGTTCAACCGCTCGCAGAAGTCCGGCCAGTCCACGAACGGCGGTTCCGTGAACGCCAAGCCGGCCGCCCAGACCCAGACCCAGGCCGCGGCCCCGGCCCCGGCCCCGGCCCCGGCCGCCACCGGCAGCATGGCCGCCGCGGTCTCTTTCGCCGAGTCCAAGGTCGGCCAGGCCTACGTCTACGGCGGCACCGGCAACGGCGGCTGGGACTGCTCCGGCCTGACCCAGGCCGCGCTGCGCGCCGCCGGCGTCTCCGTCCCGCGCGTCGCCGCCGACCAGGCCGCCGCCAGCACCCACGTCTCGCTGGACAGCCTGCAGCCGGGCGACCTCCTGTTCTGGTCCAACAACGGCCAGGACTCGGGCGTCTACCACGTCGCGATCTACGTCGGCGGCGGCAAGTACGTCGAGGCCGCCAACCCGAGTTCGGGCGTGCGCGAGCAGACCATCGCCAACTGGGCCCCGGACTTCGCCGGCCGGGTCTGAGCACGACGAACCGGCTGACGGCCGACGGGTACCAGCCGACAGCCGACACGTAACAGTTGACGTGTAACAGATGACAGCTGACAGATTTCAACATCTGTCAGCTGTCATCTGTCACCTCTCGGCGGTCCGCCCGAACGCCGACCACCCGCCACCCCCGGAGAGAGTCTGGTCCCTCTCCCCGGGGGTTCCGGCGTATCCCCGTGGTGAAACCCCGCCCCGACGGGCGTGCTGCCGCTCCGCACCCGAGGAGAAGTCACATGGCCCGTGCCACCCTCACACTCGACGCGAACCGCGCGATCGACGCGACGATGCTCTCCGGCGCCGGGAACCCGCAGGACGTCGTCGAACTGGTCCTGCGCGACTGCCCGGCCCGCAGCCGCCGCACCGAGACCCGTACCGGCGACGCGGCCGACGGCCACCGCCCCACCTCCGACCGCCCCACCGCCCGGCAAGGCTGACCGGGCGCACGCCGAAGGGCCCCGGGGAGCGACTGGCTCTCCGGGGCCCTTCCGTCGGCCCTGCGACCGGCGCTCAGCGTGCGCAGGCCCCCGTGGATCCGCGCATCACCAGTTCCGGCTGGAACATGAACTCGCCGCGCTGGACGGCGTTCCCGCCGACCTCCTCCAGCAGCGCGTCCACCGCCGCCGTGGCCATCGCCTCGACCGGCTGGCGGATCGTGGTCAGCGGCGGCTCGGTGAAGGCGATCAGCGGCGAGTCGTCGAAGCCGACCACCGACACGTCCTGCGGCACCGACAGTCCGCGCCGGCGCACCGCCCGGATCGCCCCGAGCGCCATCATGTCGCTCCCGCACACGATCGCCGTACAGCCCTTGTCGAGCAGCGCTCCGGCCGCCGCGTGCCCGCCCTCCACGCTGAACAACGTGTGGTGGACGAGCTCCTCGGCCTCTTCCTGAGTGCGCCCGAACACCTCCCGCATCGCCGCCGTGAAGCCTTCTATCTTGCGCAGCACGGGCACGTACCGGCGCTGCCCGACGGCCAGCCCGATCCGCTCGTGGCCGAGTTCGGCGAGGTGCTGGACGGCCATCCACATCGCGGCCCGGTCGTCCGGCGAGATGAACGGCGCGTCGATCTTCTCGCTGAAGCCGTTGATCAGCACGAACGGCACCCCGCGCCCGGCCAGCCGCGCGTAGCGGTCGTGGTCGGCCGTGCTGTCGGCGTGCAGCCCTGAGACGAAGACGATGCCCGCCACCCCCCGGTCGACCAGCATCTCCACCAGTTCGTCCTCGGTGGATCCGCCCGGGGTCTGGGTGCACAGCACCGGCGTGTAGCCGTGCCGGCTGAGCGTCTGCTCGATCACCTGCGCCAACGCGGGAAAGATCGGGTTGCTCAACTCCGGTGTGATCAGCCCGATCAGTCCGGCGCTGCGCTGGCGCAGCCGGGTCGGCCGCTCGTACCCGAGCACGTCGAGCGCCGCCAGCACGGTCTGCCGGGTGGTGGCGGAGACGTTCGCCTTGCCGTTGAGCACGCGGGAGACGGTGGCTTCGCTGACCCCCGCCTGTGCCGCGATGTCTGAGAGTCGCGCCGTAGTCACGGTCCCAGAGCCTATTGCAACCACGTCAGACCGCCCACCAGCCGGTGCTGTCCGGAGCGAGTACCGTCTCGCCGCCGTCCACCACGAGGTCGGTCGAGGCGAGCAGCAGCGTGCCCGGGGCCGCGATCCGCACCGGCTCGCCGGTGGTGTTCACGGTGCAGACGAAGGAGCCGCGGCGGAAGGCGAGGGTGCCCTCGGGGCCGTCCAGCCACTCGACCCCGGTGCCGGCGCCGAGGTCGGCCTGCGCCCGGCGGACGGCCAGCGCGCTGCGGTAGAGCTCCAGGGTGGACGTCGGGTCGCCGGTCTGCGCCTCGACGCTCAGCTCCGCCCAGGAGGCCGGCTGCGGCAGCCAGGACGGCCCGCCGGCCGCCGGTCCGAAACCGTACGGGGCCTCGGTGCCGGACCACGGGATCGGGACGCGGCAGCCGTCGCGGTACCCGTCCTGCCCGGCCTGGCGGAAGAACGACGGGTCCTGGCGCACCTCGTCGGGCAGGTCGGTGACGTCGGGCAGGCCGAGTTCCTCGCCCTGGTAGACGTACGCGGAGCCGGGCAGCGCGAGCATCAGCAGGGTGGCGGCGCGGGCGCGGCGCAGGCCGAGCTCGCGGTCGCCGGCCGTGCGGATCTGGGTGCCGAGGCCGGGCTCGTTGGCGAAGCGGGTGGCGTGCCGGGTGACGTCGTGGTTGGACAGCACCCAGGTGGTGGGGGCGTCGACCGGGCGCATCGAGTCGAGCGAGAGGTCGATCACCTCGCGCAGCGCGGCGGCGTCCCAGTCGGTGCCCAGGTACTGGAAGTTGAAGGCCTGGTGCAGCTCGTCCGGGCGGACGTAGTTGGCGGTGCGCTGGACGGTCGGGGTCCAGGCCTCGGCGACGCCGATCCGCTGGCCCGGGTACTCGTCGAGAATCCTGCGCCAGCTGCGGTAGATCTCGTGCACGCCGTCCTGGTCGAAGAACGGCATGACGTCGTTGCCGAGCAGCTTGAGCTGGTCGGAGCCGCCGAGGTCGGGCAGGCCGGGGGCCTTGACCAGGCCGTGGGCGACGTCGATACGGAAGCCGTCCACGCCCATGTCGAGCCAGAACCGCAGGATCGAGCGGAACTCGTCGGCGACCGCCGGGTTGTCCCAGTTGAAGTCGGGCTGCTCGGGGGCGAACAGGTGCAGGTACCAGTCGCCGGGGGTGCCGTCCGGGTTCTCGGTGCGCGTCCAGGCCGGGCCGCCGAAGATGGACTCCCAGTCGTTGGGCGGCAGTTCGCCCTCCTCGCCCTTGCCGGGGAGGAAGTGGTAGCGGTCGCGCAGCGGGGAACCGGGGCCCTCGCGCAGGGCGCGCTGGAACCACTCGTGCTGGTCCGAGGAGTGGTTGGGGACCAGGTCGACGATGATCCGCAGCCCCAGGCCGTGGGCGTCCCGGATGAGGGCGTCGGCGTCCAGCAGGGTCCCGAACATCGGGTCCACCGCGCGGTAGTCGGCGACGTCGTAGCCCGCGTCCGCCTGCGGCGAGGCGTAGAACGGCGAGAGCCAGACCGCGTCCACGCCGAGGTCGCGCAGGTACGGCAGGCGGCTGCGGATGCCGGGCAGGTCACCCATGCCGTCGCCGTTGGAGTCGGCGAAGCTGCGCGGGTACACCTGGTAGATGACCGCGTCCCGCCACCAGCCTCTGGACGCGCCGACGTTCGCCTCGTGAGCGGTGTCGGCGGCAGGCCGGGAGGTGTCGGCCAGGTTCTGGGTCATGGACGGTATCCCTCGGGGATCGGAGGAGCGGGGGGCCTTGCGCGCGGGGTGTGCCGCGGCAGGCGTCACGACTTGGAGGCGCCGGCGGTCAGACCGGTGACCAGGTGGCGCTGCACCAGGTAGAAGAAGGCCGCGGACGGGATCGCGATCAGCACCGCGGTCGCGGCCATCAGGTTCCACTGCGCGTCGTGCTCGCTGACGAAGGTCTGCAGGCCGACGGCCAGCGTGTACTTGTCGGAGCTGAGCATGAACGTCGAGGCGAACGGCACCTCGGCCCAGTAGGTAAGGAAGGAGTAGAAGGCGGCGACCGCCAGGCCCGGGCGGGCGAGCGGCAACACCAGCCGCCAGAAGGTGCCGAACGGGCTGAGCCCGTCGACCCGGCCTGCCTCGTCGATCTCCACCGGGATGGTGTCGAAATAGCCCTTCAGCAGCCAGGCGCAGTACGGCACGGTGGTGGTCGAGTACACCAGGATCAGGCCGGTGTAGCTGTCCAGCAGGCCGAGCTCGGAGAGCATCGTGTACATCGGCACGATCAGCACCGCGATCGGGAACATCTGGGTGACCAGCAGCGACCACATCAGCGGCTTGTGCCCGGGGAACTTCATCCGGGAGACGGCGTAGCCGGTGGTGGCCGCGAGCATGACGCCGAACACGGTGGTGATGCCGGAGACCAGCAGGGCGTTGCCGAACCAGGTGAAGAAGTCGGTGTCGGACAGCACGTGCTGGTAGTTCGACAGCGTGAGCTTGTCGAGGATGTGGCCGGGGTGGAGGTAGTCGGTCTTGTCCGGGCCGAGCGAGACGAAGAGGATCCACCCGACCGGGAACAGCGCGATCAGGCTGGCCACGATCAGGGTGCCGTGGGACAGCGCCCGGACCAGCGGGCTGCTCTCGCCGCGGCGGCGGACCCTGACCGGCCGGGCGGCCGGGGCCGCGGTCGCTGCGGGGGCCGGGCGTTCGGTGGTGGTGCTCATCGGGGTTACCTGCCTTCGTGGGTCAACTGGGTCCGGGGCCTCAGCCGTTGGCCTGCTCGTTGCGGGCGAGCCAGCGCCGGTAGAAGGCGGTGAAGACGATCAGGATGGACAGCAGGATCACGCCGTAGGCGGCGGACTGCGCGTAGTCCCGGGGGATCTGGCCGAAGCCGAGGCGGTAGGCCCAGGTGACCAGCAGTTGGGCGTCGGGCGCGCCGGTGCCGAACAGCAGGAAGATGACGTTGAACTGGTTGAAGGTCCAGATCACGCCGAGCAGGACGACGGTGGAGGAGACGGTGCGCAGCCCGGGCATGGTGACGTACCGGAAGCGCTGCCAGGGGGTGGCGCCGTCCATCTCGGCGGCCTCGTACAGCTCGGCCGGGATCGACTGCAGGCCGCCGAGCAGCGAGATCATCATGAACGGCACGCCGGCCCAGGTGTTGACCAGGATGGCGGCCGCCTTCTGCGCCCACGGGTCGGTGAGCCAGCCGGGCTCGGGCAGGTGCAACACGGAGAGGATGCCGTTGACGACGCCGCCGTCGGCGAGCATCAGGCGCCAGGAGAAGACGGTGACGAAGGTCGGCACGGCCCAGGGCAGGATGAGCAGCAGCCGGTAGGCGGCGCGCCCGCGCAGCTTCTTGTTGAGCAGCAGGGCGAGGCCCAGCCCGAGGGTGTAGTGCAGGAAGACGCAGACCGCCGTCCAGGCGATGGTCCAGACGAAGTGCGACCAGAAGCGGTCGTACGAGCCGGGGCCCCACAGGATGTCGGCGTAGTTGTGGAAGCCGACGAAGTTGTAGCTGGCCGGGATCTCGTTGACGCCGATCTTGCGGGCGACGTTGAGGCTGTTGGCGTCGGTGAGGGTGAGCCAGATGCCCTCAACGAGCGGGTAGAGCACCAGCACGCCGAGCACCAGCACGACCGGCGCGATCATCGCGTAGGCGTACCAGTGCTTGGTGTAGGAGCGCTTGACGCGTTCCAGTAGGCCCGGACGCTGCTCGCGCTCCCGGCTGCCCTTGCCGGTGGCGCCCTGCACGGCGACTGACATCGTTCACACCTTCTCGGGGGGATTCTCGGGGGGAGCCGACGGCCCGGCCTGCCGGGGGCGGCGGATGACGGTCGACGACTGACAGCCGATGAAGTCGGTTCGCTGTCGTTCGTTCGCCGTCATCCGCCGGCCGGCGGACCGGGCACGGGGACTACTTGGCGAAGCCCGGCAGGAGCTTGGCGTAGTCGGTGGCGACGGTGTTCAGCGCGTCCTGGGTGCCGGTGCCCTGGACGGCCTTGCCCAGGTTGGTGCCGAGCGAGGCGAACAGCGAGCTGTACTCGGGCAGTTCGGGGCGCGGCTTGGCGCTGGTCAGGATGCCCTGGAAGCCGGCGATGCCCGGGTCGGCCTTGACGTCGCCGGTGAAGGCGTCGGTGCGGGTCGGCAGGGTGGAGTTCTTCTGCGCGATGAACGCCTGGCTCTCGGCCGAGGTCATGAAGGCGGCGAACTTCTCGGCGGCGGCCTTGTGGGCCTTGTCGGCACCGGCGTAGACGGAGATGTTGTGGCCGCCGGTGGGGGCGCCGGCCTTGCCCGCGGAGCCGCCGGGGACGGCCGCGATGCCGAGGTTGTTCTTGTCGGCGAAGGCCGAGCCCTTGTAGATGTTGGTGATCTCCCAGGGGCCCTGGATGATCGCCGCGACCTTGCCGCTGTTGAAGGCGTCCATCATGTGCGCGTAGGCGTCGGTGGTGACGTCGGCCTTGGCGGTGCCGGGCGCGGTGAACATCGTCTTGTAGGTCTCGACGGCCTTGACGGCCTCCGGCGAGGTGATGGTGATCTTCTTGCCGGTGGCGTCGACGGTGTCGGTGCCCTCGCCGAACAGGAACGGCATCGCGTAGTAGCCGTCGGCGGCCTTCAGCCAGAAGCCGTCCACGCCGGCCTTGTCCTTGACGGCGGCGGCGTCGGCCTTCAGCTCGTCCCAGGTCTTCGGCGCGTCGGTGATGCCGGCCTTCGCGAACAGCTCCTTGTTGTAGAGCAGGCCGAGGGTGTCGGTCACCAGCGGGACGCCGTACAGCTTGCCCTCGTACTTGGCCTGCTGGATCAGGCTGGGCTGGAAGGCGGAGGTGTCGGCGGCGGCCGGGGTGCCGTCCAGCGGCTCCAGGTAGCCGGCCTTGGCGAAGGCGGCGGTCCAGCCGACCTCGGAGCGGAACACGTCCGGAGCGCCCTTGGCCCCCATCGCGGTCTGGAGCTTGTTCTGCGCCTGGTCGAACGGGACGTTGACGAAGTCGACCTTGACGTTCGGGTTGGCGGCCTCGAACTTCTTGACGAGCTCCTGGTAGTTCGGCGCCTCGTTGGTGGCGTTCGAGGTGTCCCAGTACGTGAGGGTGACCGGCCCGTCGGCCTTGCCGTCCGAGCTGGAGCCGCTGCTGCCACAGGCAGCCATCGAGACCGCGAGGGCCACAACGAGGGCAGAGGCCGCGATGCCACGCCGCATGAGAACTCCTTGGGAGGGTGGGGGTGCCCGAGATGTTCGGAGACAGGCGCATAATGGCTGCCTCGTGCCGACCGCACCGTTGCTGCCGTCGGGCTCGGGAAGGAAGTTAACAGCGGTGAAAGATCAACGGAAAGTCCTTGCAGCAAGTTTCTGCAAGAAACACCGATCGTTACAACCGCGTGTCCTGGACGTTGCCGCACGGTAGTTGACACTCGCGGCTATTGCCCCGGCTCGTCCGATTCACCCCGTCCCGGGGCGGCCGACGGGACCACCCTGCGTGGCTGAAAGCCGTTTGCAGCAGACTGGACGCATGCGCATCAGAGCCGTCACCGAGGACGAACTCCCCCTGCTCACCGAGCTGGAACGGGCCGCAGGCGCTCCCTTCGCCGCGATCGGCATGCCGGAGATCGCCGCGGACGAACCCCCCGCCCCGGAGGAGCTCGCGCACTACCTGGAGCGGGGCGTCGCCCTGGCCGCCGAGGCCCCCGACGGCACGGTCGTCGCCTACCTGCTGGCCGAGCCGGTCGACGACGCGCTGCACGTCGAACAGGTCTCCGTCCACCCCGACCACGCCCGCCGCGGCATCGGCCGGGCGCTGCTCGACCACCTCGCACGGACCACCGACGCCCCGGCGCTCACCCTGACCACCTTCGCCGAGGTCCCCTGGAACGCCCCCTACTACGCGCGCTGCGGCTTCCGGCCGCTGGCCGACGCCGAGGTCACCCCGGGCCTGCGCGAGATCCGCCGCAAGGAGGCCGAGCACGGGCTGGACCGCTGGCCCCGGCTCTGCATGCGCCGGGACCTGCGGCCGTGACCGTGAGCGGCCCGACCTGCCCGCGGCCGTGACCCGCCGGCGGACCGCCCGCCGCCGGGCCGCCTTCACCGGGTGGGCCACCGACAGGGGGTGGGCCACCGACGGGGGGGTGGGCCACCGACGGCGCCCGCGACCTGCTGGGTCCTGTCCGGGGCCGGACGAGGCCTAGTTCGTGCCCAGCCGCAGCACCGTCGTCGAGCGGAACTCCTCCCCCGGCCGCAGCACCGTGCTGGGGAACGCCGGGTGGTGCGGGGCGTCCGGGAAGTGCTGGGTCTCCAGGGCGATCCCGGCGAACGGCCCGTACGGGACGCCGCTCGCGCCGGTGACCGCCCCTTGGAACTTGTTCGCCGTGTAGACCTGAATGCCCGGCTCGGTGGTCAGCACCTCCAGGGTGCGGCCGCTGACCGGGTCCTCCAGCAGCACCGCCCGCGCCGGGCTGCCGTCCGCCGGCCGGGCGCGCAGCACCCAGTTGTGGTCGTAGCCGCCCGGCCCGGCCAGCTGCGGGTGCCGGTCGTGCACCGACTTGCCGATCGGCGTGGCCGCCGTGAAGTCGAACGGCGTGCCGGCCACCGGCTCGGTCCGACCGTACGGGATCTGCCGTTCGTCGGCCGGGGTGTACTCGTCGGCGTCCAGGGTCAGCAGGTGGCCGAGGACGTCGCCGCTGCCTTCACCCGCGAGGTTGACGTACGCGTGGTTCGTCAGGTTGACGACGGTCGGTTTGTTGGTGACCGCGCGGTAGGCGATCATCAGCTCCCCGGAGGCGGCCAGCGTGTAGTCGACGCTGACGTCCAGCGCGCCTGGGAAGCCCTGGTCCCCGTCCGGGCTGTGCAGCCGCAGCCGGACCCCGTCCTCGACCGGCTCGGCCGCCCACATCCGGTGCGCGAAGCCGTCCGGGCCGCCGTGGAGGGTCACGCCGCCGCCGGTCGGGGCGAGCGGGTGCTCCTCGCCGTCGATGGTGACCGACGAGTGGTCGATCCGGTTGGCGTACCGGCCCACGACCGCGCCGTAGTGCCGGCCCGGGCCCAGGATCTGCGCCAACTGGTCGCCGGCGAGCAGCAGTTGTGCGGACCGGCCGGAACGGTCCGGCGCGCTGAGGGTGTGCAGGGTGGCGCCGAGGGTGAGCACGCTCGCCTCGTACGGGCCGGCCGTGAGTGTCCAGCGCTCGATCGCGGCGCCCGCGCCCGCGGGTTCGAGGGGTTCGTGCCGGACGCTGGTGGCCTCGCTCGCCATGACCTGCTCCTCACTGTCGGCCGCGGCGCACCGCGACCGCCGGCTTCCTGGTCCGTCGAGGGGTCGCCTCGGCAGCCCCGGTGTTCGTCAGCCTAGCGACGGCGGCGGTGTCCGGGGCGCACCCTCGTCCACGCGCGCCGCCCGTGCGCGACGGCCTCCGGCCACCGGACCGGAGCCGCCGCCGCGCCGGACGCCGCCCGCTACTGCTCGCCCTCCGTCGAGGTCGACTCCCGCTGCTGCGGCGGCAGCCCGAGCGCCGAGGCCAGCCCGTCCGGCCCGCTGCCCGCCTTGCGGTAGACCGCCGCCAGCCGCCTGTTGACCAGGCTGATGTGCAGCCCGAGTTCCTCGGCGATCCGCTGCGGCGGCAGGCCCCGCACCGCCTGCCGGGCGACCTCCATCTCCGGGCCGCTGAGCGTGTCCAGGGTGTCCCGGAAGTCGCGCAGCCCCAGCCGGTTGGGCCGCAGGCCGTAATTGGCCAGCTCCCGCCGCGCCTGGTCGACCAGTCCCTCCGCCGAGCAGTGCTGGGCCAGCTCGATGCCCTGGTACAGGTACTCCTGGGCGTCCTCCAGCCGCCCGACCCGGCGCAGCGCGGCACCGAGGTCGACCAGCGCGACGGCGTGCTCGTAGCCCGCCGGGGACTGCCCGAGGTACATCACGGCCTGCTCCAGCAGTTCGACCGCCTGCTGGCCGTCCTCGACCTGCGCCTGCAGCCGCAGCGCGGTGCCGATCGCCGAGGCGGTGCCGAACACGCGCGCGTCCCGGACGGCCTTCTGGGCGTACTCGCGGGCGCGCTCGGGCTCGTCGTCGGCGATCGCGACGGCGAGGTGGCCGGCCCAGGGCGCCCAGACGGTGTTGCGCCAGCCGCGCACCTCCAACTGGGCGCCGGCCTCGGTGAGCGCGGCGGCGGCGCCCGCGTGGCGGCCCTTGGCGATCAGCAGCTTGCCGTACAGCGAGGCCGCGTCCGGCAGCACCATGGCGGTCGCGTGGTACGGCGGGTGGAAGCCGAAGTCGTTGGCCAGCTCCCAGGCCTCGTCGACCCGGCCGCGGGCGATCAGGGTGTCCACCAGCACGCCCACGGCGTCCCAGGCCAGCGGCAGCTTCTGCCCGATCCGCTCGGAGATGCGGTACGCCCGGCGCAGGAAGTCCTCAGCCTCGGCGAGCAGGCCGCGGCGGAACCGGGCCAGCCCCATCAGGAAGTACGCGAAGCCCCGGTGGGCGCCGCTCCAGCCGGCCACCTCGAACTGGATGATGGCGTCGGCGGCCAGCCGCTCGGCCTGGGCGACCCGGTCGTTGTAGATGTACGTGAGGCCGAGCATCGAGGGCAGTTCGAAGCCCCAGGTGGTGTCGGTCCAGCCGAGGCCCTTGGGCAGTCGGCCGCCGTCGAGGACCTCGTCGGCGAGGGCCAGCGCCTCGGCCGAGGGCTTGCCGCTCAGGGTGAGGTCCCAGGCCCGCATGGCGAGCACGGCCCGGTCCGCGGCCTCCCGGCCGGTCAGGCCGGCACACATCTCGCCGAGCCGGGCGGAGCGGCCGGGGCCGTCCTCCTCGGACTTGCGGAAGGCGTGCCACATGAACGAGGCGGCCTGCAGCCGCTGCTTCCCGGCCGGGTCGTCGGTCTTGCGGGCCTCGTCCTGGCAGACCAGGGCGGCCTCGCGCAGCTCGCCGCTGTGCGCGAGCACCTCGGACAGCCGGAAGGTGGCGTCCACCCGCAGTTCGGGGCGCAGCGGCACCTCGTCGGGGTCGAGGGCAAGCTTGAGCTGGTTGACGGTGGCGACGGGGTCGGTGAGCAGGGCGGAGCAGCCGAGTTCGTACAGCACCTCGGCCTTGATCTCGTCGGCGGGCGGCTCGTTGAGCGCGCGGTGCAGACAGCGCTGGGCGGCCTCGGGGGCGCCGATCAGCTGGTGTTCGACGGCGGCGCGGCGCAGCTTCTTGACGATCCGGTCGTCGCCCTCCCCGGAGTGGGTCTCGACCAGGTGGCGGGAGGCGGCGAGCAGGCCGAGTCCGGCGTTCTCGATCTCGACGGCGGCGATGCCGTGCATGCCGAGGCGGGTGGCGTCCGGCATGGTGTTGTAGATCGAGCTGGCGATCAGCGGGTGGACGAACTCCAGGTTCCCGTTGGGGGACTGGGTGAGCACGCGCTGCTTGCGCAGTTGCTTGATGGAGTCGCGGGCGCCCTCGGTGCTCTGGGTGGAGATCCGGGTGGCGAGGTCGATCCGGATGTCGGTGCCGAGCATGGCGCAGGCCCAGGCGAAGCGCAGGGTGCTGGCGCCGAGTCGGTCCAGCCAGCTCTTGAGGGTCATCCCGGTGGCGTCGACGGCGAGTTCGCGCAGTTGCCGGGAGTTCTCCTCGACCGGTTCGAGCTCCTGGTCGCGGACCTGGTCGAGCAGGGCGACGACTTCGAAGGGGTTGCCGTTGACGACGTTCCAGAACTCGTAGCAGAAGGCGTCCTCGGCCTTGTCGCCGAGTTCGGCGCGGATCATGTCGGTGACGGAGCTGAGGTTGAGCCGGTTGAGCTCGTGCTTGCGGGCCTTGAGGCCGATGATGTCCCGGCGGAACTCCTGGGTCGCGGCGGGCCAGTCGCTCTCGTCCTCGCGGAAGGCGAACACGAGCAGGACGGGCAGTTCGCCGGAGCGGACGGCGAACTTGGCGAGCCAGGAGAGCGATTCGGCGTCGGCCCAGTGCAGGTCGTCGACGATCATCACCATCGGCGCGCGGCGCGGTGCGAGCTGGGTGAGGACGTAGTCGAGGCCGTCGCGCACGCCCTGCGGGTCGAGCCGGCGGGCCCCGGCCTTGGGCTGCTTGAGGCCCATGGCCGGCCCGACGACCTCTTCCCAAGTGCCCATGACCTGGCGGAACACGTCCGGCTGCAGGTCGCTGAGCACCGGCTGGAGCAGCTGGCGCAGGACGTGGTACGGCTCCTTGAACTGCCGTTCGCCGCCACGGGCGAACAGCACGGTGGCGCCGTCGCGGAGCTTGGCGATCCGTCGGACCTCGTGCAGCAGGCTGGTCTTGCCGATGCCGGGACGGCCGGAGAAGGCGAGCAGGTCGCCGATCTCGGTGCCGCCGGCGGCGAAGTCGCGGCAGAGCCGGTCGACGGCGGCTTCCACCGAGCGCAGTTCGGCGTCGCGGTCGCGCAGTCGGACCCGGGGCGCGGAACCGTCGCCGTCCCGGCCGGAACCGGCCCCCGTCCGAAGTTCGTTGTCCTGCTCGGTCACCGTCGCGCCTCCGCCTCGCCCGATCCCGTCACAGCTCCATCACTGCGTGGAGCCGAGGTTAGCGCTGCGTGGCCCTCACCGTGCGGCATTCGTGCAGGCTGGGACGGACGGTGAGGGTTCGGAGTGCTTGCCAAGGGCAATTGCCCTATATCCCTAACGTCCGATCATTACATCAGATACCCTACGGCCCTCGGGGCGCAGATGATCTTGTCAACCCCACCCTCACGTCTTCGCCTCGCCACGTCAACTCCCTCCACTATCAGTACTCCAACCAGAAGCGCCCCCACCCTCCGCTGCACCGGGAGTCCGATGTCTGACGACACCTCACTTCAGATCCCGTTCCCGCACCGCCGCAGTCCGCACGGCCCCTACGCCACCGCCCTGCACCGCGACTGGCTGGTCCGCCATCCCCTGTTGCCCGACGCCGACCACCCCGGCTACGCGCACTGGGAGGTGGTGGACCTCGCCGCGCTCGGCTACCCGGACGCCGGACCGGACGAACTCGCCCTGGCCGCCGACCTGATGGGCTTCTACTTCCTCTTCGACGACCAGTTCGACGGCCCGCTCGGCCGCCGCCCCTCGGAAGTCGCGCCGATCTGCGAACGCCTGATCGCCGTCCTGCACGGCGCCCGCCCCGACCAGGAGTCTGCGGTCGAGACCGCCTTCGCCGACCTCTGGAACCGCAGTGCGCACGGCATGCCCGCGCGCTGGCAGGCGCGCGCCGCGTACAACTGGGAGTACTACCTGGCCAGTCACCCGGCCGAGGCGGCCGGCCGGATCTCCGCCCGGCCACCGGACCGGGACGGCTACCTCGAACTCAGACGGGGCACCGCGGCGATGGAGACCATCTTCGACATGGTCGAACGGATCGGCCAGTTCGAGGTCCCCGCCGCCGTCCTGCACCACCCGGTGCTGCGTCAACTCCGCCAGCTGGCAGCGGACATACCGTCACTCAGCAACGACGTGCGGTCCTACCCGCTGGAGGCGCCGCGCGGCGACGTCAACAACCTGGTCATGATCGTCCAGCGGGAACGTCGCTGCTCGCCCGACGAGGCCTGCGCGGCGGTCATCGCGGAGGCCCAGCTGATGGTCGAGCGCTGCGAGGAACTGCACGGCCGACTCCTCGACGTCTACCGCGAGTTGGGCCTGTCCCGGATAGAGCGCGCGATCGCCCAGCGGTAC
Organism: Kitasatospora sp. NPDC048545; assembly: GCF_040651155.1. Taxonomy (NCBI): domain Bacteria; kingdom Bacillati; phylum Actinomycetota; class Actinomycetes; order Kitasatosporales; family Streptomycetaceae; genus Kitasatospora; species Kitasatospora sp. NPDC048545. The sequence continues at coordinate 31,051 of NZ_JBEZIQ010000002.1, forward strand.
GCGGACGGGCTGCTCACCTGGCTGGCGGGCTACCTCAGCTGGGAGGCCCGCACCGGCCGGTACCACGCGGTCTGACGCCCACCCGCCGGCCCCCGGCCGCCACACCCCGACCGGGGCAGCCGGCCGGCGGAGTCGGGCGCGCCCGCGCCGGCACCCGCCCCCTGCGCGACCGATCACGCCGGGGTGAGACCGCGCGCGGCGGGCCTCCCGCGCCGGGCGCCGACCGCACCCGGGGTCAAGGACCACCCGGACAGGACCCGGACGGGCCGACACGGGAGCCGCCGCAACCCGGCCTCGCGGCGCGCCCCCGCGACCCGACCTCACGACCCGGCCTCGCTGCGCGCCCTCACGGCACGCCCCGAACGACCCGCCCTCGCAGCACGCCCTCACGGCACGCCCCGAACGACCCGCCCTCGCAGCACGCCCCGAACGAGCCGACCGCGAGAACGGCCGGAACGCGCACCCTCCGTACGGACCCGGCGCACGGACCGTAGCCGCGCGGGCGCCCGGCGGTTATCGTGCTCGACGGCGGGCGCCCCGGGCGTCCGGCCCGTGTGCGTGTCCTTACCCTCCCGCCGGGCCGCCCCGACCGGGCGGTCCGGCGCGCCGCCCCGGCCTGCGGCCCGGGCGGCGCCCGACGTCGCGAGGAGACACCAGAGCATGACGGTCTACCAGCCCCCCGGTGCGCCCGGCAGCATCGTCGCCTACCGCTCCCGGTACGAGCACTGGATCGGCGGCGGATGGACGCCCCCGGTGCGCGGCCGGTACTTCGGCGACCCGACCCCGGTCACCGGCGAGGTCTTCACCGAGGTCGCCCGCGGCACCGCCGAGGACATCGAGGCCGCCCTGGACGCGGCCCACGCCGCCGCCCCCGCCTGGGGCCGCACCCCGGCCGCCGAGCGGGCCCAGGTGCTGCTGCGGATGGCCGACCGGATGGAGGCCGACCTGGAGCGGCTGGCCGTCGCGGAGAGCTGGGAGAACGGCAAACCGGTGCGCGAGACGCTGGCCGCCGACCTCCCGCTCGCCGTCGACCACCTGCGCTACTTCGCCGGCGCGCTGCGCGCCCAGGAGGGCGGCCTCTCCCAGCTGGACGAGGACACCGTCGCCTACCACTTCCACGAGCCGCTGGGCGTGGTCGGCCAGATCATCCCGTGGAACTTCCCGATCCTGATGGCGGTCTGGAAGCTGGCCCCGGCGCTCGCGGCCGGCAACGCGGTGGTGCTCAAGCCCGCCGAGCAGACCCCGGCCTCGGTGCTGCTGCTCGCCGAGCTGACCGCCGACCTGCTGCCGCCCGGGGTGCTCAACATCGTCACCGGCTTCGGCGAGGAGGCCGGCGCCCCGCTGTCCGCCAGTCCGCGGATCCGCAAGCTCGCCTTCACCGGCGAGACCTCCACCGGCCGGCTGATCTCCCGTGCGGCGGCCGACAACCTGATCCCGGTCAGCCTGGAACTCGGCGGCAAGAGCCCCAACGTGTTCTTCGCGGACGTCGCCGACGCCCAGGACGCCTTCTACGACAAGGCCGTCGAGGGCTTCGCGATGTTCGCCCTCAACCAGGGCGAGGTCTGCACCTGCCCCAGCCGCGCGCTGATCGACGCCCCGATCTACGAGCGGTTGCTCGCCGACGGCCTGCAGCGGGTGCGCGCGATGCGCCAGGGCGACCCGCTGGACACCGACACCCAGGTCGGCGCCCAGGCCAGCGCCGAGCAGCTGAAGAAGATCCTCTCCTACTTCGAGATCGGCCAGGCCGAGGGGGCCAAGGTCCTCACCGGCGGCGAGCGCGCGGACCTCGGCGGCGCCCTGGTCGGCGGGTACTACGTGACGCCGACGGTCTTCGAGGGCGACAACTCGATGCGCGTCTTCCAGGAGGAGATCTTCGGACCGGTCGTCTCGGTGACCCGCTTCGACGGCTTCGACCAGGCGGTCGCGCTCGCCAACGACACCCAGTACGGGCTCGGCGCGGGCGTGTGGACCCGCAGCCTCAACACCGCGCACCGGGCCGGACGCGCCATCCAGGCGGGCCGTGTCTGGACGAACTGCTACCACAACTACCCCGCACACGCGGCCTTCGGCGGCTACAAGAACTCCGGGATCGGGCGGGAGAACCACAAGGCGCTGCTGGAGCACTACCAGCAGACCAAGAACCTGCTGGTCAGCTACTCCCCCGACGCGGTGGGCTTCTTCTAGGCCGGCCCGGGCGGAAAAGTGCGGAGCGGGAGACCGGACCCGGTCTCCCGCTCCACCGCCACTCCCCGCGGCGGACCCCGGTCAAGCGATGGGGCAAATCGCCTGTTTCGGGATCCAAGCACATGAATGCTGCTATTTTCCCGACGCGCCGCCGACATGCCCGGACGGCCCCCGCGAACGCCGTAGACAGGACTCCCGACCCCTCACCAGCCCCGGGAGCCCCACATGACCATCGCCACCGCCAAGCTCAGCGACCCCGTCGTCCGCGCCCTCGTCACCGCGATCAACGCGGGCGACCGCGAGGCCTTCGTCGGCCTGCTCACCGCGGACGCCAGCATGTCCGACGACGGCTCCGACCGGAACCTGGAGGAGTGGATCGACCGCGAGATCTTCACCGCCCACGGCCGGATGGACGTCCAGACCGAGTCGGACGGCGGCCGGGCACTGGTCGCCAACTTCACCAACGACGCCTGGGGCGAGATGCGCACCGCCTGGCGCTTCACCCTCGACGGCGGGAAGGTCAGCCGCTTCGAGACCGGCCAGGCCTGAACCACAGGGTCAGCCGCTCCGAGACCGGCCAGGTCCGAGCCGCAAGGTCAGCCGCTTCGAGACCCGCCGGGCCTGAACCGCGACGCCGGGCTCAGGACAGCCCCAGGCACCCCCGCACCGCGCGGATCAGGTTGCGCGAGCGGACGTCACCGGTGACGCCGGGCTGCATGCCGTTGGTGACGTACCCGAAGCCCAGCCCGAGTTCCGGATCGGCGAAGCCCAGCGAGCCGCCCCGCCCCGGGTGCCCGAAGCTCGCCGGGGAGGCCATCGGCGCGGTCGGGCCGTGCCGCCAGAAACCCAGGCCGAAGGTGGAGTTGACGATCAGCACCCGGTCCGGTCCGCTCACCGCCGGCCCGACCGCGCGGGTCAGCACCTCGGGCCCGAGCAACGGCGGCAGCAGCGCGCCGGAGCCGTCCGGGCGGTCGGCCGCCCCGATCAGCGCCGCGTAGAACCGGGCCAGCGAGCGGGCGGTGCCGATGCCGCCGGCGCCGGGGATCTCGGCGGCCTGCACCGCCGGGTCGTTGAGGTCCACCCCGGGGCGCACGGAGGCGAAGGATCGCGCGGTCAGCGAGGCCGGGTCCTGGTAGGCGTCCCGGACGGACTGCTTGGGCCGCAGCCGCAGCCCGCTCGGGCCGGTCCTGGCCGCCTCCGGGGCCGGCAGGTCGACCAGCTTGCCGACCCGCGGCGCGGCCCCGGCCGGCAGGCCGATCCACAGGTCCAGCCCGAGCGGCCCGGCGATCTCCTCGGCGAAGTACTGCCCGACCGTCCGGCCGCTCACCCGCCGCACCACCTCGCCGACCAGCCAGCCGAAGGTGTACGGGTGGTAGCCGTGCGCCGTACCGGGCTCCCAGGCGGGCGTCTGCGCCGCGACGGCCGCCGCCGCGCGCTCCCAGGTGAGCACGTCCTCCAGCCGCAGCGGCGCGTCCAGCGCGGGCACCCCCGCCTGGTGCGAGAGCAGCCAGCGCACCGGCACCCCGCCCTTGCCGGCCGCCGCGAACTCCGGCCAGTACGACGCCACCGGCGCGTCCAGGTCCAGCAGCCCGCGCTCGACCGCCAGCAGCGCGGTGGTCGCGGTCAGGCCCTTGGTGACCGAGCGCAGCACCTGCGCGGTGTCCGCCGTCCACGGCACCGCGGGAGCGGGCCGCCCGCCGACCTCGGGCCGGGCGTCACCGCCCCACAGGTCGACCACCTTGCGGCCGCGCACGTACAGCGCGAAGGCCGCGCCGAGTTCGCCGAAGTCGGCGAAGTTCCGTGCGAAGGCCGCCCGTACGGGCTCGAACCCCTCGGCCGTCCCGCCCCAGATCTCCACCACCGCGCGCCGCCTCCTGCCCGATCCGGTCATCACCGTCCGCCCGCGTTCGAAAGTTCGTGAAGATCCGTTCGAGCCGGGCCCGGAAACCCTAACCTGTCGGTCATGACCAACCCTGCCGAAGAGCTGATGGACGTCGTCGACGAGCACGACCGGGTGGTCGGCACCGCCCTGCGCGCCGAGGTCTACCGGCGCGGACTGACCCACCGCTGCGTCTTCATCCTGGTCCGCGACCCCGCCGGGCGGATCTTCGTCCACCGCCGCACCGACACCAAGCTGTTCGCCCCCGGCGCGTACGACATGTTCGTCGGCGGCGTGGTCGGCTCCGGCGAGACCTACGCCGAGGCCGCCGTCCGCGAGGCCGAGGAGGAACTCGGCGTCCACGGCATCGCCCCGCGCCCGATGTTCAAGTTCCACTTCCGGGACCCCGACGGCGGCAAGCTCAACTGGTGGTGCGACATGTACGAGGCCGAGTGGGATGGCCCGGTCTCCCCGCAGGAGTCCGAGGTCGCTTGGCACGCCTGGATGACCCCCGACGAGCTCGCCGAGCGCCTCACCCGCGACACCTTCGTCGCCGACGGCGTCGAGGCCTACCGCCGCTACCTGGAGTTCCGGGCGGCTTCCTAGACCGCCCCGAGCCGCCGGGCCCACGCGCCTCACGGGCCGGGTCCACCGGCCTCGTGAGCCGCCGGACGGCCGCCGGATAGGCTGGCGCGCATGGCCTCCCGTACGCCGTCCCCGACGGCCGACCGCGCAGCACGGACCTCCGCTCCAGACCGGGCGGCAGCGGGCGAACGGCCCCGCCGGCGGCTGAGCGTGGACGAGCGGCGGGAACAGCTGATCGCCGTGGCGCTGGAACTGTTCAGTCGGCGGCCGCCGGAGGAGGTGTCGATCGACGACATCGCCGCCGCCGCGGGCGCCTCCCGGCCGCTGGTCTACCACTACTTCCCCGGCAAGCAGGCGCTGTACGAGGAGTCGCTGCGACGGGCCGGGCGGGAACTGTCGGCCCGCTTCGAGGAGCCGATGGAGGGGCCGCTGTCGGAGCGGCTCCTCCGGGTGATGGGCCGCTACCTGGACTTCGTGCAGAGCCACGGGCCGGGCTTCGCGGCGCTGCTGCGAGGCGGCTCGGTCGCGGCCAGCGCGGGCACCTCCGCGGTGATCGACGACGTGCGCCGGGCCGCGCAGGAGCAGATCCTGGCCCACCTGGCGATCCCGTCGCCCAGCCCCGGGCTGCGACTGACCGTCCGCGCCTGGATCGCCAACGCCGAGATCACCTCGCTGGAGTGGCTGGTCGAGCGCTCGGTGCCGCTGGAGGAGCTGCAGCTGCACCTGGTGCAGGAGTTCGTCGCCGCGCTCACCCTCACGGCCGCCCGGGAGCCCGCGCTCGCCGCCGAGCTGGGCTCCTTCTTCGCCGACGAACACCCGGACGGCCCGACCGGGCGCCTGGTGCGGGACCTCGCCAGGCTGTTCGCCGTCCCGGGGATCCTCGACGCGGTCACCGCACTCGCTGCCGGGACCACCGAAACCGCCGAGGGCTCCGAGGTGACCGGGGCCTCCGGAGCCTCCGAGGACCCCGAGCCCGCCGGGGCTTCCCAGCCCTCCGAGACCACCGAGACCTCCGGGGCCGCCCCCGAGTGACCGCCGAACCGGTGGTCACGGCCCCGGCCCGAGTGATCATCGGGCCATCCTGCGGTTCGGTCAGGACGGTGGGCTCTGATAGGAATGGGCAGGGATTTGACGGCGCGCCGCCCCGGCGGGCCCGGTCCCACCCGAACCACCGACGGCAGACGGAGCAGAGCGGGGGGCTCACCAGTTGACCCAGGACGTCCAGTTCAGTGCGGAGGCCAACCCCTTCGCGGCCGCCGAGCAGGTCTGCGCGACCCTCGGCACGCTCACCGACGCCCTCTTCGACGAGCACACCTCGCGCCACCCGGCGGCCTCGCTGGGCGCCCTGCGCACGGACCCGGCCGAACACCCCGACGCCGAGGCACTGTTCGGCCTGCCGCTCGCGCCCAACGGCCCGGTGCACGTCGCCCTCGACCGGCTCGGCACGGTGGTCACCGCCGGCACCGCCCGACCCGGCACCGGCGCACGGATCGCCGACCGGGTGATCGGCGCCCTGCAGGCCCGCTTCGGCGGCGGGGCCGTACGCGGCGCCATCGCCGACCGGGGCACCACCTCGGCCGCGCTGTTCCAGCTGCCGGTCACCGGCGAGTTCGCCGACGCCAAGCTGCGCCCGCCGTTCGCCCCCGCACTGGCCGCGCTGGCGGCCGGACAGCAGACCCGTCGGCCGGTCGAACTGCCCACCGGCGCGGGCGCCGAGGTCCGCCTGGTCGTCCCGCCCGGCTTCCACCCGCTGACCTCCCCCGGCGGGCCCCCCGGGGTCTCCTCCCGTACGGTGCCCCCGCTGCCCGCCGACGCGGACCCGGCCGACGGGACCGCCGCCACCGTGGCGGCGGCCGCCGAACTGAGCGGGCACCTGGCCGAGGTCGCCGAGGAACTGTTCAGCGCCACCGGCAGCGAGCCGCGCCGCGACTTCGCGGTGATCGCCGCCACCCTGGCCGACCTGGTCCACGACGCGGGCGTCGCGTACGCGGGCGTCTGCGCCCTGGAGCTCGACGGCCACACCTCGGACGCCGCCCTCGTCGTCTCGCTCGCCCGGCACCCACTGCCGCTCACCGCGCTCGCCACCGAACTGGCCACCGTCCGACGGCACGCCGAGGTGTGGACGGTCCTGCTGCCGGCCGGCCCGGCCGCCGTCCTCGTCGAGGGGCGCACCGCCCCGGTGCCCGGCCCCTTGGCCGCCGACGGGCAGCGGCGCTGGGTGGTCACCTCGGCCGTCGAGGCCTTCGTGCCACTGCCGGACGGCGGGACGGTGCTGTGCGTCCAGTTGTCCACGGCGCGGCCGGAGGACTGGGAGCTGTACACCGAGGCGTTCGCGGAGCTGCTGAAGAGCATCCAGTTCGGCTGGGACGGCGAGTCGGCACCGGCCGCCGCCACGCCCACCGGCGTTCCGGCGACCGCTCCGGGCGCGGCCCCGACCCGGGCACCGATTCAGGAACCGGCTCAGGCCCCGGCCGCAGCACCGACCCCGGTGGCAGCCGCCGCAGCCGCCTCCGTGGAGCCCGTTCCCGTCGAGCCCGTTCCCGTCGAGCCCGTTCCCGTCGAGCCCGTTCCCGTCGAGTCTGCCGCCGTCGAGGAGGAGCCGACGGAGGCGCCGGTCCACCTGCGCGGCACACCGGTGCGCGTCCCGCCCGCGGACTTCAATCCCTTCGCCCCGGTCGCCGAACCGCTTACCGCCGGTGCTGGTACTGGTACTGGTACCGCTGCCGGCTCGGCCCCGGAGGACCGTCCGAAGGGCACCCCGGTCATGGTCCCGCCGCCGGACTTCGACCCCTTCGCCATGCCGGACTTCTCCACCTCGGGCGCCACTGCCGACGTCCGGCCCGTAGGAACGCCTGCGGGAGCGCCCGCGATCGCCGACCCGTTCGGCACGACGGTCGCGGGTGAGCCGAAGAGCGACCCGTTCGGCACCACCCTGGCCCCGCAGGGACCGGCCGTCCCGCCGCCGCCGTCGGCCCCGCCGATCATCCCGGCGCCCCCAGCCGTTGCGGTGGCGGCCACCGCGGCGCCGGCTGCGGCCGGGGAGGAGACGCCGCGCAAGGGCACGCCGGTCATGGTTCCGCCACCGGACTTCGACCCCTTCGCCATGCCCGACCTCTCCGCCACGCCCGCGGCGGCGCCGGAGCCCACCGCGGAGGCGGACGCGGCACCGGAACACCGCCCCTTCGGCTGAGCCCTGACCTCCTGCCCCGGCGGCGTGCCGCGCGCGACGCGCAGCACGCCGCTCAGCGCACAGTCATCCGTCACGCGCGCCGCCGCTCGATCATCGTCTCGATCCCGTCCAGCATCCGTGCCATGCCGAACTCGTACAGCGCCTCCAGGCTCAGGTCGATCTCCGGCCCCCGGTTCATCGCGTCGAACATCGGGAACCGCTCCGGATCCGCCACCAGCCGGTCGTGGTCCTCGTCGTCCAGCCGGTCCATCCACTCGTCGGCCGACAGCCCGCTGTCCTGCTCGGCCTGCGCCTCCCGCTCGAAGTGGGTCGCCAGCCCGCACACGAACGCGGCCAGCGCGACGGAGGCCTAGGCAATCTCCTCCCAGCTCAGCCCCACCCCGGAAAGCGCCGCCATCGACCGCTCGGTGTGCAGCGCGGCGTCCGGCGCCAGCACCGGCCGGGTGAAGGACATCGTGGACGCCAGCCACGGGTGCCGGCGGTAGATCCGCCACTGCAGCCGCGCGACCTCCTCCAGTGCCTCCCGCCAGTACGGCGAGAGGCGCTCCGGCAGCGGCTGCTCACCGAAGGCCACGTCCATCATGAGCCGCAACAGCTCGTCCTTGCCCGGCACATGACGGTAGAGGGACATCGTCGCGACGCCGAGATCGGTCGCGACCCGCCGCATCGACAGCGCCGCCAGCCCCTCCGCGTCCGCCACCTGGAGGGCCGCGGCCACGATCCGTTCCCGGGTGAGTTCGCGCTCACCGCCGGTCCGTGTGCGCCGCCCTCCGGGCGCGCCGGGCGACACCGGCGTCGTCGCCGACTCCGGCGCACCGGAGGCCCGTTGCGGTTCCCGGTCGGTCACCGGGGCGTGCGCCCCCGCCGCAGTGGTCCCGCCCGCCTTCGCGCCGGCCGTCGGCGTCCCGGCCACCACCGTCCCCACCCCGGGGACGGCCCGGACCAGCCCCTCGTCCCGCAGGCGGTTCAGCACCTTGGTCGCCGTGGCCATCGCGACGCCCCACTCCTGGGTGATCCGCCGGGTCGACGGCACCCGCGTCCCCGGCGCCAACTCCCCCGTCGCGATGCGCCGTCGAAGCTCGGCCGCGATCCGCTCCGAGGGAGTCCCGTGCTCAGCCATCGCCCACCACCCGCCAGACCGTCGACCACTCCAGGGAGGAACCCGCACCGGAGAGTAGCCCGAACCGGAGAGTAGCCCGAAGGGCAGGCCCCCGCGGGTCGTCGTCACCAACTGCCCGACGCCGCCGCCGGGTTCACCCTCAGCCCGCGCGCCGCGCCAGGTGCACCACGTCCGGCACCCCGCGGGACACCGGGATCTCGTGCGTCACCACGTCCGAGAAGCCCGCCGCCCGCAGTGCCTCCTCGAAGGCCGACGACGGCTGCGCGCTCCACACCGCCAGCACCCCGTCCGGCTGCAGCCGGTGCCAGAGCACCGCGAGCCCGTCCGCGCCGTACAGTCCGTTGTTGGAGTCGGTGACGGTCCAGTCCGGCCCGTTGTCGATGTCGAGGCACAGCGCGTCGTAGCGCTCGCCGTCCGCGGCCGCGAGGTACTCCAGCAGGTCGGTGTGGAGCACCGCGACCCGTTCGTCCTCCAGCGCGCCGCCCGAGAAGGCGCCGAGCGGTCCGCTGCGGTGCCACTCGATGATCGCGGTCTCCCGCTCGACGATGGCGATCCGCCCCCAGCGCGGCTCGGCGGCCGCGTAGGCGAGCGAGAAGCCGACCCCGAGGCCGCCGATCAGCACCGCCGGCCGTTCGGCGCGACTGCCCGTCCGGTCCAGCTCGTCGAGTGCCGCCTGGATCAGCAGCCGCTCGGAGCGCCCGTCGGCGGTGTCCATCAGGAAACAGCCGTTGGCGATGATCTCGAAGTGCCGTCCGCGCTGCCGCAGCACCACCTCGCCGTACGGGCCCTCCCGCCGGTCGAGCGTGACGACGACCTCGGGGCCGTCCCGTTCGGGCAGTGCGGTGGTCATCCGTCCTCCTTGACGAACGCGGGTGGACTCCGGCGAACTCGGGGCCCGGACCGCGCCGGTGCGGTCGCGGGACCGTCCCGGTGCGGACGAGTACCCGCCCGACAATAGCCGAGTCCGCACCCGCTCCCGTCAGGTCGTGATCAACACCCCCGCGTAGGAGACGCCGGCCACGACGACCCAGGAGCCGAGCCCGAGCAGGGCGATCCGCCCGCCGGTCCGGATCATGGTCGGCAGGTGCACGGCGCTGCCGAGTCCGAAGAGCGCAGCGGCCAGCAGCAGCTCCTGGGCGTCCCCGGCCAGGCCGAGCGCCCGCTCGGGGAGCACCCCGGTGGTCCGCAGGACGATCATCGCGAGGAACCCGGCCACGAACAGCGGCACGATCGGCGGGCGGCTCCCGGTCTTCACCGGATTCTCCGCCGCCCTGGCCGCTCCGTCCGCTCCCGCTGCCGTTCCCGGCTCCGTTCCCGGCTCCGTTCCCGCTGCCCCGGCGGCCCGGGCCGCCCGCAGGTTCCGCCGCGCGACGACGGCGACCCCGGCCACCAGCGGTGCCAGCAGCACCACCCGCATCAGCTTGACCAGCACCGCCTCCCGCAGCGCCCCGGCCCCGCCGGTCTGCGCGGTGGCGACCACCTGCCCGACGTCGTGCACGCTCGCGCCGACCCAGCGCCCGAACTCCACCTCGCCGAGCCCGAGCGGGTGCTGGAGCAGTGGCAGCACGGCGATCGCCAGGGTCCCGCACAGGGTGACCAGGGCGACCGAGGCCGCGACGTCCTCCTCCTCGCTGCCCGCCGCCTGGCTGACGGCCCCGATCGCCGAGGCCCCGCAGATCGAGTATCCGGTGGCGACCAGCAGCGGCTGGTCCCCGGGCAGGCCGAGCCGCCGGCCGAGCCAGAGTGTCCCCGCGAAGGTCGCCGCGACCACCGCGAGCACCATGACGACGGTGGCCCAGCCGAGGCCGAGCACGTCGCCCAGGCTGAGCTTGAGCCCGAGCAGGACGATGCCGGCCCGCATCAGCCGCTTCCCGGCCGTGGACAGCCCGGGTCGGGCAATCCCGCGGACCACCGGGCGCAGCCCGGGCAGGTGGGCCGCCGCCATGCCGAGCACGACGGCGGCGGTGAGCTTGGGCACGGCCGGCACCACCGCGTGGACGCCCAGCGCGGCGGCCACGCCGAGGGCCGCGAGCAGCAGCCCGGGGGCGTCCCCGCGCATCGGGGGCAGCGAGTGGGTCCGGGCAGCGCGCTGCCGGAGGGTCAGTGCCACGCCGCCGCTCACTGCTCCTGTTCGGCGGGGAGCCGGTAGACCCGCCGGATGCTGGTGCCGAGCCGCGAGACGTCGGCGCCGTACACGTGGATGGAGATCGCCGTGGTGCTGCATGAGTTGCGCACCAGGTGGATGTCGCCGGGCGGGGCGAAGGCGGCGACGGTGCCGGCCGGGCCGGCCACGTGCTCGGTCTCGACCAGCCGGGCCCTGCGGCCGTCGGAGACGAGCCGGTAGCGGGTCTCGCTCTCCTGGCCGCGGTGGACGCCGGCCACGCACCACGAGACGTGGTCGTGGATCGGGGTGTGCTGGCCGGGCAGCCAGACCAGGGCGACGACGGAGAAGCTGCCGTCCTCCTCGGCGTGCAGGACGTGCTGGCGGTAGCGCTGCGGGTCGCCCTCGCACTGGGCGGGGGTGAGCAGCGCGTCGGGCCCGTCCGGGTCGGCGTGGAGGTGCGGGGCGAGCCGCTCGCCGACGAGGTAGGCGGTGAGCTCCGGGGGCAGTCCGCGGTCCACGACGGCGCGGATCTCACTGATCAGCGCGGTCATCCGCTCGGTGAGCCGGTCGCTGCCGACCGTGGCTGAGGGCGTCATGCCAGCAGGTTCGGACCTACTGACCTATCACGTCCAAGGAGGGTTCGTAAGCGACATCCCCATCAAGGCTTATATGTCAGCACCCGACGCGGCTCGCGGCCGCCTGCCGCAGGTGGTCCAGCACCAGCCCGGTGGCCGGGATCCGACGGTGCTCGCGCAGCACGTACGCGCTCACCTGGCGCCGCAGGTGCGGCTCGACGGCCCGGCCGGTGACCTTGCGGTGGCACATGAAGGAGAGCACCAGCGCGGGCATCAGCGCGATCCCGACCCCGGCGGCGACGAGCGACTGCACCGCGAGGTTGTCGTCGGTGGAGAAGACGATGTCCGGTGCGAAGCCCTCCTCCGCGCAGACGTGCAGCAGGTTGGCCCGACATCGCGGGCAGCCGGCGATCCAGCGCTCGCCGTCGAGGTCGGCGAGCCGAACGGCGTGCCGGCGGCCGAGCGGGTGCCCGACCGGCAGCAGCACGGTGAGCAGGTCCTCCATCAGCGGGATCTCGTCCACCCCGTCGGGGACCTCGGTGGCCGCGCCCGGGTAGCGGAAGGCCAGCGCGATGTCGCACTCCCCGCGCAACAGCCGCTGGACGGAGTCGGGCGGCTCGGCCTCGAGCAGTTCGACCCGTACACCGGGGTGCTCGGCCAGCAGCCGGGCCATCGCCTCGGGTATCAGGGTGGCGTTGGCGCTGGGGAAGGCGCAGACCCGTACCCGCCCGGCGCGCAGCCGGGCGAGCGCGGCGAGCTGCTGCTGGGCGGCGGACATGCTGCCGAGGATCAGTTCGGCGTGCCGGGAGAGCGCCTCGCCCGCCTCGGTGAGCCGAAGTCCGCGCCCGGCGCGGGTGAACAGCGGGACGCCTACGGTGCGTTCGAGCGCCTTCATCTGCTGGGTGATGGCGGGCTGGGTGTAGCCGAGTTCACGGGCGGCGGCCGAGTAGGAGCCCGCCCGGACGACCTCGTGGAACGTCCTGATGTGCCGCGAGTCGAACACCGGCTCCATGGGGCCCTCCCGTCCGGGTCGTCGTCCGGACCGTCGAGGCGGTCCCGTCCAGCCTCGCAATCATAAGAGGAATTTGGAGGTACCGGCCCCTGCCCCACCCGCATCTATGGTTCAGCCTCGAACCACACTCCTCACTGCTGCGCCGACGGCGGCAGTCCCGTCGCCACCCCGGCCCCGGCCACCGGCGCCCCGCCCTGTGCCGCCGGACTGCGCCGGCTGCGCCTCTCGACCGTCCGGGCGAGCCAGGAGAGCAGCAGGCACATGCCGATGTAGATCGGGGTGATCACCATCACCACCGGGATGAACGGCAGGTCGTAGTCCAGGTTGGTGGCGATCAGCTTGCCCGCGTGCAGGAACTCCTCGTAGGTGATCAGGAAGCCCAGCGAGGTGTCCTTGAGCGCGACCACCAGTTGGCTGATGATGACCGGCAGCATCGCCCGGTTGGCCTGCGGCACCAGCACGTAGGCCATCACCTGCGTCTTGCGCAGGCCCAGCGCGTACGCCGCCTCCCGCTGCCCCTTGGGCACCGCGAGGACGCCGGCCCGGAACACCTCGGCCAGCACCGAGCCGTTGTAGAGCACCAGCCCGGTCACCAGTGCCCAGAGCGGCTGCACCTTGAGGGCGACGAACACGAAGAAGATCATCACCAGCACCGGCATGGCCCGGAAGAACTCCACCACCAGCGTGGAGAACCAGCGCACCGCCCGGTGGTCGGACAGCCGCCCGGCCGCGAACAGCGCACCGAAGGGCAGTGCGAACAGCACCGTCAGGCCGAAGGCTTTCAGGGTGTTCCCGAGCCCGCGCAGCAGCAGTTCCTGCACGCCCCGGTACTCGAAGGCCATCCACTTCTCGTACGTGAACTGCTCGGTGTGGAAGAGCATGTAGACGACCCAGCCGATCACCGCCGCGATCAGCAGCAGCGCGATCCCCCCGTACAGCCGGTGGCGGGCGAGCGCCTTCGGTCCGGGGATGTCGTACAGCGCCGAGGATTCAACGGTCATCGGGACACCGCCACTCGTCGTTCCAGCAGGTTGAAGACGGCGCTGATGGTCAGGGTGATGATCAGGTAGCCGACGGCGATCCAGACGAAGGTCCAGACGATGCTGTAGCCCAGCTCGTTGATGGTCCGGTAGGTGCCCAGCAGTTCGGTGACGCTGAACGAGCCGGCGATCGCCGTGTTCTTCGCCAGCGCGATCATCACACTGCCGATCGGCGCCACCACCGACCGGTACGCCTGCGGCAGCACCACCAGGCCCATCGTCTGCCCGAAGCTCATGCCCAGGCTCCGGGCCGCCTCCCCCTGCCCGGTCGGCACCGTGTTGACGCCCGAACGCATCGCCTCGCAGACGAAGGCCGAGGTGTAGCAGCCCAGCGCGAGCACCGCGAAGGTGTAGAAGGGCAGGGTGATGTCGAACCGGGGCAGGCCCAGGACGACGATGAAGAACAGCAGGGTCAGCGGGGTGTTGCGCAGGATCGTCACCCACACCGCCCCGAAGATCCGCAGCGGTCTGACCGGCGAGACCCGAAAGCTCGCGACCAGCACCCCCAGCACCAGCGACAGCACGGCGCTCACCGCGAAGAGCGAGAGCGTGCCGAGGAAGCCCTCCCAGTAGGTCGACCAGTTGTCGGTCAGCGTTTTCACGGCGCGGCCGCCCTCTCAGTACCGGTTGATCTGCGGCGGGGCCGGTGCGGGCTCCCCGGAGAGGCCGAGGGTCGCCTCGAAGGCCCGTTTCCAGTCGCCGTTCTGCTCGTGCTGCTCCAGCGCGTCGTTCAGCGTCGCGCGCAGCCCGGTGTCGTTCTTCGGCACCCCGACCCCGTACGGCTCGGTCGAGAACAGCGGGCCGACCACCTTGAGCTCGTCCGGCACCTTGGCCGCGTAGCCGAGCAGGATCGCGTTGTCCGTGGTCACGGCGTCGACCTGGCCGGTGATCAGGTTGTCGACGCAGGCCGAATAGGTGTCGTAGCCGATCAGCTTGGCCTTCGGGTACTGCGACTGGATGCGCTGGTACGGCGTCGAACCGGCCGCCGAGCAGACCGTCTTGCCGTCCAGGTCCTCCGGACCGTGGATGGTGTTGTCGTTCTTGCGCACCAACAGCGACTGCCCGGCGACGAAGTACGGCCCGGCGAAGCCGACCAGCTTCTTCCGGTTGTCGTTGATGGTGTACGTGCCGACGTAGTAGTCCACCTGGCCGTTCTGCAGCGCGGTCTCGCGGTTGGCCGAGGCGATGGTCTTGAACTGGATCTTGTCCGGGGGGAAGCCGAGGGAGGCGCCGAGCATCTTGGCGATCTCGATGTCGAAGCCCGAGTACTCGCCGGTGGCCGGGTTCTTCTGGCCCAGGTACGGCTGGTCCTCCTTGACGCCGACCACCAGGTGGCCCCGGTTGCGGGCGGCGTCCAGGGTCGGCGAGCCGGTGATCGCGGAGGCGTCCTGCACCTGGTAGCTGGGCAGCGCGCTGGGCTGCGGGCCCTTGGGTGGCGGCGTGCCGGCCTTGCCGCAGCCCGCCGCCAGGGCGGCGAGCAGCAGGGCGGCGACGAGCAGGAACTTCCCCGCCCTCCTCCCGCGCGCTCCGGCCGGCGCACCGGATTCCCCCGCCGGCCCGCCAAGCGTCGTCTCACGGTTCACGGCGCCGCCTCAGTGCTTCAGGATCTTGGACAGGAAGTCCCGGGCGCGCTCGCTCTCGGGGGCTCCGAAGAAGTCCTCCGGGGCCCGGTCCTCGACGATCCGGCCGTCCGCCATGAACACCACCCGGTTCGCGGAGGCCCGGGCGAATCCCATCTCGTGGGTGACCACGACCATCGTCATGCCCTCGTGGGCGAGCTGGCGCATGACGTCCAGCACCTCGTTGATCATCTCGGGGTCGAGCGCCGAGGTGGGCTCGTCGAAGAGCAGCGCCTTGGGGTCCATCGCCAGTGCGCGGGCGATCGCGACCCGCTGCTGCTGTCCGCCGGAGAGCTGGGCCGGGTACTTGTCGGCGTGCGCGGAGAGTCCCACCCGCTCCAGCAGCGCGCGGGACTTGGCGTCGGCCTCCGCCTTCGGCCGGCCGCGGACCTTGACCTGCGCGAGCGAGACGTTCTGCAGCACCGTCTTGTGCGCGAACAGGTTGAAGGACTGGAACACCATGCCGACCTCGGCACGGAGCCGGGCGAGCCCCTTGCCCTCCTCGGGCAGGGGCTCGCCGTCGATCAGGATGGTGCCGTCCTCGATCGGTTCCAGCCGGTTGATGGCCCGGCACAGCGTGGACTTTCCGGAGCCGGACGGTCCGATGACCACGACGACCTCGCCCCGGCCGACCGTCAACTCGATGTCCTGCAGCACGTGCAGGTCACCGAAGTGCTTGTTGACCCCGCGCATCTCGATCAGCGGCGCGAAGGCCGGAGCGCCGGCGCGGGCCGGCCCGGGATCCATGGTCACCGGCTGCGCCGCCCCTTCAGCAGCCAGCCGAGCGCCCCTCCGGCGATCAGCGTGGCCAGCAGAGTGATCCAGAGCGGCGCGGTGACGGTGAACACCCAGAACTGGATCTTCACCTTGTCGAGGTTGGCGAACAGGAACCACACGGCGAGGACGACGATGACGCCGATCCCGATGTAGCGCGTGGGGATCCCACCGATCTCACCGCGCGGGGAGCGGGCGGAGCCGTCTGAAGTCTTGGTCACCGGAGCAGTCTGCGGGCCTGTCCGCCGATTTGCCCGGTTACGCGCCCTTCCGGGCCAGGGAGTAACCCGCACGGGGCAATCCGACCCGGTGCGGGTTTACCGATCTCTCCCCTCCCGTCTCCCCCCTCCCGTTCCGGGCGCGTCCTCCTCCGCTTCTCCGGCCCGCGACCCGGCCGCTCCCGACCCGGCCCCTCCCGACCCGGCCGCTCCCGACCAGGCTGCCATCGGCCGCTACCGCTCGTCCCGCCAGGACCGCCAGAGCGCCGCGTACGGCCCGCCGGCCGCGACCAGCTGCGGATGGCTGCCGTACTCGCTGATCCGTCCGCCCTCGACCACCGCGATCACGTCCGCGTCGTGCGCGGTGTGCAGCCGGTGGGCGATGGCGATGACCGTCCGGCCCTCCAGCACCCGGGAGAGCGAGCGCTCCAGGTGCCGGGCCGCCCGCGGGTCCAGCAGGGAGGTGGCCTCGTCCAGCACCAGGGTGTGCGGATCGGCCAGCACCAGTCGGGCCAGGGCCAGTTGCTGGGCCTGCGGCGGGGTCAGCGAGGTGCCCCCGGAGCCGACCTCGGTGTCCAGTCCCTCCGGCAGGGCGTCCACCCAGGCGCCGGCGTCCACCGCGTCCAGCGCGGCCCGCAGTCCGGTGTCGTCGGCGTCGGGCGCGGCCAGTCTCAGGTTGTCCCGCAGGGTGCCCACGAAGACGTGGTGCTCCTGGTTGACCAGGGCCACCTCCGCGCGTACCCGTTCGGCCGGCATCCGTGACAGCGCCGTCCCGCCGAGGGTCACGCTGCCGCGGCCGGGGGTGTAGATCCCGGCCAGCAGTCGCCCGAGCGTGGACTTGCCCGCCCCGGACGGCCCGACCAGTGCGACCCGGCTGCCCGGCGCGACGTCCAGGCTGATCCCGTGCAGGACGTCCGCGCCCTCGCGGTAACCGAACCGGACGTCCCGGGCCTCCACTCGGCGTCCGTCCGGACGGGCGCTCTCGTCCCCCTCGTGTTCCGGCACCTCGCGCACGCCGACCAGCCGGGCCAGCGAGGCCTGCCCGATCTGCAGCTCGTCGTACCAGCGCAGAATCAGGTCCACCGGGCCGGTCAGCATCTGGGCGTACAGCACACCGGTGGTCAACTGACCGACGGTGATCCAGCCCTTGATCGTGAACAGCCCACCGAGCACCAGGGTGGCGAGCACCGCTGCGGTGTAGACCGCGTCGATGGTCGGGAACCAGACCGAGCGCAGCCACAGGGTGTACCGCTCCCAGTCCAGCCACTCGCGCAGCTTGTGGTCGGTCAGCCCGATCCGGCGGTCACCCAGGCGCAGCGCCTCGACCGTCCGTCCGGCGTCCACCGTCTCGGCCAGGACGGTGTTCACCGCCGCGTACCCGGCCGATTCGTTGCGGTAGGACTGGGGCGCGCGCCGGAAGTACCAGCGGGACGTCGCCAGCAGCAGCGGCAGCCCGATCAGCGAGGTGAGCGCGAGCAGCGGCGAGGTGACCAGCAGCGCGCCGAGCACCAGCAGCAACGACACCACGGCGACGGCGAGTTCGGGCACCGCCTCGCGCACCGACTTGTCCAGCCGGTCGACGTCGGTGGTGCCCCGGGACACCAGGTCCCCGGTGCCGGCCCGTTCCAGCACGCCGGTCGGCAGCGCGACCGAGCGGACCAGGAAGTCCTCGCGCAGGTCGGCCAGCACCCGCTCGCCGAGCACCGCGCCGCGCATCCGCGACCAGCCGGTGAACGCGGCCTGCGCCACGAGCGCCAGCAGGTACCAGGCGACCGCCACCGTGATGGTGGACCCGGCGGTGCCGGTGGCCAGCGACTCGACCAGGCTGCCGAGCACCCAGGGGCCGACGAGTCCGGCCAGCGTGGCCACCGAGTGCAGCGCCACCACCGCGGAGAAGCCGCCGCGGTGCCGCCGTGTGAGCAGCAGCAGGTACTCGCGCACCGCGGCCGGGGAGCCGACCGGCAGGGTGGTGGCCGGCCCCTGTTCCTCGTGGACGGGGGGTTTCATGACGTACTCCTCGTGTGCGTGGCGGGGCGGTCGACGAACCGGTTCGAGAGCCCGCTCACACGGCCTCACCCACCGGCTGGGCGGCTTCCTCGTCGCGGGTGACCACGGCCCGGTAGGCCGGCTCGGTCCGCATCAGCTCGCGGTGCCGCCCGGCCGCGACCACCCGGCCGTCGCGCAGCAGCACCACCCGGTCCGCCTGGTCGAGCAGCAGCGGGCTGGTCGCGAAGACCACGGTGGTGCGGCCCGCCCGGGTGTCCCGCAGACCGGTGGCGATCCTGGACTCGGTGTGGGCGTCCACCGCGCTGGTGGGCTCGTCCAGTACCAGGACCGGTGGGTCCGCCAGCAGCGCGCGGGCCAGGGCGAGCCGCTGGCGCTGCCCACCGGACAGCGAGCGCCCGCGCTCGGTGATCCGGGCACGCATCGGATCGCCCGCGCACTCCGGCGAGCCGTCCACCAGTGCCTCCAGCACGTCGTCCGACCGGGCGGCCGCCAGCGCGGCGGCCGCCGGGACCCGCCCCGAGGACGGGATGTCGAACAGCTCGGCCAGCGTGCCGGAGAGCAGCACCGGTTCCTTGTCGTGGACCAGCACGGCCGCCCGCGCCTCGGCCAGCGGCACGGCGTCCAGCTCCGTACCGCCGAGCCGCGCGGAGGGCCGGGCCGGCTCGTCCTCGGCCCGCGGGACGTGGCCGCCGAGCCGTTCGGCGAGCTCCCCGGCGAAGTCCGGGTCCCCGCAGACCACCGCGGTCAGCTCGCCGGCCCGCGCGGTCAGCCCGCTGGCCGGGTCGTGGAGGTCGGCCTTGGCCGGCCGGGTCAGGGCGGCCCCGGTCGCGGCGCCGGTCCGGCTGAGGGACAACACCCGGACGGCCCGCCCGGCGGATACTCGGGCCACGCTCCAGGCGTGCGCGGCCTCGCCCAGGATTCGCAGTGGCGCGGCCAGGAAGGCGGTCGCGCCGTACACCGCGATCAGGGTGCCGACGGCAAGCTCGCCGGCAGCCGCCAGTCGGGCGCCGTACCAGGTGACGCCGACGACGAACAGGCCGGGCAGCAGCACCTGTTGAGCCTGCATCAGCGACCAGATCCGGGCCGAGCGGACGGCCGCCGCCCGGACCTTCTGCGAGGCGGCCCGGTAGCGCTCCAGGAAGAGCTCCTCACCGCCGATGCCGCGCAGCACCCGCAGGCCCGCCACCGTGTCGGCGGCCAGCTCGGTGGCCTTGCCGCCCAGCGCGCGCTGCTGCTCGTAGCGCCGCTCGAACGGCCCGATCAGCGGCCAGACGGAGGCGGCCAGCACCGGGACGCCGAGCAGCACTCCGATGCCCAGCACGGGTTCGACCACCAGAACCACCGAACTGACGGCCAGCCAGACGATCACCGCGGACCGGACCCGGGCGATCAGTTCGACGTACCAGCCGATCCGCTCGACGTCCCCACTGCCGACCGCGACGACCTCGCCGGTGGCGATCCGGCGGGACAGTCCGGCACCGAGGTTCGAGGCCTGCCGGGACACCAACTGCCGTACCTGGCAGGCCGCGTGGATCCAGTTCCAGACCGCCTGGCGGTGCGACAGCACGGTGCCCAGCGCGGCGCCCGCGGCAAGCAGCAGGGCGAGTCCACCGGCCTGCCAGATCCCGCCGGTGTCACCGTCGACGGCGGCCTGCACGCCCATCCCCAGCGGTATCGGCAGGGCGGCCTGACAGCCCATTTCGAGCAGCGTCCAACAGGTGGCGAGCAGCTGCCCGCGGCGCTGGCTGCGCTGCAGCCAGCGCAGGAAGGCAAGGGGCGAGGAGAGGTCGGGACTGCCGGGATCGGCCAGCGGCAGGGGGGTGAGCGGCATGACACTCCGATACGAACGGTGCGGAGGTACAGGGGAACGGGGGAACGGGGAACGGAGCCCCGGGAGGAGGGGGTCCACGGGACGGAAACGGAGGTGCGGACCGGCACGGGCCGCGCGGCACGCAGACCCCGCCCACGTGGACGGCCCAAGCCGACGGGCGACGGACGCGCGGCGCGACGGCGCGGCAACACCGGGGCGTCCGGAGGTAGCGCCGGCGGCAAACGCAGGCGGGAACGCCGGAGAGCGCCGGACGGACACAGGAGGGGCACGAAGGGCCCGGGTTTCAGGAGGCCATGTCCGCGAGACTGCCAACCCCGGTGTGACCCCCGCAACAGGTTTTCCGCCGCCGTGTCCCCCACACGGCCCAGCCGATGGCCCATCCACGACCCCCACCCGGCCACCCACGACCCCTGCCCGGTCACCCGCGGTCCCTGCCGCAGCCCGCCGCCCCCGCCGCCCGGACGCTCCCGGGCCTGCCCACGGCCGCCCGCGCAGCCCCGGCACGGGCCCGACACGACCCCGGCACGGCCCCGACCCGGGACGCGCACCCCCTCCCCCGCGCCCCGCCGCCCCAGGCGGACCCCTGCAAATCAGCACCCAAGATTCACCCGTTTGGCGGGAACAATCACGTTCCGGTGCCAGTTGCCCACCTCTGGAAAGACCTACGACCAGGAGGGCACCCCGTCCCGTGAGCAACATCCCCAGCGTCACCCTCAACGACGGCGCGCAGATCCCGCAGCTCGGCTTCGGCGTGTGGCAGGTCCCGGACGGCGAGGCCACCGCCGCCGTCCGCTCCGCGATCGACGCGGGCTACCGTTCGATCGACACCGCCGCCATCTACGAGAACGAGGCCGGCACCGGCGCGGCGATCGCCGGGGCACTGGCGGGCGGCGTCGCCCGCGAGGACCTCTACATCACGACCAAGCTGTGGAACTCGGGCACCCGCGACTGGTCCGGCGAGCAGGGCCGGGACGCGGTTCTGCGCGAGTTCGACGCCTCGCTGGAGAAGCTCGGCCTCGACTACCTCGACCTGTACCTGATCCACTGGCCGCGCCCGATGCACGGCACCTACCTCAACGTCTGGAAGGCCCTCGAGCAGCTGAAGGCGGACGGCCGGGTCAAGTCGATCGGCGTCTCGAACTTCGGCACCGAGCAGCTGACCCGCCTGCTCGACGAGGCCTCGGTCGTCCCGGTGCTGAACCAGGTCGAGCTGCACCCGTACTTCCCGCAGGAGGAGCTGCGCGCCTTCCACGCCGACCACGGCATCGCCACCGAGGCGTGGAGCCCGCTGGGCCAGGGCGGGGAGCTGCTCGCCGAGCCGGCCCTGGTGAAGATCGCCGAGAAGCACGGCCGCACGGTCGCCCAGGTGGTGCTCCGCTGGCATCTGCAGAGCGGCGTGATCGCCATCCCGAAGTCGGTCACCCCGTCCCGGATCCGGGAGAACCTGGACGTCGCGGGCTTCGAGCTGGACGCCGAGGACCTCACGGCGATCGCCGCCGTCGCCACCGGCAAGCGGATCGGCCCGGACCCGCAGGGCTTCGACTGGAACTGACGCGGGGCCGGGGCCCGGATCCGGGCCCCGGGCAACCGCACGGGCCCGTCGGGGCCCCGCCGCCGGTCATGACGAAGAGCGCCCACCCCGGACGGGGCGGGCGCTCTTCGTCATGCGCGATTCACGACGCCACGGGGCACGGGCCCTCGGTACGTTGGCGAATCGTTTTGGCTGCTGTTACCAATGCTTGGTCTAGAGCCTGGCCGCCTTGCCGATGAGCACGAGTGCAGCCTCGTGCTCACCTTCCTCCAACGGAGCCAGCAGCAGTCGCTGGACCTCGGCCACGCCGGCGGCCGAGCGGTGCAGCAGGTCCTGTCCCGCCGGTGAGAGCGAGAGCAGGTTGCGCCGTCCGTCCGAGGGGTCGCGCCGGCGCTGCACCAGACCGCGGCGCACCAGCCGGCTCACCATCTCGGCCATGGTGGCCTTGTCCAGCGAGGCCAGCTCGCCGACCGTGCGCTGGTCGGCGCCCGGCTCCAGCTCCAGCGCGTCCAGCACCGCGTACTGCGGGGCCGTCAGCTCGGCACCGACGTGCTCCGACCAGAGCTTGGTGTGCACCTGCTGGCTGACCCTGATCAGGTAGCCGATCGCCCGCTGGGCGTCCAGTATCGGCCGCGCGTCGGTGAAGACGGCGACCGCCGCGGGCTCCAGCCTGGCTATCTTGGCCATCACCCGGACGATCTCGACCTGCTCGTCCGCCGAGAGCGGCTCGAACAGGACGCGCTGCACGCGGACCACACCACCGGTGGCCTCGCGCACCGCCTGGGCGCCGCTCTGCGAGAGAGCGAGCAGCTTGCGCCGACCGTCGGCCGGGTCGCGCCGGCGCAGCACCAGGCCGCGGCGGACCAGCCGCGCGACCATCTCGGCCATCGTGGCCTTGTCCAGCGAGGCCCGCTCGCCGACCGTGCGCTGGTCCGCGCCCGGTTCGAGGGCCAGGACCAGCAGCACGGCGAACTGCGGAGCCGTGAGATCGGCTCCGACGTGCTCGGACCACAGCCGGGTGTGAACCTGCTGTGCAACGCGAATCAGGTGACCGGGCGACTGCTGCAGTCGCGCGGACACGCGGGTTGTCGGGATCTCCCCCAGCACCATGTATCCGTCCCGATGTCACACCCGGTGTGTGTGGGACACCCGGGTGGGGCAGTAACGGCGAGTGGGCGTCCAGCTATGAGGGAGGGCGCTCCAGCCGTGCAGCCGGTGGCTGCTGGCGGACACTATACAAACGGCGGGCCCTTGCTGGCAGGCAGGGGCGGATAGTAGACGCAGGTTCGGCAACATTGGCATATTTACGCGCTGCGACACCCTTGCAGTAACCCGTTCTGAGCAGAAAGCCGACCGGTCGGTCCTTACCGACCGTCACCTGCGCCTCTCCGCTCTGGTCGCCCTCCCTACTCGCCGGTAGGGTGTGGCCACCCTCTCCGGGGGCTCCCGGAGGCACTCCCCCGAGAGAGACGAGAGCGAGCATGACCGAGCAGAGCACCGCCCCCCGGGTCGCCGTCGTCACCGGCGCCGCCCGCGGCCTGGGTGCCGCCACCGCCGTCCGGCTGGCCGCCGACGGCTTCGCGGTCGCCGTCCTGGACCTGGACGAGGCGGCCGGCAAGGACACCGTCGACCGGATCACCGCCGCGGGCGGCAGGGCCCTGGCCGTCGGCGCGGACGTCTCGGACGCCGAGCAGGTCCAGGCCGCCGTCGACCGGGTGGTCGCCGAACTCGGCACCCCGGTCGTCCTGGTCAACAACGCGGGCGTACTCCGCGACAACCTGCTCTTCAAGATGTCCGAGTCCGACTGGGACACGGTCATGAACGTTCACCTCCGCGGCGCCTTCCTGATGACCCGCGCGGTGCAGAAGCACATGGTCGACGCCGGTTTCGGCCGTATCGTCAACCTGTCCTCCTCCTCGGCCCAGGGCAACCGCGGTCAGGCCAACTACTCGGCCGCGAAGGCCGGCCTGCAGGGCTTCACCAAGACTTTGGCCATCGAGCTGGGCAAGTTCGGCATCACGGCCAACGCGGTCGCCCCCGGCTTCATCGCCACGGACATGACGGCGGCCACCGCGGCCCGGGTCGGCATGGACTTCGAAGACTTCAAGCGGGCCGCGGCCTCTCAGATCCCGGTCCAGCGGGTCGGCCTGCCTGAGGACGTCGCCCACACCATCTCGTTCCTGGCGAGCGAGGGCGCCGGCTTCGTCTCCGGACAGGTGATCTACGTCGCAGGCGGCCCCCTCGACTGAGCACCGAACCTACACAGGGTTACCACGGAGTGGGAAGTCGGTCGGACCGGCCTCCCACTCCGCTTCCTTTACCGGCGCTTTTGCAGAATCATTCGAAGACCACACTGGCATTCGATCCCGAAATAGCGGAAATCACTCCCCGCGGCACCCCACGCGGACCCGATTGTCGATTTCCCGGGAAAATGACAATTACCCCCGGAATGACCCTCCCCGGATGGGTAAGGTCACCCCGTGCAATCCAGAAGTACCCCCGCCCCCATTCCGCGGCAGGGCACAGGGCGGGAGTCGCGACCGGGGGCGGAACACCACACCGCCACCACCGGCCCGGGACGCTCCGCAGCCCCCGGCAACGCCCCCGGCCCGATCGGCCCCGGCCACCGCCGACCCGACACCCGTCACCCCGCCGACCGCTCCGCCGGCCACGACCACCGCGACCCGGGCTGGCCGCCGATGGGCCGGCGCCAGGCCGCCCTCCTCGCCGCCACCCTCGTCGTCTACCTGCTGGTGGTGGCCGGGGTCCTGCTCAACACCGCCCTGGTCGACCTCGACTGGTCGGTGCGACTGCTGCGCCCGTACGAGCGGTGGCCCCGGCTGGAGCCGCTGCTCGACACCTGGGTGGTCGCCGGGCAGCGCGGTCCCTCGGCGATCGCCGCCTTCGCCTGGCTCGCCTGGCGCGCCCGCCGCCTCGGCCGGCTGCGTCCGCTGCTGGTCATGGCTGTCGCGCTGCTCCTGCTCAACGTCACGGTCGGCGCGGTCAAGATCGTCACTGGTCGACTCGGTCCGCACTACGCCCAGTACGTCGGCTCCCCCGAGCTCTTCGCCGGGGGCACCATCTTCCCGTCCGGCCACACCGCCAACGCGGTCGTCACCTGGGGGGTGCTGGCCTACCTCGCGGTCCGCTGGCGCCGCACCGGCGCGGTGATCGCCGCCGCCACCGCCTGCTCGATCGGCCTGACCACGGTCTACCTGGGCACCCACTGGGTCACCGACGTGCTGGCGGGCTGGGCCGCCGGACTGCTCGTCCTGCTCTCCCTGCCCCTGCTGGAACCCCTGGTCGCCGCCGCCGAGCACCGGCTGCACCGCCGTTTCGGCCGCCGACCCCCGCCATACCGGGCCCCACCGGCCCGGGCAGCGGACGCTACCCCTCCCAGCTCCGCTCGACCACGCCGTCCCGCACCGCGAGGTTGAGCCGCCCCTGCCGGTACTCCATGGTCATCAGCTCCCCCGGTTCCAGCACCCGGACCGCGGCCCAGCCGTGCCGCCGGGCCAGCTCCCGGGCCCGCTCGACCCGCAGCCCCGCGTAGCCCTCGGCATCCGCCCCCGCGGCACCCGACCCCACCGCGTCCGACCCCGACATCGTGCCTCCCCCGGCCAGTCCCCTCGGACGTACGCTGGAATCGTAGCCCGACCCACCCGGTCCGGAGGTGAACAGCCGTGCGCACCACCACCCCGCGCCGCTGGCGCAGCGGCACCGAGCCGGCGACCGCCCGCAGCGACCTCAAGCTCCGCTACCTGCTGTCGCTCACCTTCACGCCGCTGTTCATCCTGGCCACGGTGGGCTTCGCCCTCTGGGCGGCCGCCTCGCCGGTCGACGGCGCCCCCAGCCGGGGTACGCTGACCGGCTTCGCCATCGCCTGCGGCCTGCTCTCCCTGTTCGCCGTCGTCGATCTCGTGGTGGTCATCCGGCGCCGCCGGACCGAGCTCTGACGCGGTGTCTCCCACGGAGTGGGAAGTCGGCCCGTCCGACTTCCCACTCCCCGCGTCCGCCCGGGGCCTCAGCGGTTGCCGACGGCCTGTTTCACCAGCGTCCGCCCGAAGTCCCACATCAGTCCGCTGCCCCGGTGGGCCTCGTCCATGATGTCGGTGAAGGCGTCCATGAACCGGTCCACGTCCCGATCGGTGATGATCAGCGGCGGAATCAGTTTGATCACTTCCAGGTGGTCCCCGGACACCTGGGTCAGGATCCGGTGCCGCTGCAGCAGCGGCACCACGACCATCTGCGCGAACAACCCCTTGCGCGCCGCCTGCAGGGCGGTCCACCCGGTGCGCAGCCTGAGCGACCTGGGCCGGCCGAACTCGATGCCGATCATCAGCCCGCGGCCGCGCACCTCGGCGAGCAGCTCGTACCGGTCGACCAGCGCGGTCAGCCGCTCGCGGAAGCGGTCCCCGACCGCGCGGGCGTTCTCCACCACCTTCTCGTCCCGCATCACCTCCAGGGTCGCCAGCCCGGCCGCCATCGCCTGGGCGTTGGACCCGAAGCTGGCCGAGTGCACCAGCACCCGGTCCATCGAGGAGTACACCTTCTCGAAGATCCAGCCCTTGCCGAGCGTCGCCCCGACCGGCACGTACCCGCCGGAGAGCGCCTTGGCCGCGCAGACCAGGTCGGGCAGCACGCCGTCCTCGTGCTGGTAGGCGAAGAACTCGCCGGTGCGGCCGATCCCGGTTTGTACCTCGTCGCAGATCAGCAGCGCCCGGTGCTCGTGCAACAGCGCCTGGGCGGCGCGCAGCCAGCCGGGCGGCGGTGCCTGGACGCCCTTGCCCTGGATCGGTTCGACGATCAGGCCCGCGACGTCGCCGCGCTTCAGCTCCTTCGCCAGCGCGCCGATGTCGCCGAGCGGGATGGCGGTGTCGGGGAGAAGCGGGTCGAAGCCCTTGCGGAAGCCGCTCTCCCCGTTGACGGAGAGCGAGCCGGTGGTCAGGCCGTGGAAGGCGTGGTCGGCGTAGAGGATCCGCCGGCGTCCGGTGGCGTACCGGGCGAACTTCAGCGCGGTCTCGACCGCTTCCGTCCCGCTGTTGCCGAAGAACACCCGGTCCAGTCCGGGTGCGTGCGACAGCAGCCGCTCCGCGAGCAGTCCGGGCAGCGGCGAGCAGTCGAAGCGGACCAGGTCCGGCAGGTCCAGGTCCATCACCTGCTGGATCGCCGAGCGCACCACCGGGTGGTGGCGGCCGAGGGCGAAGATGCCGAAGCCGGCCAGCATGTCGAGATACTCGTTGCCCTCGGCGTCGTAGAAGTACTGGCCCTTGGCGCGCTCGTAGTACTTGTCGAAGCCGATGGTGTGGAGCATCCGGGACAACTGCGGGTTGAGGTAGCGGCTGTTCAACTCGTAGCGCTCACGGCCACGTTCGGCGATGAGGGCGGCGAGGTCGAAGGCGGGACGGTCGGGGTCAGCCGGCATGGCGCGGGTTCGCTCCTCGGGTCGGCAGCAGGTTCTTGGCGAAGACGGCGGCCTGCGCGGCGACCCCGGTCCCGGTCAGCCCGGCCTCCTCCAGGATCTCCCCGCGCGACGCGTGCCCGAGGAACTCCTGGGGCAGGCCGAGCACCCGAACCGGTACGTCCACGTCGGCGTCGCGCAGCGCCTGGGCGATTGCCGAACCGACCCCGCCGCTACGGCCGTTGTCCTCGACGGTGACCACCAGCCGGTGCGCGGCGGCCAGTTCGGCCAGTGCCGGGTCGACCGGCTTGACCCAGCGCGGGTCGACCACGGTCGCGGTGAAGCCCTCGGCGAGCAGCAGTCGCGCGGCGTCCAGGCAGGCCGGGGCGGTGGTGCCGACGGCGACCAGCAGGATCTCGGCGGGCCGTCCGGTGCGCAGCAGCACGTCCACGCCGCCGATCCGCTCGACGGCCGGCACGGCGGGGCCGACGTTGCCCTTCGGGAAGCGCACGACCGTCGGCGCGTCCTCGACCTCGACGGCCTCGCGCAGCTGGGCCCGCAGCTGGTCGGCGTCGCGCGGCGCGGCGAGCCGCAGACCCGGGACGACCTGCAGGATCGACATGTCCCACATGCCGTTGTGCGAGGCGCCGTCCGGTCCGGTGACCCCGGAGCGGTCGAGCACGAAGGTGACGCCCAGCCGGTGCAGGGCGACGTCCATCAGGACCTGGTCGAAGGCCCGGTTCAGGAAGGTCGCGTACACCGCGACCACCGGGTGCAGCCCACCGGTCGCCAGCCCCGCGGCGCTGGTGACGGCGTGCTGTTCGGCGATCCCGACGTCGAAGGTCCGCGCCGGGTAGGCCTTGGCGAACGGTGCCAGGCCCACCGGCTGCAGCATGGCTGCGGTGATCGCCACCAGGTCGGGCCGCTCCGTCCCGAGCGCGAGCAGTTCCTCGCCGAACACCGAGGTCCAGGAGACGCCGCCGCTCGGCGAGATGGGCAGGCAGGTGTACGGGTCGATCGGGTTGACGGCGTGGAAGCGGTCGGCCTCGTCCTGCTCGGCGGGCCGGTAGCCGCGTCCCTTGACGGTCAGGCAGTGCACGATGACCGGCCCGCCGAAGTTGCGGGCCTGGCGCAGCGCCTGCTCGACCGCTCCCAGGTCGTGGCCGTCGATCGGCCCGAGGTACTTGAGGCCGAGGTCCTCGAACATGCCCTGCGGGGCGAAGGCGTCCTTGAACCCCTTCTTGGCGCCGTGCAGCGCGTCGAAGATCGGCTGGCCGACCAGCGGGGTGCGTTGCAGCGCCTCCTTGCCGAGGGCGAGGAAGCGCTCGTAGCCCTGGGTGGTGCGCAGGGTGGCGAGGTGGTGGGCGAGACCGCCGACGGTCCTGGCATAGGAGCGCTCGTTGTCGTTGACGACGATGACGAGCGGCCGGTCCCGGGCTTCGGCGATGTTGTTGAGCGCCTCCCAGGCGAGGCCGCCGGTGAGCGCGCCGTCGCCGATCACCGCGACGGTGTGCCGGTCGTGCTGGCCGAGCAGCCGGGCGGCCTTGGCCAGGCCGTCGGCGTAGGAGAGCGCGGTGGAGGCGTGCGAGTTCTCGACCAGGTCGTGCTCGGACTCGGCCCGCGAGGGGTAGCCGGAGAGCCCGCCCCGCATCCGCAGCCGGGCGAAGTCCTGGCGGCCGGTGAGCAGCTTGTGGACGTAGCTCTGGTGGCCGGTGTCGAAGACGATCCGGTCGTACGGCGAGTCGAAGACCCGGTGCAGCGCGATGGTGAGCTCCACCACGCCGAGGTTGGGCCCGAGGTGTCCGCCGGTGCGGGTGACGGCGTCGATCAGGAAGTCGCGGATCTCGTCCGCGAGCAGCGGGAGTTCGGCCGCCGGGAGCTTGCGCAGCTCGGCCGGCAAGGTGACGCGGGAGAGCAGTGACATGGGTACACCTCACGACTGGAAGCGGTGCGGTGATGCCTCCGCCCGACTGGGGCGGAGCCGGCCCGGGCGCGGGGCCCGGGCCGGGGTGCCGACCTGGCGGTCAACTCCCGTCTCAGCGGCTCTGGTTGCCGGTGACGGTCTCGGTGATCGCGCGCAGCGACTGCTGCAGCGAGCCCATGGTCGCGAGGACGGCCGTCGGCTCGTAGCCGCAGTGGGCCATGCAGTTTTCGCAGCGCGGGTCCCTGCCGCGGCCGTACTTGCTCCAGTCGGTCTTCTCGACCAGCTCGCGGTAGGTCGGGACGTATCCGTCGGCCATCAGGTAGCAGGGCCGCTGCCAGCCGAACAACGAGTAGTTGGGGATGCCCCAGGGGGTGCACTCGAAGTCGGCCTTGCCCTCCAGGAAGTCCAGGAAGAGCGGGCTGTGGTTGAGGCGCCAGCGCCTGCGGTTGCCGCCGGCGAAGGCCGTGCGGAAGAGCTCCCTGGTCTGTTCGACGCCGAGGAAGTGCTCCTGGTCGGGGGCCTTCTCGTAGGCGTAGGCGGGCGAGATCATCATCTCGTCCACCTTCAGCTCGTCGTTGAGGTAGTCGAGCACGTCGATGACGGTCTGCGGGGTGTCGGTGTTGAAAAAGGTGCTGTTCGTGGTGACCCGGAAGCCGCGCCGCTTGGCCTCCTTGATCGCGGCCACCGCCTCGTCGAAGGTGCCCTCCTTGGCCACCGACTCGTCGTGCCGCTCGCGAAGGCCGTCGATGTGCACGGCGAAGGTGAAGTACGGCGAGGGCGTGAACTTGTCCATCTTCTTGCGCAGCAGCAGCGCGTTGGTGCAGAGGAAGACGTACTTGCGGCGTTCGACCAGCTGGCGGACGATCTCGTCGATCTGCGGGTGCATCAGCGGCTCGCCGCCGGCGATCGAGACCATCGGGGCGCCCGACTCCAGGACCGCGCCGACCGCCTGGGCGACGGGCATCCGCTGCTTGAGGACGCCGGCCGGGTGCTGGATCTTGCCGCAGCCCTCGCAGGCGAGGTTGCAGGCGAACAGCGGTTCCAGCTCCACGATCAGCGGGAACTTGTCGCGTCGCTTGAGCAGCTTCTGCTGCATGAGGTAGGTGCCGACCCGCACGGTCTGGCGCAACGGCATGGCCATGGCTAGCTCGCCTCCTGGGGGAGCGTCGAGGATGTCGGGTGGATCAGCTCAGGGGGGCGGGGCGCGAGCGCCTGCCGGGACCAGTCGACGAGGGCGGGCACCGTCGCCCGCAGGGTCCGCCAGGCCCGCACCCCGGCCGGGAGGGTGCCGGGCCGCAGCAGCTCGTGCTCGGGGGTGTCGACCACCACGCGCAGGACGGCCGCGGGCAGCGCGGGCCGCACCTCGCGCAGCGCGGCCAGCACGGCGGCAGCCTCCATGTCGACGGCGAGCGCGCCCTGCAGGTGCAGGGCCCGCCGTTCGATGCCGCGCACCACGTGGTCGGCGGTGTGGTGCACCCCGGTGTGGACGGTCAGGCCGCGTTCCTTCAGCGCCCGGGTGAGCTCCGGCCCGGAGCCGACCGGGTAGAGGTGGCCCTCGGCGTCCCGCACGCCATCGGCCGCGACCACGTCGCCGGGCAGCACGCCCGGGCCGAGCGCGGCGCCGAAGCCGACCACCACGACCGCGCCGTAGGCGCCGGGGGCGGAGCCGAGGAGCCGGCGGACGGTGATCCCGGCGCGCCGTCGGCCGACCCCGGTGCGCACCAGCACCGGGGGTCCGCCGGCCGCGCCTCGCCAGTCGCCGCCGCGCAGGGCCCAGACCTCGGGACCCAGCGCGCAGAGCACCAGCAGGGGGGCGGTGGTCACCGCACCGCCCCGATCGCCGGGCTGCCGCCGGCCCGGCCCCCGCCGGTCGCCGGGCTGCCGTGGACGTAACGGCCGAGCGCGGTGACCGGGAAGACCAGCCGGTACAGGTGGTAGTTGATGGAGAAGTCCCACGGGAAGCCGGTGCCGGTGAACTGCGGCTCGTCCCAGGTGCCCTCGGGCAGCTGGGTGCGCACCAGCCAGTCCGCGCCGCGCTCCACCGCCGGGGTGGCCCGGCCGTCCGGTCCCTCACCGGCCGCGAGCAGCGCCATCAGCGCCCACGCGGTCTGCGAGGCGGTGGAGTCGCCGCGCCCGGCCCAGCGCGCCGGGTCGTCGTAGGAGCGCATGTCCTCGCCCCAGCCGCCGTCGGCGTTCTGCCGGTCCTCCAGCCAGCGCACCGCCCGGCGGATCGCCGGGTGCTCGTCCGGGACGCCCGCCGCGACCAGGGCGGGCAGCACCGAGCCGGTGCCGTAGATGTAGTTGGTGCCCCAGCGGCCGAACCAGGAGCCGTCGGCCTCCTGGTTGCGCAGCAGCCACTCGATGCCGCGCCGGGTCCGGGGGTCGCGGGCGCGGCCGGTCTCCGCGAGCATCTCCACCACGTGGGCGGTGACGTCGGCGGACGGCGGGTCGACCACCTCGCCGAAGTCGCAGAACGGCAGCTTGTTGGGCAGCGTGCTGGTGTTGTCGACGTCGAAGGCACCCCAGGCGCCGTTCTTGGACTGCATGCCGAGGTTCCACATCACGCCCCGGTCGACCGCCGCGTCGACCTTGGCCTGGTCGGGGTGGGCCACCCGGCGCAGCGCCAGGACCACTTCGGCGGTGTCGTCGATGTCGGGGTAGGTGTCGTTCTCGAACTCGAAGGCCCAGCCGCCGGCGGGGAGCCCGGGGCGCTGGACGGACCAGTCGCCGCGCTTGCGGATCTCCTCGCCGAGCATCCAGTCGACGGCGGAGACCAGCGCCGGGTGGTCGGCCGGCACCCCGGCGTCGGCCAGCGCGACGGTGGCCAGGCAGGTGTCCCAGACCGGGGACTGGCAGGCCTCCATCCAGCGCTTGCCGTCCTCGGTGTGCACGGTGAAGCGGTCGAAGGAGGAGAGCCCGGCCTGCATCACCGGGTGCTCCAGTTCGTAGCCCTCCAGGTGCAGGGCGATCAGCGAGTACACGGCGGGCGGCTGGATCCCGCCCCAGCAGCCGTCGGCCTCCTGCCGTTCGACGATCCAGCGGCAGGCCTGGGAGACGGCGAGTCGGCGCAGCGGGCGGAACGCCCGGTGGTGGTAGGCGTGCAGTGCCTTGTCAAGGCGTTCGAAGAGGCCGTCCCAGGTGGTGGCGGGGGCGAGCGGCCGTTCGGGGTAGGGGTCGGCCGGGTCGGTGTGCAGTTCGGTGAGCGGGAAGGGCGCCGGGCGGACGGGCCGGTGAGCCGAGACGACGGTCAGCGGGACGATGGTCTGGCGGGCCCAGCAGCCGAAGGCGTAGATGTTAAGCGGCAGCCACCTGGGCAGGAAGATGATCTCGGGCGGCATCTCCGGCAGGCGTTCCCAGGGCCACCAGCCGAACAGCGCGAGCCAGATCCGGGTGAACACCCGGGCGGCCGCGATGCCGCCGGCGGAGCGGACGTACCGGGCGGCGGTGAGCATGTGCGGGGCGTTCGGGTCGTCACCGGCCAGCCTGAGGGCGACGTACGCCTCGACGGTGGTGGACAGTTCGGGCGGTCCGCCGTGGAAGGTGCCCCAGGTGCCGTCCTCGCGTTGCTGGGAGCGGATCCACTCGGCGGTGGCGTTCGTCTGCTCCTCGGTCCG
Source organism: Kitasatospora sp. NPDC048545 (assembly GCF_040651155.1). Lineage (NCBI taxonomy): Bacteria > Bacillati > Actinomycetota > Actinomycetes > Kitasatosporales > Streptomycetaceae > Kitasatospora > Kitasatospora sp. NPDC048545. The sequence goes on from NZ_JBEZIQ010000002.1 coordinate 63,659, forward strand.
GATCCCGAGGAACTGCCGGAGCAGTAAATCCTCGGCGTCCATGGTGACGTTGGTTTCCAGGTCGCCCTTCCACCAGCCTTCGGAGGACTGCAGCGAGAGCAGGTGGGTGGTGGCGCGGGCCAGGGCCTCCCGCGCGTCGGCCGGCGGGAGGTCCGCCTGATCGGCCGGCCGCGGCTGGTCGGCGTCCTCGGGCTGCCACCGCCCCGGACCCAGCAGGGCCGGGGGGCGGTCGCCCACCGCGACCGGCTCGGAATCGTACTCAGGGTCGAGCCGGCCGTCCGCGGTTGCTGTCAACGTAACGTCACCTCTCTCGTACCACCACGAATTCGGCGAGTGCGACGAAGTGCTCGCGCACCTCGTCGGACATGGGCACCTCGTCCAGGGCGGCGAGGGCAGTCGTGTGCTGGCGGCGGGCCTCCTCCTGGGTCCATGCGCGACCGCCGGCCTGCTCGATCAGCGCGGCCCGGGCGGCGAGCTCGGGCTCGCTCTCCTCCCCGCGTCCCCGCGGGTCGGCCAGTTCCTCGGCGAGCCGGCGCGAGGCCGGTCCGCCCTCGGCCAGCGCGGCGGCGACCGGCAGGGACTTCTTGCGCTGGCGCAGGTCGCCCCAGTGCGGCTTCCCGGTGACTTCGGTGGCGCCCCAGATGCCGAGCAGGTCGTCCACCGCCTGGAAGGCCAGTCCCAGGTGGTGGCCGTAACGCTGGAGGGAGTCGGAGACCTTGTCGTCGGCCCCGGCCAGGACCGCGCCGATCGCCGAGGCGGCGGCCAGCAGGGCCGCCGTCTTCCCGCCCTCCATCTCCAGGCACTCCGCGACGGTCACGCTGTCGCGCTGTTCGAAGGCGACGTCCATGGCCTGGCCGTCGATCAGTCGGCGGGTCGCCGTGGTGAGCAGCCGGACGGCGCGCGCGGCGTCGGTGGGGCCGGCCCCGCCGGTCACCGCGGCGTCGAGCAGCACCTCCGTGCCGAGCGTCGCCAGGGCGTCGCCGACCAGGATCGCCTGGGCCGGGCCGAAGACCGTCCAGGCGGTGGCCCGGTGCCGCCGGGTCTCGTCACCGTCCATCAGATCATCATGGAGCAGGGAGAAGTTGTGCACCAGTTCAACAGCCACCCCGCCGGGCACTCCCACCTCGGCGGCCGCACCGGCGGCCTGGGCGGACAGCAACGCCAGCGCGGGGCGCACGGCCTTGCCGCCGTCGCCCGTGACCGCGGTGCCGTCGCGGTCGATCCAGCCGAAGTGGTAGGCCGCGACGGTGTCCATCGGTGCGGCCAAACGGGCGACGGCGGCCCGTAGCGGCGGGGTGCAGAGCGTACGGCTGCGAGCGAGCAGCTCCGGCACCGAGACCGGTTCGGCGTGCGCCGTGCCTCCGACGGCGAAGCCGGTGCGTGACTCCACGTGCGTTCCCTCTCCCTCGTGGTGCCGGACCGCACGGGGCGGCCGGGTGCCGTCGGTGCGGCTGGTGTCGATTCGGGTGGTGCCGGTGCCGGGGACGTCGGTGCGTCCGGTCCGACCGGTCCCGCTGATTCCGCCGACGCGCTCGACGGTACGCCCGTCGGCTCTGGCGGGCTCTCCGGCGGCGGGGCCCGCCGTCACCTGGGCCACCTCCCGTCGCCGCGGTCGGTCGGCACCCGGGTGCCGGCCGCGGCGAGCGCGGCGTCGGCCGCGGCGTGGCCGCTGCGCACGGCGCCCTCCATGGTCGCGGGCCAGCCGGTGGCCGTCCACGCGCCGGCCAGCAGCAGGCCGGGGACCCGGGTACGGGCCGACGGGCGCAGCGCCCCGCCGCCCGGGGCCGGGTCGAAGGTCGCGGTGCGCTCGCGCGTGACGAAGAAGTCGAGCACCTCGGCTCCGGCCGCGGCCGGCAGCAGTCGTTCCAGCTCGGGCAGGTAGCGGCGACGCAGTTCGGCGACCGGCAGATCGATCTCGTCCTGCACGGCGGACTGCGAGAGGGCCAGGTACTGGGCGCCCGGGTGGGCGCGGCCGAGTTCGGTCGCGGCCAGGCCGGAATGCGCGGTGCGGTCGAAGACCCACTGGACCGGTGAGCCGAGGGCGGCGAAGAACAGCTGGCGCAGCAGCTTGCGGTCGTAGATCACGTGCACGTTGAGGATCGGCGCGGTGCCGAACTCCGCCAGGCGCTCCTGCCCCGGGATCGCGTCCGGCGGCAGCAGGGCGGCCGCGGTGTCCTGGGCGCCGGCCAGGACGACGGTGTCGGCGGTGAGCAGTTCCCCGCCCTCCAGGAGGACGGCGTGCTGCGGCGCGGCCGGCTTGAGCTCCGCCACCCGGGCGCGCAGCAGGACCGTCACACCCGCGTGCTCCAGCTCGGCGAGCGCCCGGTCGTGGTGGATCGCGCCCAGCGGGGCCGCGGCGATGCCGATGTCGGCGGCGCCCGGGTCGGAGAGCAGGCCGGTCTGGAACACCTTCGCCGCGAGCGCCATCGAGACCTGGTCGGCCCGGGCGTTCAGGGTGGCGACGCCGACCAGGTCCCACAGGGCGGCCTGGGTGGCGGCGTTCTGCCCGTTGCGGCGCAGCCACTCGCCGAAGGAGATCCGGTCCAGCGCCGGGTCGGCGAGGTCCAGGCCCTTCAGGGCGAGCGCGCCGCGGACCACCCGGGCGCGGTCCGCCGGGGACAGGTGCGGGTAGCGGGCGAGGCTGGCGGCCAGGTGCAGCGGGACGGGCAGGCCGGCCCGCCGCAGCCGCCCGAGGGTGCGCACGGGTGCGTCCTCGGGCCCGGTGACGGAGAGCACCGGGACGTCGAGGCGCTCCTGCAGGTGGACCAGGCGGGTGGCGCCGAGGCGCTCCAGCAGGCCGCGGTAGGCCGTGCAGCAGCGGAGGTAGACGTGCTGGCCGTTGTCGACGGTCAGCTCGCCGCGCCGGAAGGAGAACGCCAGGCCGCCGAGCCGGGGACGGCCCTCGACGAGGGTGACCCGGTGGCCCGCCTCGGACAGGCGCAGCGCCGCGGTGATGCCGGCCAGACCGCCGCCGACCACGACGGAAGCCGGGCGCGCGGCATCGGCTCGCCCGGTCATCGGCCCTCCCCCTCGCAGTCGCTGGACCGCCGGGAGGCGGTCACTGAAGCCGGTACGCGTTCGGTCGACACGGAACTACCCGCACGTGATTCCCCGCTGACACAGCGTGACAGAACTGTCGCGAGAATCAAGAACGCCCCCCGGCGAGCCCGGAAAGCGCCACGTACGCCTTCTCCCAGCCCGGCAGGGAGACCCGGCCGCGCAGCACCGACTCGGGGTCGGCGGCGATCCGGCCGAGCAGCCGGTGGTAGATCCCGGCCATCGCGGCCGTGCAGGCGCGGCTGCGGCGGTCGAGCATCGGCAGCAGCCGCAGGCCCTCCTCGAAGGCGGCCTGGGCGCGGGCGGCCTCGAAGGCCACCAGGCCCGTGAAGTCCGCGCCGACCGGCGGCTTGGGCAGGGCGAAGCCCTGCTCGCAGCCGAACCGGACCAGGTCCTCGGTGGGCAGGTAGGTGCGGCCGTTCAGGGCGTCCTCGCGCAGGTCGCGCAGGATGTTGGTGAGCTGCAGGGCCAGGCCCAGGGTGTCCGCGTACTGCGCCCCGCGCTCGGGGTCGTCGCAGCCGTAGACGCCCAGCGAGAGCCGGCCGATGGCGCCGGCCACGCAGCGGCAGTAGACCTTCAGTTCCTCGTACGTCTGGTACTCGGCGCCCTTGAGGTCCATCTCGACGCCGTCGATGAGCTCGTCGAAACCGCCGAGCGGGATCGGGAAGCGCCGGGCCGTGTCGGCCAGGGCGACCTTGATCGGGTCGGTGTCGTCCTCGGCGACCGCCCCGGAGCGGACCTCGTCCACCAGTTCCCGGGTGCGCAGCAGTGCCTCGGCCTTGCGGTCGGCCGGGAGGTCGCCGTCGCCGATGTCGTCCACCCGGCGGGCCAGGGCGTACAGGGCCGACATGGCCAGCCGCTTGGGTTCGGGCAGCAACCGGATGCCGTAGCTGAAGTTGCGCGCCTGCAGCCCGGTGACTGCCTCGCAGTACCGGTACGCCGCCATGACCTGGGCCGACGCCAGTGGTGATGCCGCCACGCGGGCGTTCACCTTCCCTTCGCGAAGATGGCCGCCGCCTTCGCTGCGAGGCGGCGCTTGTCCGGCTTCGCCTGCCGGGCGAGCACGTCGTACCCGGCGTCCTCGACGGCAGCCAGGGCCGCGTACCCGCCGGCGGTGAATCCCGCCAGGAGCAGTCGAAGCCTCCCCTGAACCGTACCTACCAATGGTGCGCCGTGATCGAGCAGGGTGCGGGCCCGTTCCGCTTCGAAGGCGATCAGCTCCCGGACCGCGCCGTCGGCGGAGGGGGCGGCGAGGTCGTTTTCGGTGACACCGAAGCGCTCCAGGTCCTCGGTGGGGAGGTAGATCCGGCCGCGGCGCAGGTCCTCGGCGACGTCCTGCAGGTGTTCGACCACCTGGAGGCCGCTACAGATCGCGTCGGAGAGTTCGGTCCGCTCGGGGGTGGAGACGCCCGCGATGGCCAGGACGAGGCGGCCGACCGGGTCCGCGGAGAGGGTGCAGTAGCCGATCAGGTCGTCGTAGGTGGCGTAGCGGGTGGTGGTCTGGTCCACCCGGTTGGCCTCGATCAGACGGCGGAACGGTTCGGGGGTCAGGCCGCGCCGGTCGACCAGCGGGACCAGGGCCCGCATCAGCGGGTGGCGGGGGCGGTCGGCGCCGGTGGGGTGCAGTGCGGACTCGAAGACCCGGTCCAGGTCGTGCTCCAGCGCGTCGAGCAGGGCGAGCCGGAAGGCGGTCTCCTGCGGGGTCGGCGGGCCGGACTGCTCCGAAGGGGTGGCCGGGGGCGCCGGCTCGACGCCGAGCAGGCGGGCGGTGGCGGCCGGGTCGGCCAGGTCGCCGTCGCCCGCGTCGTCGACGAGGCGGGCGAAGCCGTACACCGCCATCAGGTCGTCGCGCCAGGCCGCGGGCAGGAAGAACGGGGCGACCGGGAAGTTCTCGGCCCCCGCCTTCTCCAGGGTCTGACCCGCGGAACGGTTCACCGGCGTATCACTGGGCTGGGCCGAAGCCGACACTGCTGTCACTCCCCCGTTCTACACCGCTGGGTACCACCGGTCCGACTCGGACACGCGTCCGAGCGCGGGCGTCACGTCCGGCACACCGCCCCCGCGTCCACCAGCCTGACACCGCGGGCCACGCCGGAGAAGGGCGCCCCGCCTGCCGGGCCGGGCCGCTCACCCCCGCGGCGGCGGCCACCCGGGGTAACGGCCGGGCACGCCGAAGGGCCGGTCCCGGAGGTTCCGGAACCAGCCCTGGTGGCGGGGGGTGACTCACACGGCCGTCCGTGGGGCGGCCCGCGGTGCTACGGGCGCTCGCCGCGCTCGTAGCGGCCGACGACCTCGTCGGTCGGGCCGTCCATGACCAGCTCGCCGGCCTCGATCCAGATCGTCCGCTCGCAGACCTCGCGGATCGAGTTGTTGTCGTGGCTGACCAGGAAGACCGTACCGGCAGACCCGCGCAGCTCGTCGATGCGGCGCTTGCTGCGCTGCTGGAAGGCCTGGTCACCGGTGGCCAGGGCCTCGTCGATCAGCAGCACGTCGTGGGTCTTCGCGGCGGCGATCGAGAAGCGCAGACGGGCACCCATGCCGGAGGAGTAGGTGCGCATCGGCAGGGAGATGAAGTCGCCCTTGTCGTTGATGCCGGAGAACTCGACGATGTCCTGGTAGCGGGCCTTCACGTCGGCCGGGGACATCCCCATCGCCAGGCAGCCCAGGACGACGTTGCGCTCGCCGGTGAGCTCGTTCATCAGCGCGGCGTTGACGCCCAGCAGCGAGGGCTGGCCGTTGGTGTAGATGCCGCCCTTCTCGGTCGGCAGCAGGCCCGCGATGGCGGCCAGCATGGTCGACTTGCCGGAGCCGTTGGAGCCGATCAGGCCGATCGCCTCGCCCTTGTACGCGGTGAAGCTGATGCCCTTGACCGCGTGCACCTCGCGCACGCCGGCGGCGCGCCTGCGGCTGAGGATGCGGCTCAGCGCCGAGGTGGCGCTGCCCTTGCCGGAGCCGGCGCCGTGTACCCGGTAGACGATGTGCACGTCGTCGACGACGACGGTGGGCTCGCGGGCCACGTCGGTGTCCCGGACGAAGTCGTTCTTGCTCAGGTCGACGTCAGCCACGGCCGTACTCCTCCTCGGCCTTCCAGAAGAAGACGTATCCGATGACGAACATCCCGACGCCCCAGGCGAGCCCGTACACCCACTGGTGCGGCGGCAGGGACTGGTGCGCGGGCTGGTGCTTGTTGTAGATGATCGGCGCGAAGGCGTGCCGCAGCAGGTCCATGTAGACCGAGGCCGGGTTGATGGCGCAGATCACCTGGATGTAGTGCGGCCACTTGTGGACCCGGTCCTGGATGCTGAACATCACGCCGGACAGGAACATCCACGCGCGCATCACGAAGGGGATCAGCTGGGAGATGTCACTGGTCTTGGCGCCGATCCGGGCCATGATCAGCGAGATGCCGGTGTTGAACATCGTCTGCAGGAGCAGCGCCGGGACGATCAGCAGCCAGGTCTTGCCGGGGGCGATGCCGCTGGCGAGGACGGTCACGACCAGCACCACCATCGAGATCAGCAGCTGCTGGAGCTGGATCACGGTGAAGGCGATCGGGAGGCTGGCACGCGGGAAGTGCAGCGCCCGGATCAGGCCGAGGTTGTCGGAGATCGCCCGGGTGCCGGACTGCACCGCGTTCTGGGTGAACTGGAACACGAAGACGCCGATGCAGAGCCAGGCGATGTAGGTGTTCGGCGGGAAGCCGTCCTTGTTCTCCAGGATGACGCCGAAGACCAGGTAGAAGACCGCACAGTTGAGCAGCGGGGTCACGACCTGCCACAGCTGGCCGAGCTTGGCGTCGGTGTACTGGGCCACCAGTCGGGCGGTGGCGAAGGCCCAGATGAAGTGACGCCGGGCCCAGAGCTGCTTGGTGTAGGCGACCAGACCCGGCCGGGCGCCGCTCACCGACAAGCCGTACTTGTCCGCGAGCTGCTTGGGGGTAAGGCCCGCGTCCACCCCCCTGGGGGTCGAGAGGCTGACGGGTTCACTCACTGTCGACACATTCGTCCTTCACGCGGGATCGGTCGGGGCGGCCGGTCGGCGGGGTCCGCCGGCCGTTGCGCCGATGGTGATCCACTGGGATCTCGGGGGAGCCGGCCGGTGTGTGGTCACCGGCCGCGGCGATCGATCATTCGATCAGATCAGATGATCGGTGGTCGGCCCAGCCTGGTCAGTCGCCAAACGGTACGCCATCGCATGGGCCGTCGCGGACCGCAGGGTTCGCGCCAGCCCGCCCGGAATCCGCCCCACCAGGCCTTCAGCGCCTCGGGGGAGGGGCGACGGGCCAGGGTGAGCAGAAGCCAGGTTCCCAGATAGAGAGGCACCAACAGGGCCGGAAGGTTCCGCCGCGCGAGCCAGACCCGGTTGCGGGCCACGTTGTGGAAGTAGGTCGCGTGCCGGGCGGGGGAGGTCGTCGGGTGGTGCAGCACCACGTCGGCCCGGTAGTCGATGGCCCAGCCGGCGTCCGCCGCGCGCCACGCGAGGTCGGTCTCCTCGTGGGCGTAGAAGAACTCGGCGGGCAGCTGGCCGGCCCCCTCGAACACCTTGCAGCGCACGGCGCTCGCACCGCCCAGGAAGGTGGTCACCCGGGACGAGCGCAGCGGGTCGCTGGCGCGCAGCCGGGGGACGTGCCGGCGCTGGGTGACGCCGGTGTCCGGGTCGGCGATCCGGAACGAGACGATGCCCAGCTCCGGGTCGGCGGCGAAGGCCTCGCGCAGCAGGCGGGCGGAGTCGGTGCGCGGCAGGTGGCCGTCGTCGTCCAGGAAGAGGACGGCGTCCACCTCCTCGCCGTCCCGGCCGAACAGCTCGATGCCGACGTTGCGGCCGCCCGGGATGCCGAGGTTCTCCGGCAGCTCGACGCTGCGCACGCCCTCCGGCAGCGGGGGCAGCGGGGCGCCGTTGGCGACCACGGCCAGCTCGACCGTCGGGCCCTCCTGGGCGCGGACGGACTCGATCAGGGCGTTGAGCTCGGCGGGCCGGTTGCCCATGGTGATGATCACGGCGCCGAGGCGGACGTTCTCCGCACTGGTCACGGCGGTCACCGCAGCCTGCTCGACAGGACGATGCTCAGCAGGTGCAGCACGGTCTGCAGCATGGCGATCGCCGCCAGGACGACCACCGCGAGCCGGGTGAAGAACAGCCCGCCGTGCACGGCGTCGGCGACCCCGGCCGCGAGGATGAACAGCGAGGCCTCGACCGCGCCGACCAGGCGGTGGAACTTCAGCAGCGAGGCCGCCCGGCGGGCCTTGGCGACGGTGGCCGAACGCGGCACCGAGGCGCTGTCCTCGACGGCCGTCAGGCCGCTGCGGGCCCGGGCCACGTCCACCAGGTCCGTCTCGGACTTGATCAGGATCGCGCCGAGCGCGGCCAGCGTGCCGAGGAAGGCCCACTCCCAGTGCGAGCCACCGCCCTCGCGGTGCAGCAGGTCGGTGGCGCGCAGACCGAGGCCGGTCAGCAGGGCCGCCTCGGACATGTAGTGGCCGACCCGGTCCAGGTAGACGCCGGTGAGCGAGGTCTGCCGGCGCCAGCGGGCGACCTCGCCGTCCACGCAGTCCAGCAGCAGGTAGACCTGGATCAGCAGGGCGCCCAGGACCGCGCCCACGATGCCCGGCACGACCAGCGCGGCGCCGGCCAGGACGCCGGTGAACATCATCAGGTAGGTCAGGCCGTTGGGCGTGATCGCCGTCACGGTGGAGAGCACGCGGGTGATCCGCAGCGAGATCTTCCGCATGTACAGGCGCCCGGCCCAGTGCTCGGCGCTGCGGCGCTGGAGCATGCCCTCCGGGTGGATCACCGCGCGCAGCTCCTCGATCGAGGGCCGGCGGGTCAGGTCCACCGGGGGCCGTTCGGCGCCCGCGGTGGAGGGGTCAGCTGTTGACGGCTTGGACATAGTCGGCGTACGCGTCCCTGATTGCGGAAGGGGAGAGGTCGAGGTGTTCGAGAATGGTGAAGCGCCCCGGGCGGGTGTTCGGGGCGTAGTTCACCGCTTCGGTGAACTCCGCCTCGGTGAAGCCGATCTGAGCCGCGGTCACCGGCAGCCCGTGGCTCGCCAGGCGCTCCACGATCAGACCGGACAGCTCGCGCTCGCCCCGCAGGAAGCTGGCGAACGCGGCACCGAGGCCGACCTGTTCGCCGTGCTGGGCGGACCGCTTGGGATACAGCACGTCCAGGGCATGCGAGATCTCGTGGCAGGCGCCCGACGAAGGCCGGGTGCTGCCCGCGATGTTCATCGCGATGCCGGACAGTACCAGGGCTTCCGCGAGGGCTGTCAGGAGGTCCTGATCCTGAGTGTTTCCTGGGTGCCGCAGCAGGTTCTCACCGGCCGAGCGGGCCATCGCGACGGCCAGTCCGTCCACCGGCTCCCCGGTGACCGCGTGCGACAACTCCCAGTCCGCGCAGGCCGAGATGTTGGAGACGACGTCGCCGATGCCGGCCGCCACGAAGCGCGGCGGGGCCTGCCGGATCACGTCCAGGTCGACGATGATGCCAATCGGGCTGGGCACCCCGTAGGAGCCCCGCCCGGCGTCGTTGTCGAGGGTGGAGACCGGCGAGCAGATGCCGTCGTGGGCCAGGTTGGTGGCGACCGCGACCAGCGGCAGGCCGACCCGGGCCGCGGCGTACTTGGCGGCGTCGATGATCTTGCCGCCGCCGAGGCCGACGATCGCGTCGTAGTGCCCGCCGCGCATCGCCTCGGCCAGGCGCACCGCGCTGTCCAGGCTGCCGTCGTCGACGTTGTACCAGTCGGCGCCGGGCAGGGCCGGCTCCAGGCGCCGGCGCATGGCCGCGCCGGATCCGTTGCTGATCGCCACCGCGATCCGGCCCGAGGCCGACAGGCGCTGGTCCGCGAGGATCCCGCCGAGCGCGTCCAGCGCACCCGGTCGGATCTCCACGAACAACGGCGACGGGACCAGCCGGGTCAGTACTGGCACGCGATCTCCCGTGCCTTCGCCAGGTCGTCGTGGTTGTCGACCTCGACCCAGGAGACCTCGCCGATCGGCTGGACGTCGATCCGCAGGCCGCGGTCGACCATCTCCTGGTAGCCGTCCTCGTAGTACAGCTGGGGGTCGCGCTCGTAGGTGGTGCGCAGCGCGTCGGTCAGGTCGGCGGCGGCGGCGGGGTTGATCACCGTGACGCCGATGTACTCGCCGCTCGCCTCGGAGGGGTCCATCAGCTTGGTGATGCGGCGCATGCCGGCGGCCGGGTCGACGACGACCTTCATCTCCTCGTCGGCGAGCTTCTTCACCGTGTCGAGGGCGAGCAGGATGCCCGGGGCGGTGCCGGCGTCGATCAGGCGCTGGTTGCCCTCCAGCATGGTGCGCTGGACCGAGGCGGGGTGGACGGTGTCGCCGTTGGCCAGCAGCAGGCCCTCACCGAACAGCTCGCGGGCGCACCAGAGCGAGTACGCGTTGTTCCACTCCTCGGCCTTGTCGTTCTCGACCAGGTGGAGCTTGACGCCGTACTTGCCCTCCAGGGCGTCCTTGCGGTCGTACACCGCCTCCTTGCGGTAGCCGACGACGATCGCGGCCTCGCGCAGTCCGACCTCGGCGAAGTTGCCGAGGGTGAGGTCCAGGACGGTCCGCTCCCCGTCGACCGGCACCAGCGCCTTCGGCAGGGTGTCGGTGTACGGGCGCAGCCGGCGGCCGGCGCCGGCTGCCAGAACGAGGCCGATCATGCGGGGTCTCCTGATCCGTCGTGCTGTGCGCGCGGGCCGTGCCGAAGGGCGGCGGCGCTGCTTCGCCGGACCGGTGTGCGACCGGACCGGGCAGCGGCGCGCCGGTGCCGGCACGGATCCGGGCACCGTGTCGTATGTGATGGTAGGCGACTCGGACGACCGGCCCGAACGCGCCCGGAGACGGAACGGTGACGGAGCGGTGACCGGGGGCCGACGCCTGGGTGCGGGAGGCGGTTCCGGTCGGGCGGTTCCGGGCCGGGGCGGGGCATGGCGTGGTGGAGTGAGGCGGGGTGAGGCGGGACGGACCGGTCGAACGGCCGCCGAACGCACGTCGAACGGTTCTGCGACGATCGTGACCCTTGTGGGGGCTTCCCGGATCCTTCTCTGCCCGGATTCCGACTCCTCCGAGTCATGATCCGCCCGGTTGTGCGTGGGACCCCAACCCGGCGCCACCCATACGGCAGACTGGATGCCGACGCCGGCGCCGGTGCCCCCGCTGCGTCCGCCGCGCGCCACCCGGTGCGCCGGACGCACCCGATGCTCCCGTCGCTCCCGCCCCCGGAAAGAGGCCCCATGCCCCAGAGTCTGCCGACCGACCCGACGCACTTCACCGCCGAGATCGACACCGGTCTCGACGTGGAGGCCGATGTGTCGGTCGCCCCTCCGGGCGACTCGGCCGCCGGCACCGAGATCCTGCTGGAGCTGGTCGACGACGAGGGCGTCACCATCGGCACCGCCGAGAAGCACTGGGCCCACCAGCAGCCGGGCCGGCTGCACCGCGCCTTCTCGGTGTTCCTCTTCGACCGCCAGGGCCGCATGCTGCTCCAGCGCCGGGCCCTCGGCAAGTACCACTCCCCCGGCGTCTGGTCGAACACCTGCTGCGGCCACCCCTACCCGGACGAGCCGCCCTTCGTCGCCGCCGCCCGGCGCACCGCGGAGGAACTGGGCGTCGCCCCGGCGCTGCTCTGCGAGGCCGGCACCGTCCGCTACGACCTGCCGGACGAGGCCTCCGGGCTGATCGAGCGGGAGTGGAACCACCTCTTCGTGGGACTGGTCACCGCCCCGGTCGAGCCGAACCCGGACGAGGTGGACGACTTCGCCTTCGTGACCGCACAGGAGCTGCGCGAGCTGCGGGCCGAGCGGCCGTTCTCGGTCTGGTTCGAGACGGTCTTCGAGGCCGCGCTGCCGGGGATCCGGGAGATCGCCGGGCGGGACTGGTAGGCGCTTCCGGTGCCGGGCCGAAAGGCGGTCCGCCGGTGCGGGGCCGGCGGCCGGGGCCGGACCGGTCTCGGCGCGCCGAGCGGGGCCGGTCGCCGGTCCCCTCGCGCCGGCCGCCGCGGCGGACCGGTCAGCGGTCGGGCTCCGGGGGGACGGGCAGCGAGGCCCAGATGACCTTGCCGCCCTCCCCGGTCCGCTCGACGTCGCACACCCCGCCGGCCTGCAGCGTGACGCTCTTCACCAGCAGCAGGCCGCGCCCGCCGGTGCGCGCGGTGTCGTTCTCCAGTGCCTTCGGCCGGTACGGATCGCCGTCCTCGACCGAGACCCGCACCCAGCCCCCGCGCACCGACAGCTCGGTGACCACCTCGGGCGACAGCTCGGCCGCGTGCGTCACCGCGTTGCTCACCAGCTCCGAGACGATCAGCAGCAGGTCGTCCACCAGCTCCTGGTAGCGCACCCCGGCCATGCCCTGGGCCAGCAGGCGGTCGCGCACCGCGTGCCGGGTGAGCGGCACCGAGGCCTCGGCGGCGGGTACCGGGAAGCGCCACAGTCCCTCGGCGGGGCCGTCCGCCGGACCGGCCGCCGGGCCGCCGGGCGCCGCGGCCGGACCGCCGGGCGCCGCGACGGCACCGCCCCCGCCGTCCCCCGGCCTGCCGCGTCTCGGTTCGGCCTCCGCCGTCCCGCTGATCTGCTCCACGTCCAGCCGCCCTTCGTCCGCGACCCGGGAATCAGGCGATCCGCTCATGGCGCCCTCGGTCCACAGAGGCTAGGAGAGCCGTCGCGGCGGCTGTGGCACCGTCGACAACTTGCCCGTGTCGGACCGATTCCGGCCGGAACCGATCGCGGCTGGTAGCGGAGTCGACCGGTTCCTTCGCGGTCGTCATCGGTTCGGCCGGGGTTCGAGCGCGTTCGCCAGCCGTACCAACCTGTGCGGCGGCCTCCCCGGCGGCCCGGGCGGGCTCCAGCCCCCGTCCGCACCGCAGGCCGGGCACCGGGCCGGGCACCGGGGTGCGGGCCCGAGGAACCGCAGGTGAGAAGCACTCCAGAACCCTGGTAATGTTCTCTCTGTCGCCGAGGGGGCGAGAGAAAAACCCCCGAAGCACACACCCTGTCCGGGTGGCGGAATGGCAGACGCGCTAGCTTGAGGTGCTAGTGCCCTTTATCGGGCGTGGGGGTTCAAGTCCCCCCTCGGACACAGCCGAATTCCCCGTGGGATCCGAAAGGAACCCACGGGGAATTTCTTTTTCCCCGGACGCCCCCGGGACGCTCTCCGAGCACTTCCCCGAGCACTTCCCGGCCGCTTCCCCCGATTGATCTGCGCAGGCCCCCGGCCACCACCGCCGGGATGGTGTGGCGCCGGTCTCTCCACGGGGGTCCGCCGGTCCGGAAACCGGACACGAGATGGCAACGATCGAACGGTTTGAGCTTCCCCTGAGGTATTCGCCCGTTTTTGGACCATAAGCTGCTGTGCGTTTGTCCGGAATACCGACTCAAAACCGCAAAAACACCGACACCACCCGATGAGCCCCGAGCGAAAGGACCGATACGTTGAGTGAGACCGAATCCTCGACGGCATCACACCAGAACTACCGCCGATCGCTCGGCACGATCAGCCTGACCGCGGTCGGGCTGGGGTCGATCATCGGATCCGGGTGGTTGTTCGGTGCCGAGCGCGCCGCCAAGCTCGCCGGGCCGGCCTCGATCCTCGCCTGGGTGATCGGCGCCGCGGTGGCCCTGACCATCGCCCTCACCTACAGCGAGCTGGGCTCGATGTTCCCCAAGGCCGGCGGCATGGTCCGGTACGGCCAGTACTCGCACGGCTCGCTGGCCGGCTACCTGGCCGCCTGGGCCAACTGGATCGCCATCGTCTCGGTCATCCCGGGCGAGGCCACCGCCTCCGTCCAGTACATGAGCTCCTGGCACTTCGGCTGGGCGAAGGGGCTCTACAACGGCCAGGAGCTCACCCTCAGCGGTGTGGCGTTCGCCAGCGTGCTGCTGCTCGTCTACTTCGCCCTCAACTGGTTCGCGATCACCCTGTTCGCCAAGACCAACACGGCGATCACCGTCTTCAAGGTCATCGTGCCGACGCTGACCGCCGGCGCGCTGCTCCTCGCGCACTTCGACACCGCGCACTTCACCGACCACGGCGGCTTCGCGCCGAACGGCTGGAGCGCGGTCTTCACCGCCGTCGCGGTCTCCGGCATCGTCTGGGCCTTCAACGGCTTCCAGTCGCCGCTCAACCTGGCCGGCGAGGCCAAGGACCCCGGCAAGTCGCTCCCGAAGGCCGTCATCGGCTCGATCCTGATCGCCCTGGTGATCTACGTCGCGCTGCAGATCGCCTTCCTCGGTGCCATCCCGGCCGCCGATCTGTCCAACGGCTGGAGCAGCCTCTCCTACACCTCGCCGCTGGCCGACCTGGCCATCGCCTGGGGCATCAACTGGCTGGCCATCCTGCTCTACGCGGACGCCTTCGTCTCGCCGTCCGGCACCGGCATGATCTACGCCGCCACCACCTCGCGCATGATCCACGGCGTGCAGGAGAACGGCCACCTGCCGAAGATCTTCGGCAAGGTCGACGCCAAGACCGGCATCCCGCGCCCGGCGCTGGTGCTCAACCTGGTGGTCGCCTTCCTCTTCCTCGCGGTCTTCCGCGGCTGGGGCTCGCTGGCCGAGATCGTCTCGGTGGCCACCGTGATCTCGTACATCACCGGCCCGGTCGCCGTCATGGCGCTGCGCCGCCTCGCCCCCGACCTGCCCCGGCCGGTCCGGCTGCGCGCCATGCCCGTCATCGCCCCGGTCGCGATGGTCTTCGGCTCGCTGGTGCTGTACTGGGCCCGCTGGCCGCTCACCGGCAAGGTCATCCTGCTGATGGCCGCCGGTCTGCCGATCTGGGCCTGGTACGAGCTGCGCAAGCCGTTCGCCGAGCTCAAGCCGCACCTCATGGCGGGCGCCTGGATGGTCGCCTACCTGTTCGTGATGGCGGGCGTGTCCTGGGCCGGCAGCAGCGACTTCGGCGGACACGGGTACCTGCCGGAGGGCTGGGACCTGCTGATCGTGGCCGCGATCGGTCTCGCGTTCTACTACTGGGGCGTCGCCAGCGCCTGGGCCAACCCCTCGCTGGCCGCCGTCCGGCAGGAGATGGCGGACGCGGAGCACGCCGGGGACGCTCCGGCGCCGGCCACGGCGGACGAGCTCTCGCGGGTCTGAACCCGCGCTCACGGCGCCGCGCCGACGGCGAGGCGTCGCAGGCCGAAGGGCCGGTCGGATGTTCCGACCGGCCCTTCGGCGTTCCCGCGGCGCGCGGCGTCGGCGACAGTCCGTGGCGGCGCGGTGAGGTGCTCCCGCAGTGCGGTGCTCCCGCGGGCGGGGACCGTCAGCCGCGGCGGGCCCGGCGGATGGCGGTGGTGACGACGGGCGGGAGGAGGTCCCGGGCCGCGCGCTTGGCGACGTTGACGGGGCGGCGTGCCTCCGCGGCCCGGGCCCGGCGGGCGGCCAGGTCGCCGACGGCCTCGTCGCGGGCCGACCGGAGCGCCCGGTCGGCCTCCACCGCGGACTGCTCAGCCTCGCGGCGGGCCGACTCGGCGGCCAGCCGGCCGTGGTGGCGCGAGCCGCGGAACCGCTCGATGCCCTCCGAGTCCCCGGTCATCCGCAGCACCGGGCGACCGTTGAGGGTCTCGGAACTCAGCTGACAGCCCGCCGCAAGGTCGATCCGGTCCAGCAGTTCGCGCTGGAAGGGCTCCGGGTCGCCCCAGGTGCCGTAGAACTTGCACTCGGTGAGCAGGATCGGCTTCAACCCGTGGTTGAACACGGCCTCCCAGGTCGCGGCCGCCACTCCGGGGGTGTGCTGCGAGCGGTAGTCGTCCAGCACCACGACGCCTTGCTCCTGCAGGGCGACCCGGGCCACCTGGAGGTCCCCCACGACGTGCTCGTACAGGTGGGAGGCGTCGATGTGGATGAACCGGAACGCGCCGACGGGGACCTTCCCGCCGGCCAGGACCGAGGTCGGCGCCTGGATGATCTCCGGCAGCTCGTCGTGGAAGGACAGGTAGTTGCTCTCGAAGGCCGAGCGGGTCAGCGTCTTCCGGTAGGAGAGGTCCATCTCGGCGGCGTTCTCGTCGTCGGGCGCGTCCGAATCGAAGAGGTCACAGACGGTGAACGTCTCGCCGGGCTGGAGGTGCTCGCCGATCACGATCGCGCTGCGGCCGAGGTAGGCCCCCATCTCCATCAGGTCACCGGTGACGCCGGTCTTCTCCTGCCGCCCCAGGAACCATTCGAAGGAATGCCGGTCGTGGTCCCAGAACCACCCGGGGACGTCGTCCAGGCTCGCCGGCTCGGTGGTGTGCTGCGACTCGCCCGACAACGCGGCGTCGGTCATGGAAGCTCCTTCGGGGCACGGGTGGACCGGTGGATCTCTCACCGGACCTCAGCGGGAGGGGAGTTCCGGGGCGGTCGCGGTACGCGCCGGCCCCGACCGTGCGCAGCACGTCGAGACGTCGTCAGCAGTATTCCCCCGCCGCTGAGTTCACAGCAATGTACCTGCGTACCGACCACTGTGTGGAGGTCTTCGCGCGGGGAGTTTCCGGAACCGTCACCGAACCACCGGAAGGTGAACACGGTGGTCGTCGGACGGGGATTCCTCATGTCCCGTTCGATGCCTCCGCATGACCGGTTCGGGGACGATCCCGGTGTCGGCTCCGCACCCGGCGCCGGCGTGCCGGCACCCCGGCGTGCCGGTCGCCGCGCGCCACGGGGACAGGTTGCCGCGCGACACGGGGACCGGCAACTCGGAGGGCGCCGGGGGCGGCACCGGCCCGGGTGCCGATCCGTTCGACGCGTGCGCCGGGCGGTTCGGCCCGCGGTGACCGGCAAGTCTGCCGGGCCGGACCGGCTCTTGCGCGCGCCCGCCCGGGCCGTTTTGACTGGCCTCCGACGAGCGCCGTCGGTCAAACGGCTGAGCAGATGAGCTGAGCAGATGAGGGGACAATCGGTGCAGCAGTACGCGGAGTACAGCGACCAGTACATCGACGGGGCCTGGCGGCCCTCCGGGGACCCCGGCTCGATAGCAGTACTGAACCCTGCCACCGAGCAGGTGCTCGCCACGGTGCCGGCCGGCGGGACGGCCGACGTCGACGCGGCGGTGACGGCAGCCCGCCGGGCCGCCCGGTGCTGGGCCGCGACCACCCGCGAGGAGCGGCTGGACCTGCTGACCAGGCTGCGGGACGGCCTCGACGCCGCACAGAACGAGATCACCGAGACGGTGGTCGCCGAACTCGGCGCCCCGGTCGGCTTCACCGCCGCCGTCCACGCCGGGCTGCCGCTGACCGTGGCGACCTCCTACCTGACCCTGCTCGCCGAGCACCCCTTCGAGGAGCGCATCGGCAACTCGGTGGTGCACGCCGAGCCGGCCGGCGTCGTCGCCGCGATCACCCCGTGGAACTACCCGCTGCACCAGATCGTCGCCAAGGTCGTCCCCGCGCTCGCGGCCGGCTGCCCGGTGGTCCTCAAGCCCGCCGAGGACACCCCGCTGGTGGCCCGGCTGTTCGCCCGGCTGGTGCACGAAGCCGGTTTCCCGGCCGGGGTGTTCAACCTGGTCACCGGCACCGGGGAGCTGGCGGGCGCGGCGCTCGTCGCCCACCCGCAGGTGGACGTGGTGTCCTTCACCGGCTCCACCGCCGTCGGCCGCCAGGTCGCCGAGACCGCCGGCCGGGGCCTCAAGCGGGTCGCGCTGGAACTCGGCGGCAAGTCGGCCAACGTGGTGCTGCCCGGCGCCAACATCACCCGCGCCGTCAAGAACAACGTCGCCGGCGTCTTCGCCAACTCCGGCCAGACCTGCAGCGCCCTGACCCGCCTCCTGGTGCACGAGGACCAGTACGAGGAGGCCGTCACGCGGGCCGCCAAGGCCGCCGCCCAGTACGTGCCCGGCGACCCGACCGACCCGCAGACCCGGATCGGGCCGGTGGTCAACGCCAAGCAGCTGGCCCGGGTGCGCGGCTACATCGACGGCGCGCTCGCCGAGGGCGCCCGGCTCGTCGTCGGCGGCTCGGAACCCGTCGCCGAACTGCCCACCGGCTTCTACGTCCGCCCGACCGTGCTCGCCGACGTGACGCCGGAGATGGCGGTCGCCCAGGAGGAGGTCTTCGGCCCGGTCCTGGTCATCCTCGCCTACCGCGACGAGGACCACGCCGTCGAGCTGGCCAACGGCACCCCGTACGGCCTGGCCGGCGGCGTCTGGGCCCGCGACACCGACACCGCCGCCGCCTTCGCCCGCCGCCTCGACACCGGCCAGGTCGACCTCAACGGTGGCCGCTTCAACCCTCTCGCCCCCTTCGGCGGCTTCAAGAACTCCGGTCTCGGCCGCGAACTGGGGCGCCACGGGCTGGAAGAGTTCCTGCAGTACAAGTCGTTGCAGTACTGACCGGACCGGCACGGGATCGGGATCGTCGCCCGGGGCGCCGGGACGGGCCCTGAGCCCCGGGCTGCCGGGGATGCGGCAGCCCGGGGGTGTCGGTCAGGCGAGATCGATGCCCGGGTAGAGCGGGTAGGGGGTGAGGAGGTCGGCGGCGCGCTTGGCCGTGGCGTCGCGGAGGGCGGGGTCGAGGGCGTAGCCGGCCTTGGACGGGGTGCCGTTGGCGGCGGTGGTGGGGGTGGTGGCGCGCAGGACGGTGTCGATCAGCTCGGCGATCTCGTCCATCTCGGCGGTGCCGAGACCGCGGGTGGTCAGGGCCGGGGTGCCGAGGCGGACGCCGGAGGTGTACCAGGCGCCGTTCGGGTCCTGCGGGACGGAGTTGCGGTTGGTGACGATGCCCGAGTCGAGGAGTGCCGCCTCGGCCTGGCGGCCGGTCAGGCCGTAGCCGGAGACGTCGGCGAGGACGAGGTGGTTGTCGGTGCCGCCGGTGACCAGCGTGCCGCCGCGGCGCAGCAGGCCCTCGGCGAGGGCCCGGGCGTTGGCGACGACGGCGTGGGCGTAAGCCTGGAACTCGGGGCGGCGAGCCTCGGCGAGGGCGACGGCCTTGGCGGCCATGACGTGCGAGAGCGGGCCGCCGAGCACCAGCGGGCAGCCGCGGTCGACGTGTTCGGCCAGCTCGGAGGTGCAGAGCACCATGCCGCCGCGCGGGCCGCGCAGGGACTTGTGGGTGGTCGTGGTGACGATGTGGGCGTGCTGGACCGGGTCGTGGTCGCCGGTGAGCACCTTGCCCGCGACCAGGCCGGCGAAGTGCGCCATGTCGACCATGAGGGTGGCGCCGACCTCGTCGGCGATCTCGCGCATCGTGCGGAAGTTCACCAGGCGCGGGTAGGCGGAGTAGCCGGCCACGATGATCAGCGGGCGGAACTCGCGGGCGGTCTCGCGCAGCGCGTCGTAGTCGAGCAGGCCGGTGGCCGGGTCGGTGCCGTAGCTGCGCTGCTCGAACATCTTGCCCGAGATGTTGGGGCGGAAGCCGTGGGTGAGGTGGCCGCCGGTGTCCAGGGACATGCCGAGCATGCGCTGGTTGCCGAGGTCCCGGCGCAGCTGCGCCCAGTCCTCCTCGGTGAGGTCGTTGACGTTGCGGACCCGGGCGCGTTCCAGGGCCGGGCTCTCGACCCGCTGGGAGAGGACGGCCCAGAAGGCGGTGAGGTTGGCGTCGATGCCGGAGTGCGGCTGGACGTAGGCGTGGTCGGCGCCGAAGAGTTCGCGGGCGTGCTCGGCGGCGATGGACTCGACGGTGTCGACGTTGCGGCAGCCGGCGTAGAAGCGGCGGCCGACGGTGCCCTCGGCGTACTTGTCGCTGAGCCAGTTGCCCATGGTGAGGAGGACGGCCGGGGAGGCGTAGTTCTCGCTGGCGATCAGCTTGAGCGAGGCGCGCTGGTCGGCGAGTTCCCGGCCGATGGCGGCGGCGATCCGCGGTTCGACGCCGGCGACCACGTCGAGGGCGCTGCGGAAGGCGGTGTCGGCGGCGGGGGTCGCGGCGGTGTGGGGCTGCTGGGCCAAGGCGGTCTCCTGGTGGGGATACGGATGGCCCAGGCGCTCGGCAACTTCACGTGAGGTTTCACGAGGCCGCTTCCCGATGGTTGATTCCATCCCTGCGCGCCAGTCGCAGCCCACCGGGAGCCTACCAACACCGGACGGACTGTGGCGGAGGTCTCGGAATGCGGGACAGCCGAACCGGTTTGCAGGCTTATGTCCGGTCTCCTGCAACGCCGGCGGTGCACCGAAATGAAGCCTCCACTCCGATCTGATGTCGCTCGAACGGCCCACGGGAAACCCCCGGGGACCGGTCCGGAAATGCGGGTTGAGCGGGCCGTACGGGTCCTGGAAGACGAGCTGGATCTCGCGGCCGAGCCGGCGGCGCAGCTCCCGGTCCGGGCGCACCAGGACTCCCGCAGGGCTCAGGAAAGCACTGGAACGATCAGGGGCGGGTGGATCATGATCGGATCCCGTCGGATCCGATCGAGGAGGGGCAACCACCATGTCCACCCATGACCACCCGCCCGTGGACACGGAGCTCGTCGCGGCCGCCCGGGAGGTGGCCCGGCGGTACGCGCGGGGCGACAACCACACCGTGGCGGCCGCCGGGCGCAACGCCGACGGGCGGATCGTCACCGCCCTGAACGCCTACCACTTCACCGGCGGGCCGTGCGCCGAGCTGGTGCTCATCGGGGCGGCGGCCGGGCAGGGCGCGTACGAGCTCACCACCGTCGTGGCGGTCGGCGACCGGGAGCGTGGGGTGATCCCGCCGTGCGGTCGCTGCCGCCAGGCGCTGCTGGACTACTTTCCGGACCTGCGGATCATCGTCGGGCAGGGGTCCGCGCTGCGCACCGTCCCGGTGCGGGACCTGCTGCCGGAGACGTACGTCTGGGCCGACCACCAGGAGGACTGACGGGCGGGCGGCGCCGGGACGGACCGGCACGGCCGTTCGCCGTTCGTTCAGCTGCGCGAGCGCGGCTCAAGGGGTTAGCGTGCAGGCGATATGACGTAGGAGAGCCAGGAATCGCCAGCCGAGGGGGCACATTGTCGGACGACCTGCTCATCGCAAAGATCAACCACGGTTTCGATCACCTCGACGCCGACGGCGACGGACTCATCACCGAACGGGACCACGTCCTGATGGGCCACTCGGTGGCCCGCTCGCTCGGCCACCAGGAAGGCTCGGAGGCGGAGGCCGTCATCGTCCGCGCCTACCTGACGATCTGGCACGACCTGCACCTCGCCCGGCTGCCCGCCGGCACCGAGGCGATCACCCGCGACCAGTTCGTCGCCTCGACCGGGTCGCTCGCCGACGACCCCGAAGCCGCCCGGGACAGCCTCGGCGCACTCGCCGAGGCCTTCCTCGCCGTCGCCGACGCCGACCGCAGCGGAACCATCGACGCCGGCGAGTTCTTCGTCTTCCAGCGCGGCCACTTCGCGGGCCTCTGCCGCGACGACGCCGACGAGGCCTTCCGCCACCTCGACACCGACGGCGACGGCGTCCTGTCCGCGGCCGAGTTCACCACCGCGATCATCGAGTACTGGACCAGCCGCGACCCCGACGCACCCGGCAACTGGTGGACGGGCAAGCCGCCGCACGCCCTCTGACCCGAAGGCTCCGTCCACCCCGAGGCGCCGACCCGGCGCCCCGGCGACCCGCCCCCGCGAACCGGACGCGCGAACCCGACGCGCGGGGGCGACCGCTGCCCCCGGCGTGGTCAGACCGCCGGGACGATCCGCTCGACGATGGTGTCGATCAGCGCCGCCAGGCCGTCGACGCCCAACACCTCGGGCAGGGTGAGGTGTTCGAGGATCAGGCCGGTCATGGCGAGGTAGAGCACGAGGACGGTCTCGCGGTCGCCGGGGAAGCCCTCGTCCAGGTGGTAGGCGACGTTGGCCTCCAGGTCGTCCCGGATGGTGCCGGTGAGCTGGGTCCTCAGGTCCGGGCGGCGGGTCGCCTCCAGCCGTAGTTCCAGCATCGCCAGGTAGCCGG
Source organism: Kitasatospora sp. NPDC048545 (assembly GCF_040651155.1). Classification (NCBI taxonomy): domain Bacteria; kingdom Bacillati; phylum Actinomycetota; class Actinomycetes; order Kitasatosporales; family Streptomycetaceae; genus Kitasatospora; species Kitasatospora sp. NPDC048545. The sequence continues at coordinate 85,538 of NZ_JBEZIQ010000002.1, forward strand.
CCCGGTCGGCGGTGATGCGGCGGATCAGCTCGTGCATCAGGGCGGTGACCAGGGCGCGGTCCCGGGGGGCGCGCATCAGTTCGTCGAGGATCGCCGGGTCCGGGACGAGCCGGTGGTGGATGTGCCGGGCGGTCTGGTGGAGCAGGTGGTCCCGGCTGGCGAAGTAGTTGGAGGCCGTGCCCTTGGGGACGCCGGCCTCGACGTCGACCGCGCGGAAGGTGAGGCCGCGGGCGCCGTCGCGGGCGAGGACCTCGATGGCGGCGTCGGCGAGGGCGGTGCGGCGGGCTGGGTTCTGGACCATGGGCCGATTCTCCCCCCTGTGACGTCGAGGGCTCGGGGCGGTACCGGATCGGGGCCGGTATCGGATCAGGGCCGCTATCGGATCGGGGCGGTACGGCATCGGGACCGCGTGAAATCGGACCGCGTGGGATTCGAGCGGCACACCCCTAGCAACCACTACGCACGGAGTACTATAGTTGTCGTGGTTCGCCAAGCAGGCCGGTCCCGGCCCGCACCGCGCCCCGATCCCGTTCCTCGACCCCAAGGACCTGCATGCGCAAGCTCACCTACTTCGTCGGCGCCAGCATCGACGGCTTCATCGCGGCCCCGGACGGCGACTTCGGCTTCTTCATGCCGTACGTGACCGAGGACTACGCCCCGACGCTCCACAGCGAGTACCCCGAGACCATCCCCACCTTCGGCCGGGCGGCGGTCGGCATCGCCGACGCCCCCAACAAGCGCTTCGACACCGTGCTCATGGGCCGCGGCACCTACGAGCCGGGGATCCGGCTCGGAATCGCCAACCCCTACGCCCACCTGCGGCAGATCGTCTTCTCCCGCACCCTCGGCACCAGCCCGGACCCTGCGGTCGAGCTCACCGCCGAGGACCCGCTGAGCGTCGTCCGCCGCCTGAAGGCGGAGGACGGGCTCGGCATCTGGCTCTGCGGCGGTGCCGACCTGGCCGGTCAGCTGCTGCCCGAGATCGACGAGCTGATCGTCAAGCAGTACCCGGTGGTGATCGGCTCGGGCATCCCGCTGTTCGCTCCGGGCGCCGGCTTCACGCCCCGCGCCTTCACCCTCACCGACAGCCGGGTCTTCGAGCGCGGCAACGTCGTGCTCACCTACGAGCGGACGGCTCCGACCCGCGACGCCCGGGACGACGCCCGGGACGCCGGCTGACGCTCACCACCAGGCAGACGCCCGCGACCACGATCCCCCCGCCCGCCAGGGTGGGGCCGGTCAGCGGCTCGGCCAGGATCAGCCAGCCCAGCAGCACCGCCACCACCGGATTCACGTACGCGTAGGTGGCGACCAGCGTCAGCGGCGCGGAGCGCAGCAGCCAGGCGTACGCGGTGAAAGCGAGCAGCGAGCCGAACAGCACCAGGTAGGCGAGGGCCAGCCAGGACCGGCCGGACACGGCCGCCAGGTCCAGCCCCCGCTGCTCGCCGCGGACCAGTCCGATCAGCAGGTTGCAGAACCCGCCGGCCAGCATCTGGTAGGCGCTCGCGGCGAGCACGTTGCCCGGCATCGGGACCTTCTTGCTCGCGAACGAGCCGGCCGCCCACAACAGCGTGGCGCAGATGATCAGGACCACGCCGAGCGGCGCGACGGACCCGCCGATCGCCGGGGCCGACAGCACGCCGAGGCCGACCAGGCCGAGCAGCACCCCGGCGAGCTCGGCGGCCTTCGGGCGCTCGCCGCCGAAGGCCGTCAGCACCACCATCCACAGCGGGACGGCCGCCACCAGCAGGGCGGCCAGGCCGGAGGGGACGGAGGTCTCGCCCAGGACCACCAGTCCGTTGCCGCCGGTCAGCAGCAGCAGGCCGACCAGAGCGGCGGAGGCCAGCTGCCGCCCGCTCACCTTCAGCCCGGCCGGACCCTGACGCACCAGCAGGTAGCCGACCAACAGGAAGCCCGCGATGAGGAAGCGGGCGGCGGCGGAGAGGAAGGAGGGCATCGTCTCCACCGCGATCCGGATCGCGAGGTAGGTCGAGCCCCAGACGATGTAGACCACGGCGAGGGCCAGCCAGACCGCGCCGCCGAGGCGGCCGGCGGGGCGGGGGTCGGCGGGCGGGGGCGGGCCGACGGTGGCGGTCTTCGTGAGGGCCACGGGGGGTACGTCGGCAGGGGGTGCGTCGGCGGGACTCCCGGGGGTGGCGGGGGTCGCGGCGGTCGTGGGGGTGGCACCGGCGGTGGTGGCCGGCTGGGAGGAGGCGGGCGATGTCATGTGTGTCCCCCTTGGACGGTGCTGGCCGAACATCCGATATGACAGCGCATGACCGGCCCGGCGCGCCAGTCGGTATCACGAACCGGACCGGAGGACGTACCGTGGGCGCTCCCCGGTGAGGAGGTCGAACCCGTGTCCGCGTCCGAGGAGGAGCTGCCGTTCTTCGTCTACGGCACTCTGCGCAGCGGCGGCCGCAACCACGCCGCACACCTGGCCGGACGCTGCGCCGACGTCCGGCCGGCCGTGCTGGACGGCGCCGCGCTGCACGAGGGCCCCGGCTTTCCGTACGCGGTGCTCGACGCGACGCCCGGGCGGCGGATCGTGGGCGAGCTGATCACCGTGCGCCCGGGCGCCTACGCCGGAGCACTCGCCGCCCTCGACCTGCTGGAGGAGTGCCAGGCGGACGGGACAGGGCTGTACGTGCGGCAGCGGATGGCGGTCCGGACGGCGGTGCCGGGCGGGCGGCGGGACGCGTGGGTCTATCTGGCCGGACCGGACGCCGAAGCCCGGCTGCGCGAGCGGCCGGCACTGATCGCTTCGGGGGACTGGGCGGACCGGTGACCGGGTGCGACAGGTGAGCGGCGCAGAAGGTGAACGGTGCAGCGGGTGAACGGGGATGGGCGACGGATCGCGTGTGACGGATCGCGGCTGACAGATCACAGCTGACAGCTTTCAGCGAACAGATGATGAAATCTGACATCTGAAACCCGTCGACCGTCAGCCGCCCGAGCCCCCGCCCCCACCGGACCCGGTCCGGACGGACCGGCCGCCAGGGCCGCCCCGTTACCCTCCGGATACCGCCAGGTAGGCTGCCCCGGCCGGCAGGATCGCCGGCCCCAGGACCCCGGGACCTCAGGACCGCGAGACCCCAGGACCGCGGGACCACGAGTCGCGACAACCGCAGGATCGAACGACGAGGAGCCACCCGGTGCCCGAGCTGCCACCCCCGATCACCGTCGTCGGGATCGGGGCCGACGGCTGGCCCGGCCTCGCCGCCACCGCCCGGGCCGCGCTCCGGGAGGCCGACGTGGTCATCGGCGGCCCCCGCCAGCTGGACCTGCTCCCCCGGGAGGAGGTCACCGCCGAGCGCGTCCCCTGGCCCTCCCCGCTGCGCCCGGCCGTCCCCGGACTGCTCGCCGCCCACGCCGACCGCCGCGTCGCCGTCCTGGCCAGCGGCGACCCGATGTTCTTCGGCATCGGCCGCACCCTGGCCGAGACCATCGGGGCCGAGCGGCTGCGCGTCCTGCCGCACCCCTCCTCCGTCTCCTACGCCTGTGCCCGGCTCGGCTGGCCGCTGGAGGCGACCGAGGTGGTCAGCCTGGTCGGCCGTCCGCCGGCCACCCTCGCGCTCGCCCTCCACCCCGGCCGCCGCCTGCTGGTGCTCAGCGCCGACGCCGCCACCCCGGCCGCCGTCGCCGCCCTGCTCACCGAGCGCGGCTACGGCACCGCCCGCCTGCGCGTGCTCGAAAAGCTCGGCCACGCGCGCGAACGGCAGTTCCACGGCCCCGCCGACGGCTGGCCGCACCCGCCGGGCGACCCGCTGAACCTGATCGCCGTCGAGCTCGGCGACGGCCCCCGCACCTCCCTCGTCCCCGGCCTGCCCGACACCGCGTACGAGAGCGACGGCCAGCTGACCAAGCGGCACGTCCGCGCCGCCACCCTCGCCACGCTCGCCCCCTCCCCCGGCGAGTTGCTCTGGGACGTCGGCGGCGGCTCGGGCTCGATCGCCGTCGAGTGGCTGCGCGCCCACCGCGACTGCCGGGCGGTCAGCGTCGAGCGCGACCCGGTGCGCGCCGGGCGGATCGCCCGCAACGCCGCCGCGCTCGGCGTGCCGCGGCTGCGCGTGGTGACCGGCCCCGCGCCCGCAGCCCTCGACGGACTCCCCACCCCGGACGCCGTGTTCGTCGGCGGCGGCCTCACCGCGCCCGGCCTGCTGGAGGCTTGCTGGGCGGCGCTGCGCCCGGGAGGCCGGCTGGTCGCCAACACCGTGACCCTGGAGTCCGAGGCGCTGCTGACCGAGTGGTACCGGCGGCACGGCGGCGAGCTCGTGAAACTGGCCGTCTCCCACGCCGTCCCGGTGGGCGGCTTCACCGGGTGGCGCCAGGCCATGCCGGTCACCCAGTGGTCCGCCGTCAGGACCGACACCCCCCAGGAGGACGCCTCGTGACCGTCTACTTCATCGGAGCCGGCCCGGGTGCCGCCGACCTGATCACCCTGCGCGGCCAGCGCATCCTGGCCCGCACCGAGGTCTGCCTGTTCGCCGGCAGCCTGGTCCCGCGCGAGCTGCTGGACGAGTGCCCGCCCGGCGCGCTGCTCGTCGACACCGCCCAGATGACCCTGGACCGCATCGTCGAGCGGATGGCGCGCGCCCACCACGAGGGCAAGGACGTCGCCCGGCTGCACTCCGGCGACCCGTCCGTGTTCTCCGCCGTCGCCGAGCAGATGCGCCGCCTCGACGCGGCCGGCATCCCCTACGAGGTCGTCCCCGGCGTGCCCGCCTTCGCCGCCGCCGCGGCCGCGCTGAAGCGGGAGTTGACGGTGCCGACCGTGGGCCAGACCGTCATCCTCACCCGGATCGCCAAGCGCGCCACCCCGATGCCCGAGGGCGAGGACCTCGACACCCTCGGCCGCAGCGGCGCCCTGCTGGTGCTGCACCTGGCCGCCGGGTACGTGGACGACGTGGTCGAGCAGCTGCTCCCGCGCTACGGCGCCGACTGCCCGGCCGCCGTCGTCGCGATGGCGAGCCGCCCGGACGAGCTGGTGCTGCGCGGCACGGTCGGCGACATCGCCGAGCAGGTCAAGGCGGCGGGCGTGGTCCGCACGGCCGTCATCATCGTCGGCCGGACCCTGGCCGCCGAGCACTTCCGGGACAGCCACCTCTACTCGGCGGACCGCGAACGCCCGCACGAGCCCTGCGGGGCGTGATGCGCCACCTGCTGATCCTCGGCGGGACGACCGAGGGGCGGACGCTGGCCGCAGCCCTCGACGGCCGCCCGGCCCTGCGGGTCACCAGCTCGCTGGCCGGCCGGGTCGCCGAGCCCCGGCTGCCCGCCGGGGAGGTGCGGATCGGCGGCTTCGGCGGCCCGGACGGCCTGGCCGACTGGCTGCGCGCCGAACGGGTGGACGCCGTCGTCGACGCCACCCACCCGTTCGCCGCCGGCATCTCGCACAACGCCGCCCTGGCGTCCGCCGCCGTCGGCGTACCGCTGCTGGTGCTGCGCCGCCCCGGCTTCACCCGCGTCGACGGGGACCACTGGCTCCCCGTGCCGTCGCTCGCCGCGGCGGCCGACCTGCTGCCTCGGCGCGGCGAGCGGGTCTTCCTGACCACCGGGCGGCAGAGCGTCGCCGCCTTCGCCCACCTCGACGGGGTCCACTTCCTCGCCCGCTCGGTCGACCCGCCCGAGCCGCCGCTGCCGCCGTCCTTCGAAGTCCTGCTGGACCGGGGCCCGTTCACGATCGAGGGCGAGCTGGCGCTGCTGCGCGCGCACGACATCGACGTCGTGGTCACCAAGGACAGCGGCGGCGCCGCGACCGCGCCCAAGCTCACCGCTGCCCGCGGGCTGCGGCTGCCCGTCATCGTCGTGGAGCGTCCGCCGGTGCCGGACGGCGTGCCGGTGGTGACGGACGTCGAGGGCGCGCTGCGCTGGCTGGAGCGGTCGGGCTGAGCCCGGTCCGTGGAATGCCGGGCGAACCCGCCGACCGCCCGGCAGGATGACCCCATGACCGACGCCCAGCGCACCGAGATGACCGCCGACCGGCGCACCGAGACCCCGCGGACCGCCGACGAACGCACCACCCTGGCAGGCTTCCTGGACTTTCAGCGCGACACCCTCGCGATGAAGTGCGCGGGCCTGACCACCGAGCAGCTCCGGGCCCGGGCGCTGGAGCCCTCCGCCCTGTCGCTGCTCGGTCTGGTCCGGCACCTCGCCGAGGTGGAGCGCGGCTGGTTCCGCAACGTCCTCGACGGCGAAGGGCTGCCCGGGTTCCGGAAGCACCCCGACGGCTCCTTCGCCGAGTTCGACGTGAAGGAGGCCGACCCGGACGAGGCCTTCGCGATCTGGCACCGCGAGTGCGACCGCGCCCGGGAACTCGTCGCCGCCGCAGAGTCGTTGGACGTCCTGGGCCACCACGGCGAGGAGGTCTTCTCGCTGCGCTGGATCCTCACCCACATGATCGAGGAGTACGCCCGCCACAACGGCCACGCCGACCTGCTGCGCGAACACCTCGACGGCAGCACCGGCGAGTAGCCCCCGGGCCGGGGGCCGGGCGGGCCGACGGAGAGGGAGCAGGTCGTGCGGACCCGCCGGAAGGAACGCGGCACCCCCGGGCCGTCGGAGCCCTGGAACGAGATCGCCCCCGGGCTCTGGATGGGCGGGCACTACTTCACCCCGCCCGGCGGCGATCTGGAACCCGCCGTCGTCCGCGACGAGTTCGACCTGGTGGTCAGCCTGTTCACGCTCCCGGGGCACGGCCCGGCGCCGTGGGTGGAACACGTCGTCCGGGAGGTGCCCGACGCCCCGCTCTCCCCCAGTCGACTGGAGGCCGTGCGGGAGGCGGCGGAGCTCACGGCGGAGGCCGTCCGCCGGGGCCGCCGGACGCTGGTGCGCTGCCACTCGGGCTACAACCGTTCGGGCCTGGTGGTGGCGCAGGCCCTGGTCGGCCTGGGCCTGGACACCGGCGAGGCGGTCCGGCTGATCCGGGAACGGCGGTCGCCCTGGGCACTGAACAACCCGGTGTTCGTGGACTACCTGGACACCGGGTTGGACGTGGCCATCCTGCTGACCGGGCTCACCGGTTGAGTCCGGACGGCAGGCGGCGGGCAGCTCACTGACGAACCGTCAGATGTCGCGGAAGGTCTCGATCCGGGCGCCGATGGAGTTGAGGCGCTCGGCGAGGTCCTCGTAGCCGCGGTTGATGACGTAGACGTTGCGCAGGACCGAGGTGCCCTGGGCGGCGAGCATGGCGAGGAGGATGACGACCGCCGGGCGCAGGGCCGGCGGGCACATCATCTCGGCGGCGCGCCAGCGGGTGGGGCCCTGGACCAGCACGCGGTGCGGGTCGAGGAGCTTGACGTCCGCGCCGAGACGGGTCAGCTCGGTGAGGTAGATCGCGCGGTTGTCGTACACCCAGTCGTGGATCATCGTGGTGCCGTGCGCGGCCGCGGCGATGGCGGCGAAGAACGGCACGTTGTCGATGTTGATGCCGGGGAAGGGCATCGGGTGGATGGTGTCGACCGGTGCGGTCAGCTTGGAGGGGCGCACGGTGAGGTCGACCAGGCGGGTGTGACCGTTGTGGGCCCGGTACTCGGGGGTGCGGTCGTAGTCGAGGCCCATGCCCTCCAGCACCGCGAGTTCGATCTCCAGGAACTCGATCGGCACCCGGCGGATCGTCAGCTCGGAGGAGGTGACGACCGCGGCGGCGAGCAGGCTCATCGCCTCCACCGGGTCCTCGGCCGGGGTGTAGTCGACGTCGCGGGTGATCTCCGGAACGCCGTGCACGGTGAGCGTGGTGGTGCCGATGCCCTCGATCCTGACGCCCAGCTCCTCCAGGAAGAAGCAGAGGTCCTGGACCATGTAGTTGGGCGAGGCGTTGCGGATGACGCTCACGCCGTCGTGCCGCGCGGCGGCCAGCAGGGCGTTCTCGGTGACGGTGTCCCCGCGCTCGGTCAGCACGATCGGGCGGTCCAGCGGGGCACCCGGCTCGACCGAGGCGTGGTAGGCGCCGCCGGTGGTGGCGACCTCCAGGCCGAAGCGGCGCAGCGCGGTCAGGTGCGGCTGGACGGTGCGGGTGCCGAGGTCGCAGCCGCCCGCGTACGGGATGGCGAAGCGCTGGGCGCGGTGCATCAGCGGGCCGAGGAACATCAGCACGCTGCGGGTCCGCCGGGCCGCCTCGACGTCCATCGCGTCGAGGTTCAGCTCGGCGGGCGGGGTGAGTTCGAGGTCGCGGCCCTCGTTGATCCAGCGGCTCTTGACGCCGATGCTGGTGAGCACCTCGAGGATGCGGTAGACCTCCTCGATCCGGGCGACGCTGCGGATCGTGGTGCGACCGGTGGTCAGCAGCGAGGCGCAGAGGATCGCGACGCACGCGTTCTTGCTGCTGCGGACGTCGATGGCGCCGGAGAGGCGGGTGCCGCCGGCGACGCGCAGGTGCATCGGGCCGGAGTAGCCGAGGGAGACGATCTCGCTGTCGAGGGCTTCGCCGATGCGGGCGATCATCTCAAGGCTGACGTTCTGCTTGCCCTGTTCGATGCGGTTGACCGCGCTCTGGCTGGTGCCGAGCGCTTCTCCGAGCTGCGCCTGGGACCAGCCGCGGTGCTGACGCGCGGTACGGATGAGGGTGCCGATGCGGGTGAGGTAGTCGCCTGTCACTCGGCAGACCATATCTCATGGCTGAGATGGCGATAGAAGCGAGAGGCGGCGCAGCGCTCCTTTTGTCCGTTTCTTTCCCTGTATGGCCGTCGGATCTTCACATCACCAGGTGATGTTGTCGCGCTCCCGTGACAGTCGTGACATTGTCACGGCCCGAGCGGCTCGGCCCGGCCGACGACGGTGCCCGCGCGGTCGATGCAGATGACGTCCACCGCGACCGGCGAGCCCAGCAGGACGCCGAGCGCCGTCGCCCGGGCCGCCTCGGCGACCAGGTCCCCGAGCGGCACCCCGGCCGCCCCGCAGAGCTGCACCGCCTCCAGACCGGTGTTGGCCGCCGCCACCGCCTCCGCCAGCGCCTCGTGCGCCCCGCCCCGCCGGGCCAGTTCGGCCAGGTACCCCTTGTCCACCTGGGAACGCGCCGAGTGCAGGTCGAGGTGACCGGCCGCGAGCTTGGACAGCTTGGCGAAGCCGCCCGCGATGGTCAGCCGGGGCACCGGGTGGCGCTTGAGGTACTTCAGCACGGCTCCGGCGAAGTCGCCCATGTCCAGCAGCGCGTCCTCGGGCAGGCCGTGCACCGCGACCGCGACCTTCTCCGACGTCGAACCGGTGCACCCGGCCACGTGCATGCGGCCCGCCGCCCGGGCCACGTCCACACCGCGGCGGATCGAGTCGATCCAGGCCGAGCAGGAATAGGGGACGACGATCCCGGTGGTGCCGAGGATCGACAGGCCGCCGAGGATGCCCAGCCGCGGGTTCCAGGTCGAGCGGGCGATCTCCGCACCGTGGTCGACGGAGATCTCGACCACCACGTCCCCGCTGCCGCCGTGCTCGGCGGCCACCTCGGCGACCGCGTCCCGGATCATCTGCCGGGGCACCGGGTTGATCGCGGGCTCCCCGACAGGCAGCGGCAGGCCCGCCTTGGTGACCGTCCCCACCCCCGGTCCGGCCCGGAACACCACCCCGGCCCCGGGCTCTCCGGCCCGGACGGTCGAACGGATCAGCGCGCCGTGGGTGACGTCGGGGTCGTCGCCGGCGTCCTTGACCACCCCGGCCATGGCGTACGGCCGCCCGTCCGCCGCAGGCCGCTCGGCGGCGAGCGCGAAGGCGGGCCGCTGCCCCTTGGGCAGGGTGATGACCACGGGGTCGGGGAACTCTCCGGTGAGCAGCGCGGTGTACGCGGCCTTGGTGGCCGCGGTGGCGCAGGCGCCCGTCGTCCAGCCGTGCCGCAGGCCGCTGCTCTTCAGCTGGCCGGCCCGGCCCCCCGCCCCGGACTGCGCCCGGGCTCCGCCTTCGGCTGCCGCTGCGGCCACCTGCGCCTCGCTTCCGACGGCGCCCGCGCCGTCCTGCTCTCTCCGGCGGCCGCACCGGCCGCCGCCGCCGATTTTCCCCCATTCGCCCGGCCGCGGCCCGACCGGGGTGGCCGACGACGACCCGGGGCGCCACCCGCCGGACCACCTGCGCGAGCCGCGCGGCAGCTCTCCGGGGAGCCGCGCGGCGGGCCGTGCGCGAGCCGCAACGGCAGGCCCCGCGCGAGCCGTGCGGCCGGTCACGCGCGAGCCGTGCGGCGGGCCGTGCGCGAGCCGTGCGGAAACTGCGCGCAGCCGGCCTCCCGCGTTCCCGAAGTGTTCGCTGCACGGGCCTCGCCGCCGAGCCCTACCAGTGAGTAATCTGGCGGTCCGCCAGAAGCGGGTTCATGACACGTGGGTCGGTGAACGGGTCGTCCGCCCGGCCGGCCATCAGTATGGGGGTTTTTGTGGCAGGGATGAGTCGGCGTACGTTCCTCACGGGTACGTCGGTGGCCGCCGCGTGGTCGGCCTTGTCGCTGGGCGGCGCGCAGTTCGCCTCGGCCGCGACGCGCGACCAGGCGCTGGCGACGACGGCCGCGAGAGCGGTCAAGGTCACCGGGACCACGCTGGAGCAGGTGGCCACGCCGGTCGGCACCGGCGGCTACAAGCGGCTGACGGCCGGTCCGGGCTGGCCGCTGGTGGTGCGCGGCGAACTGGCGGCGCCCGGCACCGGCCGGGACGACCGCCGCATCGGGCTGGCCAGCTTCGTCCAGTTCAGCGACCTGCACCTGGTCGACACCGAGTCCCCGGTGCGCTTCGAGTACCTGGCCCGGTTCAACGGCAGCGCGTACCGGCCGCAGGAGGCCCTGAACGCCCGCGGCGTGTCGGCCCTCGTCGAGCGGGTCAACTCGCTCGGCGGCGGCCCCTACACCGGCATGCCGTTCAGCATGGTGATGGCCACCGGTGACAACACCGACAACCACGAGCTCGCCGAACTCGACTGGTACCTCAAGGTCATGGGTGGCGGACGACTGGCCCAGAACACCGGCGACCCGAACCGCTACGAAGGGGTCCAGAACTCCGGCAACGCCGGCTACTGGAACCCCGAACTCTCGTACACCGACGGCTACAAGGCCAAGGGCTTCCCGCTGGTGCCCGGCTTCCTGTCCGCCGCCGGCCGCCCGTTCGACGCGCCGGGCCTGCGCACCCCCTGGTACACCACGGTCGGCAACCACGACGACAGCATCGAGGGCACCCTGCCGGACCTCGGGCTGCTCAACGACCTCTACACCGGCCAGTACAAGCTGGAGGGCTGCGACGACGCGACCGCCGCCCAGCTGATGGACTCCCTGCGCCGCGACCCGGCGGGCGCCGTGTTCCTGCTCGCCAAGCTGATAGCCAGTGGCGACGCAGTGCGCCGGATCACCCCGGACGAGCGCCGGAAGCCGTTCACGCTCAAGGAGTTCGCCAAGGCCCACCTGAACCCGGCGGTCACCGGCGCCGGCCCGTACGGCCACGGCTTCACCTCGGACATGGTGAGCAGCGGCAAGCTCTACTACACCTTCCGCATCTCGGAGAAGGTGGTCGGCATCAGCCTGGACACCACCAACCAGGCCGGGTTCGCCGACGGTTCGCTCGGCACCGCGCAGCTGCGCTGGCTGGAGCAGCAGCTGCAGGCGCACAGCGGGCACTGGTACGACGCCGACGGGCGCCGGGTGACGGGCGGCAGCACGGACGACGTGGTCCTGCTCTTCAGCCACCACACCAGCACCTCGATGGGCAACCTGCTGCCGGACCCGCGCAACATCTTCGAGAAGCGGCACGACGGCAACGAGCTGGTGACGCTGCTGCAGCGCTACCCGAACGTCGTCGCCTGGGTGAACGGCCACACCCACATGAACAAGATCACGCCGCACGGCCACTCGGTGCCGGAGCGGGCGTTCTGGGAGATCAACACCGCCTCGCACATCGACTACCCGCAGCACGGCCGGGTCATCGAGGTCGTGGACAACGGGGACGGCACGCTCTCCCTGTTCACCACGTTGATCGAGTCCTCCGCGCCGTACGGGACGGACTTCGGCAGCACCTCGGACGCCAACCTCGCGGCGCTCTACCGCGAGCTGTCGTACAACGACCCGAACGGGCGGCCGACGGCGCTGCTGGGCGCGGGCGAGGACCACAACACGGAGCTGCTGGTCGCCAAGCCGACCCGGTAACGGTCGGCGGGGACGCGAACAGAGGACGGCAAACACATGACAGCCGACGGATGATGAAATCCGTCGGCTGTCATGTGTCATCCGCCATTCGTCAGCCGCCGGCCGTCAGGCCTCCGGATACCGCCGGGGCGTCCAGACGACCTCCACGCCGCCGCCCCGCTCGACCGCCCGGGTCTGCGAGGAGCCGATCAGCAGGATCGTCCGCATGTCGACCAACGCCGGGTCCAGCTCGCCCAGCCGGACGATCCGCACCCGCTCGGTCGGCCCGCCGACGTCGCGCGCCATGACCACCGGGGTCTCGGGCGCCCGGTACTCCAGCAGCAGGTCCCGGGCGAGGCCCACCTGGGTGGTGCGGGACTTCGAGCCCGGGTTGTAGAGGGCGAGCACCAGGTCCGCCGCGGCGGCGGCGCGCAGCCGCTTGGCCACCGCGTCCCAGGGCTTCAGCCGGTCCGAGAGCGACACCGTCGCGTAGTCGTGTCCGAGCGGGGCGCCGGCCCGGGAGGCGGCCGCGTGGGCGGCGGTCATCCCCGGCAGGACCCGCACCGGGACGTCCCGGTAGACCTCCTCGCAGGCGACCTCCAGCACCGCGGTGGCCATCGCGAACACCCCCGGGTCGCCGGAGGAGACCACCGCGACCCGGTGGCCGCGCCGAGCGAGGTCGAGCGCGTACTCGGCGCGCTCCGACTCCACCTTGTTGTCCGAGCCGTGCCGCCGCTGCCCCGGGCGCTCCGGCACCCGGGCCAGGTAGGTGGTGTAGCCGACCAGGTCGGTGGCCTCGGCCAGCGCGCCGCGCGCCTCGGGGGTGAGCCAGAGCGGCCCGGCCGGCCCGGTGCCGACGACGGTCACGCTGCCCGTGCCCTCCGACAGCCGGACCTCGGGCTCCAGCGGCGCGACCTTGCTGGGCAGCACCGCGACCGAGAAGTACGGCACGGTCTCGCCGTCGACCTCCGCGAGCGGCGCGATGCGCTCGCCGGCCATGAAGGCCCGCTCGACGTACTGGGCGTCGGCCAGCCGCCCGGCCCGCTCCAGGGCGCGGCGGACGGTCGGGAAGGTGCGCCCGAGCTTCATGATCACGGCGGAGTCGGCGGACGCGATCCGCGCCGTCAGCTCCTCCTCGGGCAGCGTGCCGGGAATGACGGTGAGCGTCTCCTCGGCCTCGGTCAGCGGCTGTCCGAGCCGGGCCGCCGCGGCGCTGACCGACGTCACGCCGGGCACCACCTCGGTCGGGTAGCGGTGAGCGAGCCGCTTGTGCATGTGCTGGTACGAGCCGTAGAAGAGCGGGTCTCCCTCGGCGAGCACGACGACGTCGCGCCCGGCGTCCAGGTGGGCGGCCAGCCGGTCGGCGGCCTCCTCGTAGAACTCGTCCAACGCGCCCCGGTAGCCGCCGGGGTGGTCGGTGGTCTCCACGGTGAGCGGGTAGACCAGCTTCTCCTCGATCTGACCGGCCGTCAGGTACCGCTCCGCGATCGAGCGTGCGATGGACCGGCCGTGTCGGGCACTGTGGTACGCCACCACGTCGGCCTTGCCGATGAGTTCGGCGGCGCGGACGGTCACCAGCGACGGGTCGCCGGGGCCGAGCCCGACGCCGTACAGTCGCCCGGTCGAAGGCTCCTGACGTTCCTGATGTTCCGTCATTCTTCTTCGCTCGCAATCGCGTTGACGGCGGCGGCGGCCATCGCACTGCCGCCGCGCCGGCCCCGCACCACCAGGTGCTCCAGGCCGGACGGGTGCTCGGCCAGGGCCTGCTTGGACTCCGCGGCGCCGATGAAGCCGACCGGGACGCCGATCACCGCGGCCGGGCGCGGCGCGCCCGCCTCGATCATCTCCAGCAGCCGGAACAGCGAGGTCGGCGCGTTGCCGACGGCAACCACCGCGCCCTCCAGCCGGGGCAGCCAGAGCTCCATGGCGGCGGCGCTGCGGGTGTTGCCCATCGTGCGGGCGAGTTCGGGCACCGACGGGTCGGTGAGGGTGCAGATCACCTCGTTGTCGGCGGGCAGCCGCTTGCGGGTCACGCCGCTCGCAACCATGTTGACGTCGCAGAGGATCGGCGCACCGGCGTGCAGCGCGGCGCGCGCGGAGGCGACCACGCCGGGCGAGTACACCAGGTCCTCGACCAGGTCGACCATCCCGCAGGCGTGGATCATCCGCACCGCGACCTGGGAGACGTCCGCCGGGAGGGCGGCCAGATCGGCCTCCGCGCGGATGGTGGCAAAGGACTGGCGGTAGATGGACGCGCCGTCCTTCTCGTACTCGATCACTTCGTGGTCCTCCTGGCCTCGGCGACCGCCTCGGCCATCTGCTCGTTCGTCACCTCGGCGGCCATGGGGGCGGCCGCCGGTCCGTTCACCGTCACCCGGTAGCCGTGCCCCGTGGCGAGCACGTCCACCCACCGCCCGGCCGGGTGGCCGCAGCGCCGTTCACAGCCCGACCAGTGGACGGGCAGCGCACCGGGGCCCGGGTGCGCACCAGCGGAGCCGGCGTCCAGCGCCCCGGCCGCGTCCGAACGGACGTCGGCGAGCGACTTGGCGCACCCCGGCAACCCGGTGCAGGCCGTGGCCCGCTCCCAGGCGGAGCCCGGCTCGGTGCGGAACCCGGCAGCGGCCAGCCCGGGCAGCAGATCGGCGGCCGCTCCGGGCACGACCGCGCCGCGCCAGGGCGTCAGCCGCAGTTCACCGGCGGAGGCCGCCGCGGCGGCGACCAGCGCCCGCCACTGCGCGGCGCTCGCCCGGCCGAAGCGCAGCCCCACCGAGAGCCCGCCGGGATGCGCGCCGACGGCGGGCGCCGCACCGGCGAAGGCGGGCAGCGGCACCGGGCCGGCGGGCAGCAGGTCGGGCACCTCGCGCAGGTGCCAGGCCCGGCGCCCGCTGGTGCGCAGCGCGTCCAGGAAGGAGCGGGCCGCGTCGAGCACGGCCGTCACCTCCTGCCCGGCCTCGACCGGGTGCCCGTGGCCCGAACGCCCGAGGCGCAGCAGCGCGGGCGTTCCCGGCGCGGCCCCCGAGGCTGCGATCAATGTCACATCGGCGTCGAGCGCGGCGACATCGCCCCGCCCGTCGTCCAGCGCGAAGAGGAACTTGCCGGAGAGCCCGGCCGCCCAGTCGCTCGCGCACAGCCGCGCGTCCAGTTCCCGCACCCAGGCCCGGACGTCGGCGCCCGGGCCGGAATCCAGCCCGGCCAGCGGCGAGGCGACGATGTTGCGGACCCGCTCGTGGGTCTCCGAGGGCAGCAGCGCGACGGCGCGCAGCCGCTCGGCGAGGTCCGCCCCGCACTGCGCGGCCAGGCCCCGCAGTTGGACGTTGCCGCGCGAGGTGGTCTCCACCTGCCCGTCACCCAGGGCCTCGGCGGCCTCGGCCAGCGCGAGTGCCTGACGATCCGTCAGCAGACCTCCGGGCAGCCGGATCCGGGCCAGGGCGCCGTCGTCGGCCGGGTGCAGGCGAAGCGCCCCGGGGCAGGCGTCCGCGCGCCCCCGGTCGGGCACCTCCCGGTCGGGCACGGCGGCGCCCGGCGCGGTGGCGTCGGGTGTCGGTGGCATGGCGGCGAGCATACAGATGATCCGATCGGTTGCCTCCGTCCGCTGCATCACACTCCGGCGCACCCGACGCATGCGCCCGGCGCCGCCGTGCCCGACCGGCCCGGACGCCCGCACCGGACGGCCCCGAGCCGCCTGCCGACCGGCCCGGACCCGTACGTCCACCGCCCCCGGGCCGCGCGCCGCCCCCTCCGGGCCCGGCCGAAAGCTCACTCTCCCCCAGGTCAGCCGTACCCCGTACGATGCAGGGCGGACGGTCCGGCGGACCGTCCACACGCCAGCGACGGCGCAGGGGAGGAAACCGGTGCAAACCCGGTGCGGTCCCGCCACTGTGACCGCGGTTCACCGGGCAACCGGTCGGCCGCGGGAGCCAGGAACTCCTGCCGTCCTCCACCGGCCCGGGGCGCGGACCCCGAGGAAGGCAGAAATGCACCAGCGCTGTCGCATGCCCGCGCACGCGTCCACGGCCGCCAGCACGGCGGCCCCGGCCCGAGTCACGGCCGCCGCGGCCGACTCCACGGCCGACCCGGCCCGCGTCCGGGCCACCCCGACCGGCTCCACGGCCGGCCCGGCCACCGACGAGGCCGGGAGGGCCTTCGCATGATCCTGCTGCTGTCGACGTCCGACACCGACCTGCTCAGCGCCCGCGCATCCGAGGGCCCGGTGCCCTTCCGGCTCGGCAACCCGGCCCGGCTCACCCCCGACGACCTGCCCGCGCTGCTGGAGGGCACCGAGCTCGTCGTGGTCCGCCTGCTCGGCGGACGCCGCGCCTGGCAGGAGGGTCTGGACGCGCTGCTGTCCGGCCCCCGCCCGGTGGTGGTGCTGACCGGTGAGCAGGCCCCCGACGCCCAGCTGATGGAGCTGTCCACCGTCCCGGCCGGCATCGCCGCCGAGGCACACGCCTACCTCGCCCACGGCGGCGCCGCCAACCTGGCCGAGCTGGGCTCCTTCCTCTCCGACACCGTGCTGCTCACCGGCCACGGCTTCGCCCCGCCCGCGTCCGCGCCGGCCTGGGGCCCGCTGGAGCGCGAAGCCCGCACCGGCGACGGCCCCGGCGCCGACCGGCCGACGGTCGCGGTGCTCTACTACCGCGCCCACCACATGAGCGGGAACACCGCCTTCGTGGAGACGCTCTGCCAGGCGATCGAGGACCAGGGCGCGCGGGCGAAGGCCTACTACTGCGCCTCGCTGCGCGGCGCCGAGCCCGAGCTGCTGGCCGCGCTCGGCGAGGCCGACGCGATCGTCACCACCGTGCTCGCCGCCGGCGGCACCCGCCCCGCCGACGCCCAGGCCGGCGGCGACGAGGAGGCCTGGGACGCGGGCGCGCTCGCCGCCCTGGACCGCCCGATCCTCCAGGCGCTCTGCCTGACCTGGTCACGCGCCCAGTGGGAGAGCAGCGACGACGGCCTGTCCCCGCTGGACACCGCGACCCAGATCGCCGTGCCGGAGTTCGACGGCCGCCTGATCTCCGTCCCGTTCTCCTTCAAGGAGCTGGACGAGGACGGCCTGACCGTCTACGCCGCCGACCCGGAGCGCGCCGCCCGCGTCGCCGGCACCGCCGTCAGCCACGCCCAGCTGCGCTACGTCCCGGCCGCCGAGCGCCGCCTCGCGCTGGTGCTCTCCGCGTACCCGACCAAGCACGCCCGGGTCGGCAACGCCGTCGGCCTGGACACCCCGGCCAGCGCCGTCCGCCTGCTGCACCGGCTGCGCGAGGAGGGCATGGACCTCGGGAACGAGCTGCCCGGCCTGGACGACGGCGCCGAGGAGGGCCACGAGGGCGACGCGATCATCCACGCCCTGATCGCGGCCGGCGGCTACGACCAGGACTGGCTCACCGAGGACCAGCTGGCCCGCAACCCGGTGCGCATCCCCGCCGCCGACTACCGCCGCTGGTACGCCACCCTCCCGCAGGCGCTGCGCGAGCAGGTCGAGGAGCACTGGGGCCCGGCGCCCGGCGAGCTGTACGTCGACCGCTCGCAGAACCCGGACGGCGACATCGTGCTGGCCGCGATCCGCTCCGGGAACCTGCTCGTCCTGATCCAGCCGCCGCGCGGCTTCGGCGAGAACCCGGTCGCGATCTACCACGACCCCGACCTGCCGCCGAGCCACCACTACCTGGCCGCGTACCGCTGGATCGAGGCCGCGCAGGAGGACGGCGGCTTCGGCGCCCACGCCGTCATCCACCTCGGCAAGCACGGCAACCTGGAGTGGCTGCCCGGCAAGACCGCCGCGCTGTCCGCCGAGTGCGGCCCGGACGCCGTCCTCGGCAACCTCCCGCTGGTCTACCCCTTCCTGGTCAACGACCCGGGTGAGGGCACCCAGGCCAAGCGCCGCGCCCACGCCACCCTGGTCGACCACCTCGTCCCGCCGATGGCCCGCGCCGACTCCTACGGCGACATCGCGCGCCTGGAGCAGTTGCTGGACGAGCACTCCAACATCGCCGCGATGGACCCGGCCAAGCTGCCCGCCATCCGCGCCCAGATCTGGACCCTGATCCAGGCCGCCAAGCTCGACCACGACCTCGGCCTGGACGAGCGCCCCGAGGACGACGGCTTCGACGACTTCCTGCTGCACGTCGACGGCTGGCTCTGCGAGGTCAAGGACGCCCAGATCCGCGACGGCCTGCACGTCCTCGGCCAGGCGCCGGCCGGCACCGACCGGGTCAACATCGTGCTCGCCATCCTGCGCGCCCGGCAGATCTGGGGCGGCGTCAGCGCGCTGCCCGGCCTGCGCGAGGCGCTCGGCCTGGACGAGGCCGCGCTGACCCTCGGCGCCACCGACGCGGCCGAGGCCAGGGCCCGCGCCCTGGTCGAGGCGATGGAGGCCGAGGACTGGGCGCCGGAGGCGGTCGAGAAGGTCGCCGCCGGGCTGCCGGAGGCCGTCCACGACGTGCTGGCCTTCGCCGCCACCCAGGTGGTGCCGCGCCTGGCCGCCACCACCGACGAGCTGGACGCCGTGCTGCACGCGCTGCAGGGCGGCTTCGTCCCGGCCGGCCCGTCCGGCTCGCCGCTGCGCGGCCTGGTCAACGTCCTGCCGACCGGCCGCAACTTCTACTCCGTCGACCCGAAGGCCGTACCCAGCAAGCTCGCCTGGGAGACCGGCCAGGCGCTCGCCGCCTCGCTGGTCGAGCGGTACACCGCCGACAACGACGGCGCCTACCCGCCCTCGGTCGGGCTCTCGCTCTGGGGCACCAGCGCGATGCGCACCGCCGGCGACGACATCGCCGAGGCGTTCGCCCTGCTCGGCGTCCGCCCGGTCTGGGACGACGCCTCCCGCCGGGTCACCGGCCTGGAGCCGATCCCGCTGGAGGAGCTGGGCCGCCCGCGCATCGACGTGACGCTGCGCATCTCCGGTTTCTTCCGCGACGCCTTCCCGCACGTGGTCGCCCTGCTGGACGACGCGGTGCGCCTGGCCGCCGCCCAGGAGGAAGCCGACTCGGACAACTTCGTCCGGGCTCACGTCCAGGCCGACGTGGCGGTCCACGGCGACGAGCGCAAGGCCACCGTCCGCGTCTTCGGCTCCCGCCCGGGCACCTACGGCGCGGGCCTGCTCCAGCTGATCGACAGCCGCGACTGGCGCACCGACGCCGACCTCGCCGAGGTGTACACGGTCTGGGGCGGCTACGCGTACGGACGCGGGCTGGACGGCCGGCCGGCCCGCGAGGAGATGGAGACCGCCTACAAGCGGATCACCGTCGCCGCGAAGAACACCGACACCCGCGAGCACGACATCGCCGACTCGGACGACTACTTCCAGTACCACGGCGGCATGGTGGCCACCGTCCGCGCCCTCACCGGCAAGGCACCCACCGCCTACATCGGCGACTCCACCCGCCCGGAGACGGTCCGCACCCGGACCCTCACCGAGGAGGCCGCCCGCGTCTTCCGCGCGCGGGTGGTCAACCCGCGCTGGATCGAGGCGATGCGCCGCCACGGCTACAAGGGCGCCTTCGAGATGGCCGCGACCGTCGACTACCTGTTCGGCTACGACGCCACCACGGGCGTGGTCGCGGACTGGATGTACGAGAAGCTGACCCAGGAGTACGTGCTCGACCCGGTCAACCGGGAGTTCCTCGCGGGCGCCAACCCGTGGGCGCTGCACGGGATCAGCGAGCGCCTGCTGGAGGCGGCGAGCCGCGGGCTGTGGGAGCAGCCGGACCCGGAGCTGATCGCGCAGCTGCAGGCCGCGTTCCTGGAGACGGAGGGTGACCTGGAGGGCGGCGAGGGCTAGGTCCTGGCCTGGGCCCGGCCTCCGGGCGGCCGCCCGACAGGTGGGTCGCCACCTCGCCACCAGTGTTCCCGTCGTCCATCCGGGTGACGGGAACACTGGTGGCGTCCGCCGTCCGAGCGGACAATACAGGTCATGTCGCGGCGCATCGGTCCCACCAGCCCAGCACTGAGCACGACCCCCGCGGACGAAGCGGGGGAACCGGAGGAAACCGGGGAACGGGAGACGCACCCGCCGCACCGGTACCGGGCCCGGTTCGGGGCGCTGGCCGCCGGGGCGGTGCCGGTGCTCGCGTTCCCGGCCCCCGGGCAGGCCTGGCTGGCGTGGATCGCCCTCGTCCCAGGGCTGCTGCTGATGCAGCGGGCGCCGTCGGGTCGGGAGGCGGCGGTGCGCGGCTGGTGGTTCGGGTCGGGGTTCATCCTGACCGCGATGTACTGGCTGGTGCCCTCCATCGGCCCCGCGCTCCCGGTGCTCGCGGTGCTGTTCGGTGCGCTGCAGGCCGCCGTCGGGTACACCGTGCACCGGCTGCTGCACCCGCCGTTGACCACCCGTCGGGCGCTGCTCGCGTTGGTGGTCGTCCCCGCGGTCTGGGTGTCCGCCGAGTACGCGCGGTCCTGGCCGGCGCTCGGCGGACCGTGGGCGCTGCTCGGCGCCACCCAGTGGCAGCACCCGGCGGTCCTCGGGCTGGCCTCGGCCGGCGGGATCTGGCTGGTCAGCGCGGCGGTGGCGGCGGTGAACACCGGGGTGCTGATCGCGCTGACCGCCGTGCAGTGGCGGCCGCGGGCCGCCGCGGCGGCGACGACCGTGCTCGTCCTGGCCTCCGGTCCGGCACTGTTCGCGCTGCGCGAGGCGCCCGTCGGAGCCGGCGCCGTCACGGTCGCGCTCGTCCAGCCCGGGATCGTGGAGGACCCGCAGGCCCGGTTCGACGCGAGCGCCCGGGCCACCGCCGCCCTGGTCGGGCAGCCGGTGGACCTGGTGGTGTGGGGCGAGAGCAGCACCACGGCCGACCTGGACCACGACCCGGCCGCCCTGGACGCGCTGCGCGGACTCGCCGCGACCACCGGCGCCCGGATCATCGCCGGGGAGGACGCGCGCAAGGCGGACGGGCGGATCTCCAAGGACGCGGTGCTGGTCTCCCCGGCGGGCGTGGTGGACCGCTACCGCAAGATCCGGCTGGTGCCGTTCGGCGAGTACATCCCGCTGCGGCCGGTGCTCGGCTGGATCGCCGGGGTCAGCCGGGCGGCGGGCGAGAACCGGGCCCCCGGAAGCGCGTTCCACCTGCTGCCGGCCACCGACCGGACGGGCGCGCCGCTGCCGCTCGGGACGCTGATCTGCTTCGAGTCCGCCTTCCCCGACATGGCCCGCACCGCCGCGCGGGACGGCGCCCGGGTGCTGGTCTACCAGTCCTCGACCTCGACCTTCCAGCGCACCTGGGCGCCCGAGCAGCACGTCTCGCTGGCGGCGATCCGGGCGGCCGAGACGGGACGGCCTGCCGTCCAGGCCGCACTGACCGGTGTCTCGGCGGCCTTCGACGCGCAGGGCCGGGAGCTCGCCCGGCTCGGCACCGACGGCACCGGCTCGCTGACCGTCCGGCTGCCCCTCACCGCGCCCGGGACGCTGACCTGGTACGACCGCGTCGGCGACGTGGTACCGGCGGGGGCGCTGCTGATCACGGCGGGGGCCGCCGTGGCAACAGTGGTGACGAACCGACGCTCGCGCGCGTCGCGTCGCCCGGCTCAGCCCGCCGACGGGGCGTGGTAGACGCCGAAGGCCGCCCCCTGCGGGTCGCGCAGCACGGCGATCCGCCGGGCGCCCGGCGCACCGGACGCGGGCACCAGCACGTCCGCGCCCAGTGCGACCGCCCGGCCGACGGTGAGGTCGGCGTCGACGCACGAGAAGTACGGCTGCCAGTGCGGCGGCACCTCCGGCGGGAAGCCCTCGCCCATCACCAGCATGCCGCCGAAGTCCTGACCGGCCAGGCCCCACTGGGTGTAGTGCTCGGAGGCCGCGACGGACCAGCCGAAGACGGCCGGGTAGAAGTCGGTCGCGCCCGCCGGGTCACGGGTGAGCAGTTCCACCCAGCCGAGCGAGCCGGGCTCGTTGAAGACGCCGGCGCCCGCGAAGGCGCGGGCCTGCCAGAGGAGGAAGACCGCGCCGGAGCGGTCGGCGGCGACCGCGAAGCGGCCTTGGTCGCGCACGTCGGCGGGCTCCTTCAGGAGGCTGCCGTCGGCGTCCCTGATCCTCGCCGCGGTGGCGTCGGCGTCGGCGACCGCGAAACAGACCGACCAGGCCGTCGGCTGCCGCGGCCCGTAGCGCGGGGTGATCGCGGCGACCGGGACGTCCCCCAGGAGCATCCGGGCGTGGTCCCCGGTTCCGGGGTGCCCGCCGTCGTCCTCCCGCCAGCCGAACAGTTCCCGGTAGAAGGCCCCGGCGGCGGCCGGGTCGGAGGTGCCCAGTTCGACCCAGCAGGGGGCGCCGGTGGTCACGGAGGTCTGCTTCATTGGCGTCGGTTCTCCAGCTCGTTGTCGCTCCCGGCCCTCCCCGCCCAGGATGCGGGGCGGGGAGAGCCGGGGGCGGGAGCTGGTGGGCCGAACGGGGGCGGTCAGCGCCGCAGGGCCCGCGCCACCGGGATCCAGAGCTCGGCCTCGGCGTCACCCGTCCCCGGGACGAAGCGGGTCCGCAGGACCTCCGGGCCCGGCCGGGCCTCGTACGGGTTGGACGGGAACCACTGGGCGGCCACGTCCCCCCACATCTCCTGCAGGGCCTGCGGGAACGGCCCGCTGTTGGTGAACACCGCCCACGTCCCGGCCGGGACGTCCAGGACGTCCAGGTCCGCCGGGACGACGGCGTCCTCGCGCGCCACCACCGCGTGCCAGTAGTCGAGTTCGGACCCCTCCTCGCGGTTGGGCGAGAAGCCGTCGGTCACCGACACGATGCCGGCCGGGTCCTCGCCGGCCAGGCCGGCGATCCGCTCGACGGTCTCCTCGCCGAGTCCTCTGATGAACTCGGCGATCCCCGGGTTGATCCCCTGGTAGATCAGGGTGACCCGGGCCTTCCTGCCGACGATCCGGAAGTCCGGCCTGTCGACGATGCGGTACTCCATGCTGCTGCTCCCCTCCACGACGAGTCGGAAGGACATCCGGGGCTGGGAGGTGAGCGTCGCACCGTCGCGCCGGGCCTCTCCCGGCCCGACCCCGTGCATCGCCCGGAACGCCCGGGCGAACGCCTCGCCCGAGGTGTACCCGTAGCGGACCGCGACGTCGAGCAACGTCCGCCCGCCGTCGAGGACCTCGGCCCCCGCGACGGTCAGCCGCCGGCGCCGCACGTACTCCGACAGCGGCATCCCGGCGAGCATCGAGAACAGCCGCCGGAAGTGGTACTCCGACGTCATCGCGATCCTCGCCAGCTCGGCCGCGTCGACCTCGCCGTCCAGTTGCCGTTCGATGTGGTCCATCGCGCGGTTCAGGTGTTCCAGCACGTCCACCCCGTCCTTCCTTGCTGATCACCACCATAGGAAGGACCCACCCTGCCGTACCCGACGATCGGTGCCCGCTGCGGTCGGGTGCCGATCGCCGGGTCCCCGGCGCCGGGGATCGGACCGGGTCGCCGGGGATCAGGCCGGGCCGCCGGGGATCAGACCAGGCCCTGGGCCAGCATCGCGTCCGCGACCAGCTCGAAGCCCGCGATGTTGGCGCCCACCACGTAGTCGCCGGGGCGGCCGTAGCGCTCGGCGGTGGTGAAGCAGGAGTCGTGGATGTGCTTCATGATCCCGGCCAGCCGCTCCTCGGTGTGCTGGAAGGTCCAGGAGTCGCGGGAGGCGTTCTGCTGCATCTCCAGCGCGCTGGTCGCGACACCGCCCGCGTTCGCCGCCTTGCCCGGCCCGAAGGCCACCCGGGCCTCCTGGAACACCCGCACCGCCTCCGGGGTGGTGGGCATGTTGGCGCCCTCGGCAACCGCCAGCACCCCGTTCCGGACCAGGGCGAGCGCGTCGACCCCGGTCAGCTCGTTCTGGGTGGCGCAGGGCAGCGCGACCTCGCAGGGCACGCTCCACACCCCCGGGCCCTCGACGAACTTGACGTGGCTGCCGCGCAGTTCGGCGTACTCGGAGATCCGGCCGCGCCGGACCTCCTTGACCTCCTTGAGCAGGGCGAGGTCGATGCCCTTCTCGTCCACCACGTAGCCGGAGGAGTCGGAGGCGGTGAGCACCGTCGCGCCGAGCTGCTGCGCCTTCTCGATCGCGTACAGCGCGACGTTGCCGGAGCCGGAGACGACCACCCGGCGGCCGTCCAGGCCGTCGCCGCGGCTGTGCAGCATCTCGGCAGTGAACAGCACGCAGCCGTAGCCGGTGGCCTCCGTCCTGACCTGAGCGCCGCCCCAGCCGAGGCCCTTGCCGGTGAGGACGCCGGACTCGTAGCGGTTGGTGATCCGCTTGTACTGCCCGAAGAGGTAGCCGATCTCGCGGCCGCCGACGCCGATGTCCCCGGCCGGCACGTCGGTGTGCTCGCCGAGGTGGCGGTGGAGCTCGGTCATGAACGACTGACAGAACCTCATGACCTCGGCGTCCGAACGGCCCTTGGGGTCGAAGTCGGAGCCGCCCTTGCCGCCGCCGATCGACAGCCCGGTGAGCGCGTTCTTGAAGATCTGCTCGAAGCCGAGGAACTTGACGATGCCGAGGTCGACCGAGGGGTGGAAGCGCAGCCCGCCCTTGTAGGGGCCGAGGGCGCTGCTGAACTCCACCCGGAAGCCGCGGTTGACGTGGACGTCGCCGGCGTCGTCCGTCCACGGCACCCGGAACATCAACTGCCGCTCGGGCTCGCAGATCCGCTCGATGATCCGGGCGTCGAGGAGTTCGGGGCGCTGGGCGAGCACCGGGGCCAGGGTCTCCAGCACCTCGTGGACGGCCTGGTGGAACTCCGACTCGCCCTTGTTGCGGCGGACCACGTCCGCGAAGAGGGCCTCGACGGCGCGCTGTTCGGCGTCGAAGCGGGGCCCGGTCGAGCTCTCGGGAGTGGCATCGGGGCGGCTCATGGGCATCTGATCAGGACCTTCCGTGGTCGTCGGTGGTCGTGCGCGGGGCGTTCCCGTGCCCAGGAAACGGGACGAAGTCCCGCAGTGTCGACACCCCGGACCGTTCCCCCTCCACATGCTGGTACATCGGGCGGGAACAGGCGGGACGGGCGGGGTGTTGTGCGCCACCGGGGTCGCGTCGGACATCGGGCGACCCAGTTGTTCAAATTGGAACAACCGAGTACGGTCGACACCCGGTCCACCCGGACCCGATCCGCCCCGGTCCACCCACGATCGACGAAGGCCCGCCCATGCCCCGACCCGGCCCCGCCACGGTGCGCTCCCGCGTGCGCATCCCGCTGACCTTCCCCGACGGCTACCGCGCCGAGGCGGAGGTCTTCACCTTCCACGGACTCACCGACGGCGCCGAGCACCTGGCACTCGCCCTCGGCACGGTCCCCGAGGGCGGAACGCCGCTCGTGCGGCTGCACTCCGAATGCCTCACCGGCGACGTCTTCGGCTCGGACCGCTGCGACTGCGGACCCCAGCTGCGCGAGTCGGTGGAGCGGATCAGCGAGGCCGGCGGGTACCTGCTCTACCTGCGGCAGGAGGGCCGGGGCATCGGGCTCTACAACAAGCTCGACGCGTACGCCCTGCAGGACTCCGGGCTGGACACGTACGACGCCAACACCGCGCTCGGCCTGCCCGAGGACGGCCGGGACTACACCGCCGCCGCCCAGATGCTCGCCGCCCTCGGCACCACCGGCATCGACCTGCTGAGCAACAACCCCGACAAGGCGGCGCAGTTGGCCGACCTCGGGATCACCGTGCGGCACCGGGTGCCGACGGGCGTGCACCTGTCGGCGAGCAACGTCCGCTACCTGACGGCGAAGGTTCGCGGAACGACCCTTTCACTCGCTCATGATCTTTTGCGGGGGCGCGTCAGCTGACCGAAGGTGTGATCGTGGACGGCCCCGATGTGATGGATCTCCACATCAAGGCCGACGCCGAGCACGGCGAGACCGGTCACGTCGTGAAGATGCTGCCCGCAGCCTCGCCACCCATCACCGGGGCAACCGCATCCGACCCACCGAGAGCACCAGGCCCCGGCCGCCCATCGAACTGGCAGCCGGGGCCTACCGTCGTTCCCGGACCACGTCGATCGAGCTCTCCCGGCTGGTCGGCTGAGCGGAACCGGCCGCCGGGCGACCGGGCCCGGTCCGGCAGGTCCTCAGGCGAGTCAGCGGGTCGGTCCAGCGAGTCGGCGGGTCAGGCGTCCCGGAACCCGATGACCCGTTTGACCGCGCCGCGCAGCCGGCGGTCCGCCGCCGTCAGCGGCAACCGCTCGCGGTAGTACGCCGGGGACGCCACCGGCCGCGCCCCGAAGCTCTGCTTGAACCCCGCCAGCGAGGAGTCGGGCCTGGCGTCGCCCATGTCGTAGAGGCGGCTCCCGGCCGCGCACGCGTCCTCGACGGCGAGCCGGTGCAGCAGGTGGTTGGCATGGACCGGGTGCGCCAGGCGCCGGTCCATGGCCCCGCGCCAGTACTTGGTGTGGGTGCCGTGCCGCAGCACGACGATCGCGGCGGCCGGCTCCCCGCCGCACCTGGCCAGCCA
This sequence comes from Kitasatospora sp. NPDC048545, assembly GCF_040651155.1. NCBI lineage: Bacteria > Bacillati > Actinomycetota > Actinomycetes > Kitasatosporales > Streptomycetaceae > Kitasatospora > Kitasatospora sp. NPDC048545. Next base: position 112,009 of record NZ_JBEZIQ010000002.1, read on the forward strand.
GATCGCGCAGGACGTACCGAAGCGCTCCGCGACCGCCTCCAGCAGGCGCGGCGGCTCCTCCCGCCGACGGCGCCGGCGGGCCAGGGCCAGCGGCTCGTGCTGCTGCTCGGCCCAGCGGACCACCGACACGTCGTAGAGGCGCTGGAACTGCGGCACCAGCCGCCCGCTCCGGTCCACCTCCACCTCGACCTCCTCGCGTTCGGCCCGCCGCACGCCCCGGCGCACCTGCTGGCGGAAGCGGTGGGCCCAGACCTCCTCGAACCCGCCCTCCAGGTCGAGCAGGTAGGTCGTGCGGTCGACCGGCGCGAAGGCGCCCGGCACGGCCTCGCCCCAGACCGGGGCCGCCCGGGGACCGAACCGCACCGCCACCCGCAGGGCGGGCCGGGCCGCGAGGTCCTCCAGGACGATCCGGGCCTGCCGCGCGTCCGGTGCGCCGTCCGGCACGACGGGGCCCCCGACGCCCCAACCGGGCCAGGACTCCTCCGTCAGCAGCCGGGTCGCCCGGCGGCGGTGCCGGACCAGCGGGACGAGGACCAGCCGGCCGTCGTCGAACCGGTAAAGCCTGCTCGCGTCCTCCAACGGCCAAGCCGCACAGAGGCAGTCGAGCCAGGTCGGCGTCTGCGTGACCAGCGCACCGCCGTCGCGCCCGATCAGCTCCCACCACAGCTCGCGCGGCGCCGGACTGGTCACCTCGACACCGGCGGGAAGCGTCCTGGGCATGGCGCGCCGTGCTCCTCTCCGGTCGGTCCGCCGGGGTCCCCGCCTCCCAGGCTAGGTTCGCCCCCCGGCGCCCGCCCGCCCGACGGGGGCGGGCGCCGCCGTGGCCGGGCGGCGGGTCGTGGTCGGGTCATAGGATTGGCACGCCGGCCCGTACCGGCTGCGGGCCGCGTCCGGACCGGGGTGGGCCGGGGACGGGAGCTGCTGGTGGTGAACAACGGAGCCGGCACGTCCGCAGCCGTCCTCCGGTCGGTGCGGACGCGGGGCCGGGCACTCCTCGACTCCGCCAAGAGCTACGACCCGTTGCTGCGCAACGCGCACGTGCTGACCCTCAGTTCGCTCCTGACCTCGCTCTTCGGCGCCCTCTACTGGGCGCTGGCCGCCCACTGGTACGACCCGGCCACCGTCGGCCGGAACTTCGCCGCCGTCTCCGCGATGATGTTCCTCGGCGGGATCGGCCAACTGAACCTCGCCAACGCCATGGTGCGCTTCGTACCCTCCGCCGGGAAGCGCACCGGGCGGCTGGTGGGGCTGGCCTACCTCGCGGCCTCGACGCTCACCCTGGTGTTCGCCGCCGGGCTGGTGCTGCTGATCCCCGTGCTCTCGCCGGGGCTGGACTTCCTGCACAGCTGGGTCCTGGGCCCGGCCTTCGTCCTGGCCACCGCCGGCTACGCCGTCTTCAACCTGCAGGACGGCGTCCTCACCGGCCTCCGGCGGGCGGACTGGGTGGCCCTGGAGAACGGGCTCTTCTCGGTCGAGAAGATCGGGCTGCTGGTCCTGTTCGCCGCCGCCGGCGCGCAGAACGGGATCCTCGTCTCCTGGATGATCGGGATCGCGCTCGCCGTCGCCGTGACGAACACCTTCATCTTCGGCCGCGCCGTGCCCCGGCACGAACGGACCCCGCCGAAGGCCCGCGCGGACACCTCGGCACCGACCTTCGGCTACCTCGCCGCGGACTACGCGGGCGCGATGTGCTGGCTGGCGGCGGTCAACCTGCCCCCCGTGATGGTGCTCAACCGCCTCGGCGCCGCCGACAGCGCGTACTTCTCGCTGGCCTGGATGGTGCCGTTCGCGCTGTACTGCTTCAGCTCCAACATGGGCTACTCGCTGGTCGTGGAGTCCGCCCGGGACATCAGCAGGCTGGACGACTACCGGCGGGTGCTGCGGCACTCCGGCCGCGTGCTCGTCGCGGCGGTCGTGCTGCTGATCGCCGTCGCGCCGCTGGCGCTGCGCCTGTTCGGCCGCGACTACGCCGACCACGGGACGGTCGTCCTGTGGCTGCTCGCCCTGTCCGCGCTGCCGAACCTGCTGAACACCACGGTCGTCGCACTGTCCCGGGCCCGGCGCCGGATGGGCGTCGTGGTGGGCGTGCTCGCCGGGCTCTCGACCGTCGTGCTGACGCTGACCGCGCTGCTGCTGCCGGTGCTCGGCATCACCGGCGCAGGCGCGGCATGGCTCATCGGCCAGACCCTCGTGGCGGCCGTGCTGCTGTGGCGCCGGTCCTGGTGGCTGCCCGGCCCGCCGCGGTGACCGGGGTGCCCGGCCCGCCGCGGTGACCGGGGTGTCCGCCCGCGGCGATGACCGGGGTGCCGGGACCGGGGTGCCGGGACCGGGGAGCGGTGCGGCCGCTCCCCGGTCGCGTGTCAGCGGCCGGCGCGCAGCACCGTGCGCTGGACACCGAGGCACACCAGGGGAAGGGCGATCAGGACGGCGGCCCAGAAGGCGCTGTGGCCCCAGAACCCGGCGATGCCTCGGTAGAGCGGACCGGCCACCGGAATGCGCAGCGCCTCCATCGGCCCGAGCGGCGGCGGCAGGGCGCCGAGCAGCATGGTGCCGAGCAGCCAGAGGGTGAACAGCCGGCGCGCCGTGCGGGGCCCTGCCAGCGTGCCGGCGAACGACACGGCGGCGAGCAGCACGGTGAAGCCGGTCTGGTAGTCGGCGCCGACCAGGCCGGTCCCCCAGGACTCCGGGGTCGGGTGGTGCCCGGTGGCGGCCAGCCGCACCTCGACGGTGGCCCCCAGCAGGACCACCAGCACGAACGTGCAGCCGAGTGCGAAGCGGACGCGTTCGCGCGTGCCGGCGCTGCCCGGGCTCCAGGCCCGCGCGACCGGTGCCGACCCGCTCCGACTGCTGCCGCCCTGGCCGGTTCCGCTGCGGCCGGTCGCGTTGCGGTCCGTCGCGTTGCGGCCGCTACCGCTGCGGCCGGTTCCGCCCCGGCCGGTCTCGCCGGCCCTGCCACCCGCGGCCCCGGCCCCGGCTCCGGCGGGCCGGGTCAGGCGCCGCCACTGCTCGGCGGTCCGGATCCGGGCCTCGTGGACCGTCCCCGTCAACCGGGCGGCCCGCTCGGTCAACACCACGGCCACGACGACACCGACGGCCGCGGCCACCCCGGCCCAGCTGCCCATGCCGCCCTCGAACACCACCACCCGGTCGACCACGGCGGGCGGCGGCTTGAGCACCGTCATCGGCGGCCCCAGGCGCAGGTACCCGATCGCCCCGGCCGCAGCCGCGGCCAGGGCCAGCGTCCCCCGGCCGACCCGGGCGGGGAACACCACCAGGATGACGGCGGCCGCCGCGGCCGCTCCCAGCTGCGGCGCCACCGACCGGGCCGCCAGCTCCCCGGCGGTGCGCAGCCGGTCACCGAACGCACCGTTCGGCAGGACCGCGAGCGCGTTGCCGGCGTCGACGCTGATCCTCGCGAGCGCGCCGGCCCAGAGCACCAGCGCCAGGCCTACCAGCACCAGCAGGGCTGCGGCCGCCTGGCGGGGCAGCGCGGTCCTGGCGTTCGCCCACCAGATCCGGGCCCGGGGGGCCAGGTACGCCCGCAGGCGCCGCGCGGCCGGTCCCGGGCCGTCCCGGCCGTCCGTCCGCCCGGGCGCGTCCTCCGCGACGGCGGCACACCTGGTCCGCAGCGCCTCGGCGGCGACCAGGGTGGCACAGCCCGCCACCGTCCCGGGGGTGGCGCGCACCGCGCGGCGGCGCAGCGCCGACCAGCGGCGCCGCACCCCGTCCGCCGTCCCGCGGCCCGTCGCCGCCCTGGCCCAGGCCCAGGCGACCAGCGCGACGTCCGCCACGACCGCCGCCACCAGGGCCAGGACGGCGGACACCCGCACGGGCAGCAGCAGCCGGTGCAGTGCGGTGGGCAGCGGCGACAGGCGGCCCAACAGCCGGGTGTGCTCCTCGGGCTGGACGGTCAGCCAGACCGCCAGCCGGTAGGACTCGGCCCGTTCCTCGACGCTCAGCCCGTCCCCGGTCCGCCGGCCGCCGCCGAGCTCCCGGGCGGCCCGGTCGGTGTCGGCCACCACCTCCGGCACGCGGGCGAGCGCCAGCAGCCGCCCGCAGTGCTCGCCGTGGCACTCCGGGTGGTCGCAGTCGTAGCGGGCGGCGACGGTGTGCACCGAGGCGGCGAGCAGTTCGTCGATGACGGCGACGGCGTCCGGCGCGGCGGCGATCCGGGTGAGGCCGGCCGAGTCGATCGGGCGCTCGCGGTGGACCGGGGTGGCCGAGGGTGCGAACGCGGCGCCGAAGGCGAGGACGGCGAGCGCGGCCGCGTCGGCCCGCCGGGTGCCCCGGGCGATGTCGACGGCCCGGAGGTAGTGCAGGTCGAACAGGGTGTCCCTGACCTCGTCGCGCAGCCAGGCCAGCAGCTGCTGCGCGCCGCCGTCGACGAGCCACTCCGCGGCCTCCCCGGAGCGGTTCAGCATGGTCCAGGCGAGCACCGAGGGGGCGTGGTACGGGTCCCCCAGGAAGGTGACGGGCCGGTGGGCGTAGCCGCCCACGGCGCCGGCGGCAGAGCCCTGGGGGCGCACGACGGCGGGGCTGGCGCCCTCCAGCCAGCCGGTGACCTGCTCGGCCTTCCAGCGGTGGGCGGGGTTCCTGGTCAGCAGGCCCTGGAGCAGCATGAGCCGGCGCGGGTCGGTGACAGCGGAGAGGTCCGCCTGCTCCCCGAAGACCAGGTCGTACTGCAGCACCTCGTCGCTGACCAGGAGGCCTTCCGCGTCCAGGTAGTGCGGGCGGCCGGAGAACAGCTCGTACAGCACGTTGCCCAGGCCCCACCACGGTCCGGCCGGGTGGTTGGCCCCGGCGAGCTGCTCGGGGGCCATGTAGGCGATGGTGACCTGCATCTCGGGCGAGAAGCTCCGGCTGGCGGTGAGGCGGGCGACCCCGCCGAAGTCCGAGATCACGAACTCCCCGGGGCCGCCGCCGGGGCGCACCAGGACGTTGGAGGGCTTGAAGTCCACCGGGTTGCGCTGGATCCGCCGCTGCCAGAAGTCGAGCATGGCGACGAGTTCGCGGATGATCCGGTCGGTCTCGCGCGGGTCGGTGTGCCGGCCCTCGCGGTGCAGGGCGGCGATGTGGTCGGCGAGTGTGACCGGCAGGTACTCCATCGCCACCCAGGCGCACTCCGTCCCGGCGTGCTCGACCCGGCCGAAGTCGATGATCTCGGGGACGTGCCGCCGGTACGCCTCGGTACGCAGGTGCCGCAGCAGTTCGGCGTCCATGGCCTGGCCCGCCCGCGCCACCTTCACGGCGGCGTCCCCGCCGCCATCCGTGCGCCGGACGTGCCAGACGGTGCCCTCGGTGCCCGAACCGGCGACCTCGTAGGGCTCGTACCGGTTCAGCAGGGCGGCCGGGAAGGCGCCGCCGAAGTGGCCGCCGCGGGCGGGCGCCGGACGGCGGGTGACGGTGCTCGGGGTGGCGTCGCGCGGCGGCGGGACGACCCTGGTCGGCGCGTCCGGGTGGGCGCGGAACCGCTTGAGCCTGGAGGGCGGACCGCCGGTCGGGGCGTCCTCCGGGCGGCCCCAGGGCCGCCGGTCCACCCGCGTGCGCGGTTCCGAGCCCGTCGGCACCCCGTCGGCCATCCTGTCGCTCCCCTTCCAGCCGACACCTTGACGCATCATCATGTCGCAGGCGGCTGACGGAGGTCGCCGAGTTCGACCGGTTTCGGACCGGCCCGTGGCCAAGACGTTACCCACCCCGCCGCCCTGGGCCCGGGCCGCCCGCGGGCACCGCGGCGACGGCGCCCGGCGGTGCCACGCGGCGCCGGGCGGGCACGCAGCGCGGCCGGGCGGACACGGATCAGGGCTGTCGTTCCCGGCCGGGCCGGTGCACGCTGGACGGAACGGGGGGCTCGACGAGGAGGCGCCCGATGCCCGTGCCGGTCCCCGGTCCCGCGGTCGCCGCTCTGGCGGTCGCCGTCGCGGATCCGGCCCGGTACGTCGCGGATCCGGCCCTGGCGGGCCGGGGGCGGTCCGGGCCCACGGCCGCCGCGCCGATGGCTCCGGGGGCGCACGGCCCGTCCCCGGCACGGGTCTCCCCCGGCACGACGCGCCGTCGTACGCCCCGCGGGCGGCTGGGGAAGCAGGCGGGACGCCGGGTGCCTAGAGTGGGAAGGCACAGCGGCTGCTCGGCTCCGCGGGCGCTGTCCCCTCCTTCGGGAGCTCACGGGAGTCCACGAATGAACGATGCGCAGACCGCGGCGGCCGACGGTGAACGATCACCGGTGGACCTGCACCTGGCCGTGCCGGAACTGACCGACCGCCTGCTCGGACGCGCCGCCGGTGGACAGTGGCTGGACGCCTTCCTGCTGAGCGCCGGGCTGGTCCAGGTCGTCGAGGACGTGCTGGAGGGCACCGCATGGCGGCCCCGCCGACTGGTGGAGCACCTGGCGAAGGGCGGCCGGCCCGGCGCGGTCGGCGCGGCCCGGGCCGGACTGCGGACCGCCACCGGACTGTGGCTGGCCGCGCCGCCCGCACGCCGGCTGCACGCGTGGTGCGGGCGGGCGGGAGCGCTGCGCGACCGCCTGGCCCTGCGGGCCCTCCTGGAGGCCGCACCGGCGGGGGGTCCGGCACCGGACGGCCCCGACGGCGCCGGCCCTGCCGCCGACCTGCTCGCCGAACTCGCCGCCGCGGTGGCCGGGTTGGCCCGGCTGCCCGGCGCCCGCATGCTGCTCGCCGGGGCGGTCCAGCGCCCCCCGGCCTGCTTCCGCAGCTTCGACCAGCACCCGCAGGACTGCGTCGCGCTGGCCCGGCTGGTCGACGCCCGCCACCCGGACCCCCACCGCCCGGTGCTGGTCCTCGGCGTGCGCACCTCCGGCAGCTACCTCGCGCCGCTGCTCGCGGCGCAGCTGCGCCGGCTCGGCCACCGGGCGGTGACGGCCGGCACCACGCGTCCGGGCACGGCACTGCTGCCGGGACGGACGTCGGTGGTGCGCGACCTGCGGCGCCGGGGCGGCCTGCTGCTGCTCGTCGACGACCCGCCGGTGACCGGCGGGTCCCTGGCGGGCCTCGCCGCGCAGGCGGTCCGCGGCGGCTTCGACCCGGCGTCGGTCGTCCCGGTCCTCGCGACCCTCGACGACGCGGGCGCCCTGCCGCCGGCCCTGCACGGCCTGCCCTGCGTGGTCCTGCCGGGCCGCGACTGGCACGTGCGGACGCTGCTCTCCCCCGGGGCGCTGACCGCCCTGCTGCCCTCCGTGCTGCCGCCCGGCCGACAGCTTCTCGACCTGTCGGTCGGCCCGCAGGGGCCGCTCTCCCGCCGCTCGCACCTGGCGGTCGTCTGCTCGGCCCGCACGGCCGGGCCGGACGACGGGGTGGACGGCGGGGTGGAGGACGTGCCGCTGCTCGCCGAGTGGACCGGCGTCGGCTACTTCGGGGCGTACGCGCCCGCGGTCGCCGGGGCGCTGGCCGGTCTGGTCCCGCGTCCGCTCGGCTTCGCCGACGGCGTGCTCGTCCGGGCCCTCCCGACGGCCGTCCCGGGCGGCGGACCGGCGGACGGACCCGCCGACGGGCCGTCGGACCGGGCGGCGAACGGGTCGTCGGCCGGGTCGTCGGCGGGGTCGTCGGACCGGCGGGTCGTCCCGCCCGCCGAGGTCGCCCGGTACGTGGCCGCCCGGCAGCGCCTGCTGGCCGTCCCCGCCGACCGGAGCCTGCGGCTGGCCGGGCGCGACCCCGTCTGGGAGGCCGCCGCCCGCCAGCTCGCGCCAGCCTTCGGGCGCCTGCACACCGTGCTGCGCCCGACCCTGCTCGACCCGCTGACCCGCGCCCTGCTGGCCTCCGACCGCCCCTGCGTGACCGACGGTCTGACCGCGCGTCACCGCTGGACGGCCGACGGCGCCGGCGGCTGGCACAAGACCGCGTACGCCGACGGTGCCTTCGGCCACCTCAACCTCGCCAGCTACGACGCCGCCTACGACCTCGCCGGCGCGGCCGGCCCCGACGACGGCCCTGAGCGCGGCCCCGACGACGGCCCGGTCCCGGCCCCTCCGGACGAGGACGCGGAGCTGCTCGCCGAGTACCGCCGCGCCACCGGCGAGGAGGTCTCCGCCGCCCGGTGGTGCCTGCTACGGCTCGTCCAGGCCCGGCACACCGCCCTCCAGGACGGGCTGGAACCCACCGAACGCACCCGCGCCGAAGCCCGGCGGGCCCAGGCCCGGGCGGTGCAGCGCTTCCTCGCCGGTGTCTACCTCGCGGACCTGGTCGAGGAGCCCCGCGGCCCCTGCTGCGTCCTCGACGTGGACGGCGTCCTGGAGTCCGACGTCCTCGGCTTCCCCGCCTCCTCCCCCGCCGGCATGCTGGCGCTGCGCGCCCTGCGCGCCCACGGCTACCGCACGGTGGTCGCCACCGGACGCTCCGCCCCCGAGGTCGCGGACCGCTGCGCCGCCTACCGGCTGCCCGGCGGGGTCGCCGAGTACGGGGCGGTCCTGGTCGACGCGGCGACCGGCGGCACCGAGGTCCTGCTGGACGACGGGCGCCGCCGGGCCGGTGACGGCGGGCTGCGCGGCCGGCTGGCCGCCCTGGAGCCGCCCGCCGTCACCGACCCGCTCGCCCGCTGGTGCGTCCGCGCCTCCGTCCGCGCGCCGCGGGACGGCCGACGCCGCGCCTTGGCCCCGGAGACCGTCGCCGCCCTCCTCCGCGAGGCGCCGTTCGGCGAGCTCTTCACCACCGTCCCGGGCCGGGCCCAGACCGACTTCATCCCGCACGGCACCGGGAAGCTCGCCGGGACCCGCGCCCTGCTGGCCCGGCTCGGCGCCGACGGCCCGCCCGCCCTCGCCGTCGGCGACGGCGTCGCCGACGTGGACCTGCTCGGCTGGGCCGCGACCGCCGCCGCCCCGGCGAACGCCGAACCGCCGGTCAGGGTGGCCGGCGTCCCGGTGGCCCGCCGCGCCTACCAGGCCGGGCTCGCCGACGCCGTGGGCCGGCTGATCGGGCACCGCCCGGGCGGCTGCCCGCGCTGCCGGGCGCTGCGGCCGCCCGCCGACGCCCGCGCGCTGCTGGCCCTCCTCGCGGTCCCGGAGGCCGGCCGGGCGGGTGCGCCGCTGCGCCTCGCCCGGCTCGCCGGACAGGCCGCACGCACCGTGGCGGCCACACCGACCCACCGGGGCCCGGGCAGATGAGCCCGGCGGCGCAGAGGCCGGACCGCACCCCCGGGCCGCACGGCGCCCGGGTCCGGTCCCTGCTGCCGCCCGCCCTCCACCGGTACGCGCCGCTGCGGCGGCGGCCCGCCCGGCTGCCGCTCTCCCCGCGGGCCCTGCTGCCGCTGCGCCGTCCGCTGCTGGTCTACGGCCCGGCCGACCGGCTGAAGGCCCGCCGGATCGCCCGCCGGCTGGAACTGGACGGCACCCACACGCTGCGGCCCGGGCCCCCCGGGCTGACCGACGTCCTGGTGCTCTCTCTCGACGCCCCGGGCCGGGACCGGCTGGCGGTCAAGCACGCCCGCACCGGCCCGGCCGTCACCTCGCTCGACCACGAGTGGCGGGTGCTGGAGGCGCTCGCCGCCGACGAGCGGCTCGGCAGCTGGCGCGCCCTCGTCCCCGCACCCGTCCGCCGGGCCCTGACCGGCCCGCTGCCGCTGATCACCGAGACCTGGCTGCCCGGCACCACCGCCGACCGGCTGCTGCCCACCGGCCCGGGCCCGGACCGGACCGTCGCCGAGCACGCGCTCACCACCATCGCCGGACTGCACCGGGCCACCGGGCGCACCGAGACCGCCACCGGCCGGCTGGTGGCCTGGGTCGACGAGCCGCTGGACGCGCTCCGCGCCGGCATCCCCTGGTGCCGCACCGGGACCGGCGCCGTCGGACTGGCGCGCGTGCGCGCCCGGCTGCGCGCCGGACTGGCCGGCGCCGAGACCACCGTCGCCTGGACCCACGGCGACTTCCACGCCGGGAACGTGCTGCTCGACGAGCCGACCGGCCGGGTCACCGGCGTGATCGACTGGGGCGGCGCCCGGCCGGACGGCCCCTGCGCCATCGACGCCTACACCTTCGTGATCGCCCTGACCTGCCGCCGCGAGCGCCGCCAGCTCGGCAGCACCGTACGGGAGATGGTGCGCCGCGGCGCACTGCCCGGACCGGACCTCGCCCTGCTCGACCGCACCCGCGCCGACCTGGTGGACCTGCGCCGGGACGGCCCGGCCGGACCGCCGGACGGCGCCGTGCTGCCGCTGCTGACCTGGCTGTGGCACATCGTGTCGAACGTGACCAAGGCCCCCCGCTACGCGCGCAGCCACTGGTGGGTGACCCGCAACGTGACCCCGCTCCTGGAGGAGGCAGCCACATGGCCGGCGACCCGGTCGTGACGCCGCTGTCGGCGTCCCGGACACGCCCGTCCGACGGGACGACGCACCGCCGCCCCGGGTGGACGGCGCGGCTGCCCGCGCTGACGGCCCGCGCCCTGCTGCCGGTCTCGCTGTTGCTGTGGCTGCTGTCACTGCACAGCGTCGACCTGGACCGGATGGGCGACCTCGGCCTGCTGCAGGTGCTCCCCGTCCTGTACTGGGTCGCGGTGGGCATGCTGACCGCCGGCTTCGTGCTGGCCCTGCGCACCCGCAGCCTCCGCCAGTGGTGGCTCGCCGCCTACGTCCTGGCCCTGATCGCGGTCGTCCACGCCACGCCGACCCTCCTCTACGCCAACCTGCGGTACTCCTGGGCCTGGAAGCACGTCGCGGTGATCGACGCGATGCTGCGCCACGGCGGGCCGGTGCCGCACGCCGGACTGCTGGACCCGTACAACCAGTGGCCCGGGTTCTTCGTCGTCAACGGCCTGCTGCTGCGGGTCACCGGCCTGCACTCGGCGCTCGGGTACGCGAGCTGGGGGCCCCCGCTGTTCAACGCCCTGCTGATCGCCCCGCTGCTGCTGCTGTACCGGGCGGTCAGCTCCGACCGGACGGTGGTGTGGGGCGCCGTCTGGGTCTACTTCTCCTGTTCCTGGGTGGGCCAGGACTACTTCTCCCCGCAGGCCTTCGCCCTGGTGCTGTACGTCGTGGTGATCGCCTCGGTGGTCCGCCGGCTGCCCGACCGGGCCGCCCCCCGCGCCCCCGGCCGGGCGCCACCGGGCGGGGCACACCGGTCCGCGGGGCCCGGGGCGGGCAGCGGCGCGACCGGCGGGTGGGGGCCGCTGCGGCTGCCGATGGTCCTGGTGCTGGAGGCCGCGATCGTCTGCTCGCACCAGCTCACCCCGCTGATGCTGATCAGCTCACTGGCCGTGCTGGCGGTGCCCCGCCGCAACCGCCGGGTGGTGCTGCCCCCGCTGCTAGCCGCGGTCGTGATGACGGCGGTGTGGGACGCCACGGTGGCACGGCCGTACCTGGCCGCCAACCTCGGCCAGTTCGTCCGGGCGCTCACCACGCCGGACTCCAACATCACCTCCGGGTTCGCCAACCTCGGGACGGCCTCGGCGGACCAGGCGATGGTCGACTGGATCGACCGGGGACTGTCGGCCGCGGTGGTCCTGCTGGCGGTCATCGCCGTCGTCCGCCGCCCCTGGGTCCGGCGCACCCCGATGCCCTGGCTCGCGCTGGCCCCGGTGCCGCTGCTGGCGGCCAACAGCTACGGCGGCGAGATGCTCTTCCGCGCCTACCTGTTCGCGCTGCCCGCCACCGCGTTCCTGCTGGCCGCGCTGGTGCTGCGGCCCACGCCGCGGCCGCGGCTGCGCTCGGCCTGCGCACTGGTCCTGCTGCTGGCCCTGCTGGGCGGGCTGTTCTTCGGCTACGACAGTAAGGAACGGATGAACCGGTACACCGATGCCGAGGTCACCGCGACGCAGCAGCTGTTCGCGGCCGCGCCACCGTACTCGGTGGTGGTGTCCGTGACCGGGAGCGTGCCGGGCATCTACGAGCACTTCGAGGACCACCCCCAGGTGCGGCTCGCCGAGACGTCCGAACCGACCCGGAAGCTGTTGACGCAGGACCCGCTGGGCGGGCTGGAGGCCGCCCTCGGCTTCACCCATCCGGGGGTACCCGCGTACCTGGTCCTGAGCCGGGCACAGGCCGCCGAGACCTCGCTGACCGGCGTGCTGCCGGCCGACACGGTGGACCGGCTGTCCGACGTGGTCGCCCGCACCCCGGGCTTCGAGCTCGTCTACCAGAACGGCGACGCGGCGGTCTACCGCTTCGTCCCCAACCCGCTGCCCGGCCAGGAGACCTCGCCCGTCCCCCCGGCCGTCCAGGCACCCGCCCAGTCCTTCCTCCGGCCGGGAGGCGGCCCGTGAACAGTGACCCGTCCGCCGGTGGGCCCGTCGCCGGTGACCCGTCGGCCGGCGACCCTTCCACCGGTGACCCTTCCGCCGGTGACCGGTCGGATGGCGGACCGTCGGCCGGTGACGCCTCCGTCGGTGCTCCGTCCACCGGCGACGTCCGGCTCGGCTGGGCCCTGGCCGCGTCCGGCTGGGTGACGCTCGCCGTCTACGCGCTGGCCGACGCCAACCCCGTCCGGGTGGCCGTGGCCGGCGTGTTCCTGCTCTGCTGCCCGGGGCTGGCCGCGGTGCGGTCGGCCCGGCCCCGGCTGGCCGCGAGCGGCGTGCCGATGGGACGGCTGGAGTCCTGGGTGATGGTGGTGGCCCTGAGCCTGGCCATCGACACGGTGATCATCGTGGCCTTCTACCTGAACGGCGGGTTCATCAGCGGCTGGCCGCTGGCCGCCGTAGCCGGTGCCACGTCGCTGCTGGCGTTGCCGCTGTGCCTCCCGCGCGGCCGACGTCCGCACACCCCACGCCCGCGCGCCCGGCCCCCGGGCGACGACACGCGGACCCCGGGAGCGGGCGGCGGCGGGGAAGCCGACAGCGGGGCGGACGACCACGGCGGGGCGGACGACCGCCCGGCGAACGACCGCCCGGCGAACGACCGCCGAACGGACGACCGCCGGACGGACGACGCCCGGCGCGCCGACCGCCGACGACGGCGCGGGGCGGCCGGGGCCGCACTGGCCGCCGTGCTGCTGGTCGCCGGGTGCGCGACGGGCGGCGGGGGCAGTGGGCGCGGCGCCTCCGGCTCGCCGTCGGCCCCGGGCGGCGACGGCGGGGCGAGTGCCACCGGCCCGGCCTCGACCGCCCCGGCGGCCCCGGGCTCCTGGCACCTGGCCTTCCAGGACGACTTCGGCGGCGACCGGCTCAACCGCTCGAACTGGACCACCTGCTACGACTGGAACCAGAACGGTTGCACCAACGCCGGCAACCACGAGCTGGAGTGGTACCGCCCGCAACAGGCCACGGTGGACGACGGCAGGCTGACGCTGACCGCGCACCGGTCGGCCACCACGGGCAGCGACGGCAAGACCTACCCGTGGACCTCCGGCATGGTCTCCACCGGGCGGGACTCCTGGAACGCGCAGCCCCGGCACACCTTCACCTACGGGTACTTCGCCGCCGCCGTGCGCATTCCCCCCGAGGAGGGCATGTTCCCCGCGTTCTGGCTCCTGCCCGAATCCCGTACCACCCCGCCGGAGGTCGACGTCGCGGAGTTCATCTCCACCACCCAGTACGTCCAGATGACCGTGCACTTCACCGGGCCGAACGGCGAGGACAAGGACCAGTGGGAGCGCTACGGCCCGCAGGACTTCCCGGCGGACTACCACGTGTTCGCGCTCGACTGGGAGAGCGACTCGCTCACCTGGTACGTCGACGGCGTGCAGCGCTACCGGGTGACGGAGCCGGAGAAGATCCCGCACGTGCCGATGGAGGTGCTGCTCAACCTGGCCGTCGGGTACCCGAGTGCACCGCCGCAGAACGTCGACTCGGCGCACATGACGGTGGACTGGGTCCGGGTCTGGCAGCACTGATCCCCCGCCCCCGGCAGCGCTGCCCCGCTCAGGAACCGGCGGGTCGGGAACCGGCGGGTCAGGGACCGGCGGGCGGCCCGCCGGCCGGGCTGCCGAGGCCGGCCCGCAGCCGACGGTAGGCGCGCCAGCCCTTGGTGCGCAGGCGTTCCGGGAACGGGGAGACCGGTGCGCCGGTGCCCTCGACCCACTGGCCGAACAGCCGGCGCGGGGTGTCCCGGCGCACCATCAGCCGGGCGATCCGCAGCGGTTCGTCGGCCGAGGAGCTGAAGGCGTCGGCGACGGCGCAGGCGCTGGTCCAGCCGGCCTCCTGGACGCAGTGGCGCACGGCCGGGCTGGAGTAGCCGTGCGGGTAGGCGAAGGAGTGGGCCGAGTGGCCCAGCAGGTCCTCCAACTGCTCCTTGCAGCCCCCCACCTCCTCGCGCAGCCGCCGCCGGGAGACGGTGTCGAGCTGGGGGTGGGTGCGGGAGTGTCCGCCGATCTCGATGCCGAGCGCGTCGAGGTTGGCGAGCTGGCGCCAGCTGAGCATCTCGGCGGGCGGCAGCAGGCTGCCCTCGGCGGAGTGGCCGGGGGTGTGCAGGGCCCCGGTCGTGACGAACAGGGTGGCGGGCAGGTCGCGTTCGCCGAGCAGGGGGGCCACGGTCCAGTAGAAGTCAGCGAAGCCGTCGTCGAAGGTGAGCACCGCGCAGTGGTCGGGCATCGCCGGTCCGCCGCGCAGGGCGGTGACCAGGCGGTGCAGCGGGACCACCATCCGGCCGGCCGCGGCGAGCCGGTCGAGGTGCTCGGTGAAGACCCTCGGCGTGACGGCGAACGGGGCGATCCACTCGGGCGGGTCGTCGCTGACCGAGTGGTACAGGAGCACCGGGACGACCGGTGTCACGGCCCGCCTCCGGGCCGTCCCGGCACCTCGTCGGCGGCCGGCGCGGCGGATCCGGACGGCACGGCCCGCACGGCGGACGCCGACGTCACGGCCGAGGCGGTGGACCCGGACGGCACGGCCGAGGGGGCGCGCCCGGCCCGGGGTGCCGTGCCGGGCGCAGCCGTCCCGGCCCCACCGGACCCGGACCCGCCGGACCGCGGCACGAGTGCCCGGACGCGGCCGAGCGCGTACCCGGCCACGGTGAGCGCCACTCCGGCGACCAGTGCGCCCGCGCGTCGCGGTCCGCCGCCGCCGGGGCGCAGGCAGCCGCCGAGCGCGCGCGGCACGGTCGAACGCAGGTAGCTCCGTTCGCTGGCGAGGGCGGCGCCGGCCCCGCGGTGGCGGGCCACCGCGGCCTTGGACCAGCCCTCGGCGTAGCAGCGGGAACGGAAGTAGGCGAAGGCGGCCCGGCCCGGCGGCACGTGGTGGTGGACGACGGCGGCCGGTTCGTGCAGCAGCACGGCCCGGGGGTGGCGCTCGGCGAGGCGGAGGCAGAACTCGGTCTCCTCGCAGCCGAGGGGGCGGGTGCCGACGCGGCCCAGGTCGGTGCGGAAGCCGCCGACGGCGAGCGCCTCGCGGCGGCGGAAGGACATGTTCGCGCCGATGAAGTTCCGCACCGGGCTGCGGTGGACGGGCAGCCCGCGGTAGGAGCAGCCGACCACCCAGTCGAACTCGGGCGGGAACCAGTCCGGCCGGGTGCCGGCCTCCCAGCGGGCCACCACCAGGCCGCCGACGCCGTACACGTCCGGGTCCCGGTAGGGCGCGCACAGGCGGACCGTCCAGTCGGGTTCGGCGGCCGCGTCGTCGTCGAGGAAGGCGACCACCTCGTGGCGGGCGGCGCGCACCCCGGTGTTGCGCGCGCCGGACAGGCCGCGCCGCTCCCGGTTGGTGAGGACCCGCACGTCGGGGAACGCCGCCGCGGCCCGGCGGGCGAGGTCCGGGCAGTGGTCGACGACCAGTACGACCTCCTCGGGCGGTTGCCGCTGGGCGCGCAGGGAGTCGATCGCCTCGCACAGGTCGGCCCA
This sequence comes from Kitasatospora sp. NPDC048545, assembly GCF_040651155.1. Lineage (NCBI taxonomy): Bacteria > Bacillati > Actinomycetota > Actinomycetes > Kitasatosporales > Streptomycetaceae > Kitasatospora > Kitasatospora sp. NPDC048545. The sequence goes on from NZ_JBEZIQ010000002.1 coordinate 127,718, forward strand.
GCGGTCGAGCGTGTAGGCGCACACGATGACGGACAGGCCCGGGGTGTTCACGGCCGACTCCGTTCGGTTGTCGGGAGCCACCGCGGCAGGGCGCACAGCAGCGGCACGGCGAGGACGGTGGCGGCGATCAGCCAGGCCAGACCGACACCGACGAGGCCGAACAGCGGCAGCAGCCAGACCGTCAGACCGAGCACGAGGACGCAGTAGGCCCCCTGCAGGGCGATGATCGGGCCCAGTCGCTGCCGGGCCCGGGCGGTGTCGACGGCGACGCTGAGCACCAGGTGCGGCACGGCGGACAGGGCCAGGAGCCGCAGCAGGGCGGTGCCGTGTTCGGCGTAGCCGGAGCCGAACAGCGACAGCAGCCATGGCGCGGCCACGACGGTGACGAGCACGCCGGCCGCGACCAGGGCCCCGGCGTGCCGCAGCACCCGGCGGCCGTGCTCGGCCAGCCGGCCGGGCGCCCCGGCGGACTCGACGATGAGCGAACTGCCCATGTTGAGCGCGACGAGGTAGAAGGTGTAGGCGATCACCCAGGCGAGCGAGTAGTAAGCGATCTGCTCCGGCCCGAGGGTGTCCAGGACGACCAGCGGGACGACGGTCGCCGCGGTCAGCCGCAGCAGGGCGCCGAGGTAGTCCGCGGTGGCGTAGCGGGCGAGCCGCGGGACGGCGCTCGCGGCGCTGCGGCCGGGGGCCCGGGCGGGCAGGATCCGGCGGAAGAGCAGCGTGTTGGCGGTGACCAGGGCGACCAGCAGGGCTCCGGCCCAGGAGATCAGGATCCCGGCGTGCAGCGCCCAGCCCGCCAGGCCGGCCAGCAGCACGATCTTCACGACGGCGAACAGGGCGTTCTCGCCGAGCACCCAGCCCGGCCGGCGCAGGCCGGTCAGCGCACCGTCCTGGAGGACGAAGAGCGTGTAGCCGGCGGTCATCGCGAGGAAGGCGAGGGCGACCGGCGGGCTGCGCAGGAAGCCGAGGTCCGGTGCGACCACCGGGACGAGGACGAGGAAGAGGCTCCCGACCACCACGTTGGCGGCCGTGGCGATCAGGTAGCAGCGGATCAGCAGGGTCCGGGTGCCCGGGCCGGCCGCGGGCACGAAGCGGATCAGCACGTCGGCGAGGTTGAGTTGGCCGATCTCGGAGATCAGCGCCGCGGCCGTGAGCACGGCGTAGCTGAGCCCGACGAACTCCGCGCCGTACCAGCGGGTGGCGAGCATCCAGAAGACCGCGCCGAACCCCGCCGTGAGGACCGAACTGGCGGTCAGTACGTGCCCGTTGCGCAGCAGCGGCTCACCGGCCGTCGCGGCGCGCAGCCGGGCCCGCACCAGGGCCGGGTACGAGCACTCGCAGGGCAGCGGCAGCGGGCAGGAGCACGCGGGACGGCCTCCGGCGGGCACGACGGCGGGCACGGCGCGCGCGGACACGGGCCGTTCACCCCGCCGTCCGGCTCGCGGCCCGGGCACTGCGCAGGCTGCGCGCGTAGCCGAGCGGCCCGTAGACCAGGCCCTGGAGTTCGAGCCGGGCCAGGCGCCTGCCGGGGCGGCGGCCCGCCGCGCCCGGGTCCGGCCGGGTGCGTGCGCGGCGGACCGCGTACCGGATGCCGCTGGGGAGGCGGCGCAACAGGGCGGGCAGCATGGCGGGTTCGTGGTGCAGGGCGGCGGCGAGGTAGGCGCCGAAGCCGGCGCCGTAGCCGAAGGCCTGGGCGGGAACGGCATCCATGGTGCGCCGGTGGCGGTGCCAGACGATGGCGTCCGGCGCGTAGGCGAGGGCGTGGCCGGCGACCAGGATGCGGAAGAAGGAGAGCAGGTCGTCGCCGCCGCGGGCGGGGGTGCCGGTGCCGGTGGCGGGGTCGAAGCCGCCGAGGGCGCGCAGCGGGGCGGTGCGGAAGGCCATGTTGGCGCCGGACCCGAACCGGCCTGCGGCGAAGGGGAAGAGCGGGTCGGCGGGCCCGTCGGCGAGGGTCCAGGTCCGGGCGGCGAAGCCCTTGGCGAAGCCGCCGTGGCATTCGAGGGCGGCCTGGGCCGGGGTGTCGAGCTCGGCGGGCAGGATCAGGCCGGTGACGCACCCGATCCGCCCGTCCTCGGCGAAGGTCTGGGCGAGGGCGGCGATCCAGCCGGGGTCGGCGAGGGTGTCGTCGTCGGTGAAGGCGGTGATCTCGCCGCGGGCGGCGGCGAGCCCCGTGTTGTGGGCCCGGGCCAGGCCCGCCACCGGCTCGCGCAGGTAGCGGACCCGGCCCCGGTACCGGTCCCGGACCAGGCGTTCGGCGGTGTCGTCGGCAGGGGCGTTGTCCACGACGATGACCTCGAACCGCGGATAGCCGTTCCGCAGCAGGGAGTCGAGGCAGGGTCGCAGCAGGCCCGCCCGGTTGTGAGTGGCGACGACCACGCTGACCGTGACCGGGTCCGCGGGCACCCGGGCGCGACCGACCCGACCGGGACGCGCCGCGGGTGTCGCGGTGGACAGGGCGGGAACGCGAAGTTCCCGGTGAGCGGCGTCGACCAGCGCCCGACGCAACGCGGCGCTCTGGCCGGCTGCCCCGGTGGCCGTGACCAGCCCGAGCGGGTGTCCGTGCAGCCGCACCAACGCCAACACGCGTCCGTCCGGGGCGGCAGCACCGAGACCGCCGGGCGAGCGCAGCCCGCTCGGTTCGTCCAGGTCCAGGTCGACGACGCGAACGGGGGTGTGGAGCGAGTTTCGAGCGGCGGGGCGCGGGCAGGCTGCTGCGGTGCGCCGGTCGGTGCCATTCATCAGTGCTCCCCCGCGGGGGCGTTCGCCGGGGACCGGGCGCCGGGGCGCTCGGCGATCAGGGTCCTCAGCACCCGGCGGCCGTCGGAGACGGCGTGGAGGTGCGAGCGACCGCTGCGGCGGGGGAGTTCCAGGCTCGGCACTTCGGCGATCCGCAGCCCGGAGCGCAGCGCGTGCGCGGTCATCTCGGCCTCGATCTCGAAGCCGGTCGAGCGCAGGTCGAGCGCGTCCAGGAAGGAGCGGCGGAAGGCGCAGTAGCCGTAGCACAGGTCGGTGAGGCGCGCGTCGTACAGTCTGTTGACGACGGCGAGCAGGGCCCGGTTGCCGAGCGAGCGGATCCGGGTGAAGTCGAGCGAGCCGCCGCCGGCGATGCAGCGCGAGCCCTTGACGAAGTCGAACCCGTTGTCCAGGAAGTGCAGGAAGTGCGGGATCTCGCCGGGCCACATGGAGCCGTCGGCGTCCATCATGACGATGTACTCGCCGGTGGCGGCGGCGAACCCGGTGCGCAGGGCGTTGCCCTTGCCGGCGCCGCGCTGCTGGACGCTGCGGACCGTCGGCAGGCAGTACTGGGCCATCGGGAGGGTGGCGTCGCTGGACGCGCCGTCGACCAGGATGACCTCGTCGACGCAGCGGGGGATCTGTTCGAACACCCAGGGGATGTTGCGGGCCTCGTTGTGGGCCGGGATCACCAGGCTGACCGTGTGGGTGGTGACGACGCCGTCACCGGCGCGGCGCATCGGGCGGTCCGTACGGCGGCGGCCGATGCGGTCCTCGGCCCGCCGCTTCTGGTCGTCGGCGCGCCGGTTCGGGTGGCCCTGCGCGGCCCGGCCGTCGACCGAGGGGGCGGGCGCGGGCGCGGCGGGGAGGGCGGTCGGCGCGACGGCTGGGACGGTCGGCGCGGCGGAGGGAACGGCCGGGGCGGCGGAGGCGGCGGCCGGCGCGGGGGCCGCGGCCGGGGAAGGAGCCGGGCGGACGGCCGCCTCCGGTGAGTGGCCGGGTGGCCCGTCGGCTTCGGCGTCCGCCGGGGCGCCGGTCGACCCGTCGGGCGGGGCGTCGGGTGCCCGGCAGCCCGGGCCGGTCTGATCGGGCTCGGAGCCGGGGCTCCGGGCAGGGCGGAAGTCTGCGTTGGAGGGCATGAGAATGCTCATCTGAGCGGCCTCTCGGAGGGAGGCGGCGGGCGGGCGCCGGCGGCGCGGCCCCTGCTGGCCGGTGAACGGGCGACCGGTGCGGGCGGATACGCGCGGGTCGAGCCCGGTGGGGAAGCCCGGGGGCGGAACCCAAGGGCTGACGATGGAGAGCGCTGTGACGGCCGAAGGGGGTGCGCACCGCCGCGGTGCTCCCGGCGCCCGGAGGCGCCGATCGTACGAACTGGCCGAATGCTCCTCCCACACCCTCGAGTGAAAGGTGGCCAGGACCCCATCCTCCGCCAGTACTGACAGTCACGTCAAGGGGCTTCTGCCCGCTTATGTCGCTACTTTTGATGACACTCAGTGAAATTCTGGCGGTATGGCGCCCCGACGGGACTGCCGAGCGCCGTCGCGTTCGGGCGCCTGGAGGCCGGGGCGGCCCACCCGGGCCGCCGCAGACGCCCCGGGGATCGGGAACTCGGGGCCACCCGGGGTCGCCCGGGGCCCAGGAAGGCCACGGGAAGGCCACGGGAAGGCCTGGGTGATCCAGGCGGGTCCGCGGCAGGGCCAGGAGGACCTCAGCCCTCGACCGGGCGACCCTTCGGCTCCTCCACGATCCGCCGGGCGATCTCGTTCGGCCGCACCGGGCGGCCGAAGTGCCAGCCCTGCGCCCAGTCGCAGCCGATGGTCCGCAGCCGCTCGGCGTCCCTGGCGGTCTCCACGCCCTCGGCGGTCACGTTCAGCCCGAGCGCGTGCGCCATCGACACCAGCCCGCTGACGATCCGCCACCCGGTGGACTCGTCCTTCCCCGGTTCGTGCAGGTCGCCCACGAAGGACCCGGCGATCTTCAGGCCGGAGACCGGCAGGTCGCGCAGGTAGGCCAGGTTGGACCAGCCGGTGCCGAAATCGTCGACGGCCAGCGACACCCCGAGGTCGACCAGCCCGTGCAGGGTGCGCAGCGCCTCGTCCTCGGGCCCGACCACGGTCGACTCGGTGATCTCCAACTGCAGCCGGGCGGGGTCGAGTCCGGTGCCGTCCAGGATCCGGGCGAGGTCGGACACCAGCCCGGCGCTGCGGGCCTGACGGACCGCCAGGTTGACGTTGAGCTGCGGCGCCGCGTCGCCGAACCGCTTGATCCAGTCCGCGGCCTGACCGCACGCCTGCTCCAGCACCCAGCGGCCGAGCGGCATGATCAGCCCGGTCTCCTCGGCGGTGGTGACGAACTCGTCCGGGCCGAGCACGCCGAGCTGCGGATGACGCCAGCGCACCAGCGCCTCCACGGCGGCCAGCCGGCCGTCGGCGAGGCGGTACAGCGGCTGGTAGTCGATGAAGAACTCGCCGCGGTCGAGGGCGGCGGGCATCCGCACCGACACCGCGTAGCGGCTGACCGCGCGGGCGTTCTCCTTGGGGTCGAACAGCGTCCAGCGGCCGCGGCCGGCCTCCTTGGCGCGGTACAGCGTGAGGTCGGCGGCGCGGACGGCGGCGCCCGGGGTCGTGGTGGACACCCGCCGCTCCAGCACGCCGACGCTGGCCCCCACGGCGAGCTTGTGGTCACCGATCAGCACCGGCCCGGCCAGCGCCTTGAGCACGGACTTCGCGGCGGCCACCGCCTCCTGCTCGCCCCGGCACTTCTCCAGCAGGACGACGAACTCGTCGCCGCCGAGCCTGGCCACCAGGTGGCCGAGCGGCGTCAGGGCGGCCTTCAGCCGGGCGGCGACCGCGGACAGCAGCTGGTCGCCCATGTCGTGGCCGAGGCTGTCGTTGACCACCTTGAAGCCGTCGAGGTCGACGTAGCAGAGGCCGAAGCGGGCACCCGGCTCCGGGTCCGCGAACAGCTTCTCCAGCCGCTCGAAGAAGGCCGCGCGGTTGGGCAGCCCGGTCAGCGGGTCGTGGGTCGCCTGGTGGCGCAGCCGCTCCTGGAGCCGGTAGCGGTCGGTGACGTCCTCCAGCATCGCCACCTGGTACTGCGGGGTGCCGTCGTCGTCGCGGATCAGCGAGACGGTCAGGTGGGTCCAGACCACCTCGCCGTCCTGGCGGTAGTACGGCTTGTCGAACTGGAAGTACTCGCGCTTGCCGCTGATCAGCTCCTCGTACGCCTCCCACACGCCCGGGGTGTCCTCGGGGTGCACGAGGTCGCCCACCCGGCGGCCGATCATGTCCGCGGGGCCCGCGCCGAACAGCTCCTGCAGCGCCTTGTTGACGGCCATGATGTTGCCGTCGGTGTCGCCGATGCCGATGCCGATCGCGGCGCTCTCGAACAGTGCGCGGAACCGGGCCTCGGAGGCGCGCAGCGCCCGTTCGGCCTCCTTGCGGGCAGTGTCGGCGGCGGTGCGGATCGCCTCCTGCTCGCGCAGCGTGCGCTCGCGCAGCGCGGCGGCCCAGCCGGCCGCGAAGGCGCCGGTCAGGACAGGGCCGCGGCCGTCCCCGAGCCGCTGCACCTGGAGCAGTTCGACGGCCCGGGCCAGCAGCACCGGGTCGGTGAAGTGCGCGTCGACCAGTTCGGCCCCGGCCTGGGTGGCCAGCCGCGGCTCGAAGGGCTCACCCTCCTGGGCGCGGTGCAGCAGCGCGGCGGTGCGGGCGACCAGCCGGTTGAGCAGGTCGGGGTGGACGGCGATGCCGTGGTCGGCCGAGAGCAGCCGGGCCCAGTCCTCGTGGAACCGGTCGGCGCCGCCGGGTGCCGGGACGGTGTTCATCGGCGCGCCCCGGGTCCGCCGTCCGGCCGCGAGGCGCCGTCCGGCCGGGGCCTGACCGCCGTCCGGAAGGCGCCGTCCGGCCGGGGCGTGTCGGGCGCGGTCGGTGCCGCGCGCCGGCCCGTGCCCAGCGGTCTGCTCCCGGCGGCCGCCGCGCGGGGCGGGCGGCCGTCGGTGCGTCGTCCGTCGCGTCCGCTCAAGGGCGGAACCCCACGCCCGCCACCCCGGTCATCCGCTCGGGGTGCTCGCCGACCGACTCCGGCTGATCGGGGCGCCACTGCGGAAGGTAGACCACGCCCGGCTCGACCAGCTCGAAGCCGGCGAACATCGCGGCGATCTGCTCACGGGTGCGCATGGTCAGCGGGGTCGGCGTCATCCGGTAGAGCTTCTGGTGGTCCTCCGCCTGGTCCGGGCGGCCCTCCAGGGAAGCGTGCGAGAGCACCAGCGCGCTGCCGGGCGGGAGGGCGTCGCGGATCACGCCGACCAGCTTCCACGGGTCCTCGTCGTCGCTCACGAAGTGCGCGACGGCCACCAGCAGCACGGCCACCGGCTCGCCCTCCGCCAGCAGCTCGGCCACCTCGGGGCGGGCCAGCAGGTCGTCGACGTCTCGCAGGTCGGCCTGGACGACGGCGCTGGCCCGGTCGTCCTGGAGCAGCAGGCGGCTGTGTGCGACGGCGACCGGGTCGCGGTCCACGTACACGACCTTCGCCTCCGGCCGGATCGCGCGGGCGATCTCGTGCACCGCACCGAAGGTCGGGATCCCGGAGCCGATGTCGAGGAAGCGGGTGACGCCCTGCTCGGCGAGGAAGGTCACCGCGCGGCGCAGGAAGGCGCGGTTGGAGCGCATGATCTGCGGCAGCTCCGGCCACAGCGCCAGCGCCTTGCGGGCCATCTCCCGGTCGACCTCGAAGTTGTGCGAGCCCCCGAGGTAGTAGTCGTAGACCCGCGCGGCGTTCGGTTTGTCCAGGTCCGTACCCTCCGGTACCCAGCTCGGTCGCCGCATGCCTGTGACTCCTTCACTCCGGTTGCGGGGAGGCAGTGCCACGGGGGCACTGCTGTGACAGCTGAGACTACAAGCACAGAAGATCCTCCTCCGCACCCCGAACGGGTGCAAGCGGAGTGCCCGGCTCCCGGGGCCTCCGGGCCTCCCCGGCACCCCCTCCTGCGGTGCGGGGTACCGGGGATGCGTCCCACAATGGGCGTGATGACCGGAGGCATCGAGGACTACGCCCTCATCGGCGACCTGCAGACCGCCGCCCTCGTTGGCCGGGACGGATCGGTCGACTGGCTCTGCCTGCCCCGCTTCGACTCCCCCAGCTGCTTCGCCGGACTGCTCGGCGACCGGGACCACGGCTCCTGGCGGATCGCCCCGGCCGGCGCCGCCGAGTGCCACGCCCGCCGCTACCGGGGCGACACCCTCGTCCTGGAGAGCGAGTGGCAGGCCCCCGACGGACGGGTGCGGATCACGGACTTCATGCCGCAGCGCGGCCGGGGCGGGCAGCGCGACCCCCAGCTGATCCGGATCGTCGAGGGCCTCGACGGCACCGTCCCGATGCGCGGCGGCCTGCGACTGCGCTTCAACTACGGCCGGATCGACCCGTGGGTCCGGCGCACCGGGCACCACCGGGTCGCCGTCGCCGGACCCGACTCCGCCTGGCTGCGGGTGCCCCCGGGGGTCCACACCTACGGACTGGACGGCGTCACCGTCTCCGAGTTCACCGTCACCGCCGGACTGCGCGTCCCGTTCGTCCTCACCTGGCAGCCCTCCCACCTGGCCTCCGCCCCGCGCACCGACCCCGAACAGGCGCTGCTCGCCACGCTCGACCGGTGGCAGCGCTGGGCGTCCGGCTGCCGGTACCGGGGCGAGTGGCGCAGCGCCGTCCTGCGGTCGCTGCTCACCCTCAAGGCGCTCGCCTACGCCCCCACCGGCGGGATCGTCGCGGCCGCCACCTCCTCCCTGCCGGAGCGGATCGGCGGCACGCGCAACTGGGACTACCGCTTCTGCTGGCTGCGCGACTCCTCGATGACACTCTCCGCCTTGCTGCGCGGGGGGTTCCGGGAGGAGGCCGCCGCCTGGTGCCGCTGGCTGCTGCGCGCCATCGCCGGAGGTCCCCGCCACGTCCAGGCCGTGTACGGGGTCGCCGGGGAGCGGGTGCTCGGCGAGACCACCGCCGGCTGGCTGCCGGGCTACGAGGGCTCGCGGCCGGTCCGCTTCGGCAACGCCGCCGTCGACCAGCTCCAACTCGACGTCTACGGCGAGGTGGTGGACACCCTCCACCTCGCACTGCTGGCGGGACTGCCGATGGAGCGGCACGTCTGGACGCTGCTGCGCTCGCTGATGGACCACCTCGAACAGCACTGGCGCGAGCCGGACGAAGGACTGTGGGAAGTGCGCGGCGGACGGCGGCACTTCGTCCACTCCAAGGTGATGTGCTGGGTGGCCGCCGACCGCGCCGTACGGCTCGCCGAGACCACCGGACTGCCCGCGCCGGTCGACCGCTGGCGGGCGCTGCGCGACGCCGTCCACGCCGACGTCTGCGAGAACGGCTACGACCGGCAACGCGGCGTGTTCGTCCAGCACTACGGCGGGCGGGGGCTGGACGCGGCCACCCTGTTCGTGGTCAAGAGCGGCTTCCTGCCGCCGGACGACCCCCGGGTCGTGCGCACCGTGGACGCCGTCCGGGACGGGCTCGACCACGGCGGGCTGGTGCGCCGCTACCGGGCCGGGACAAACGGCGACGGGCTGCCGGGCGGCGAAGGCGCCTTCCTGGCCTGCTCGTTCTGGCTCGCCGACGCGCTCGCCGCGACCGGGCGGACGGACGAGGCACGCGCCCTGTTCGCACGGGTGGTCGGGCTCGCCAACGACCTCGGGCTGCTCTCCGAGGAGTGGGACCCGTACGCCCGCCGCCAACTCGGCAACACGCCACAGGCGTTCAGCCACGTGGCGCTGGTCAACACCGCCTTCACCCTGGCCGAACCGGAGTAGCGGCGACGCCGGGGGTGGCGGTGCGAGCCGGGGCGGGGTCGCGGTACGGGCCGGAACGGGTCCGGGAGGCCCGACGCGGGGCTAGGGTGGGGCCGTGGACCCCAACCACTACCGTTTCCAGGGCGTTTGGCGGCTCGCGGCACCGGCACCGGCCGTGTTCGCGGCGCTGGAGGACATCGGGAACTACCCCCGCTGGTGGCCCGAGATCCTCGACGCCCGGCGGACCGGGGAGGATTCCGGGGAGGTGGTGGTGCGCGCCCTGCTGCCGTACCGGCTGGTGATCGGCCTGGAGACACGTCGACGCGACCCGGCGACCGGGGTGCTGGAGGTCGCGATGCGGGGTGACCTCGACGGCTGGTCGCGGTTCACCGTCGTCCCGGAGGCCCCGGAGGTCCCGGCCGGCGGGGGTGCGGGTGAGGAACGGGCGGGCACCCGGGTGCTGTTCGAGGAGAACACCCGGCCGGGGAAGGCGCTGCTGCGCCGCCTGGCCCTGCCGCTGCACCCGGTGTTCCGGGCCAACCACGCGGTGATGATGCGCCGGGGGCGGCGCGGGCTGGCGGCGTACCTGGCGGGCGGCGCGACGGAGGGGCACGGCTGACGGATGACGGAGTCAGCCGACGACTTTCAGCGAACCAGATGACAGCTGACAGATTTCGAAATCTGTCAGCTGTCACCTGTTCGCCAGTGTCCGTTCGCGGCCGCCGTCGCCCGCGTCACCGAGCCTCCGCCACCCGTCGGCGGCCCGGCACCTCAGCCCTTCGCGTCCCGGAACAGCCACCGCCGCAGCGCCCGCGTCACCACCGGGAGCGCCGCGTACGTCATCAGTACGCTGATCAGCGGCGCGGTGACCAGCGGCCGGACGGCCACCGGCAGGCCCGTCAGGTGCGGCCCGAGCACGACCGCGGAGACCACGACCAGGGGCGCGATGGCGACGGTCGAGGCCACCGCCATCTTCCAGCGCACCGGCGGGCGGCGCTGTGCGGCACCCGGGGTGGTGGCGAACCAGCCCTCCATCCCGTGGATCTCGTGCCGGTGGACCTCGTGGTGGTGGCCGTCCGCCCTGGCGAAGCAGGCCGCCCGCACGGGGGAGGTCTGCCAGGAGCGGAAGGCCTCGGCGTCGCGGAAGTGCAGCAGCAGGTGCCAGGGGTCGTCCGGCCCGGACGGGCGGAGCAGACCGGTGCCGAGGTTGCCCGCGTGCTCCGTGGCCGCGGCGAGGATGTTCTTCGCCCACAGTTCGAAGGCCTCCTCGAAGCCCGGCTCCACCCGCCGCGCCACGAACAGCGTGAACTCCTCGCCCTGTTCCTCCTGCTCACCGACCGCCCCCCGTGCCGTCGCCGCCATCCCGCCGCCCCTCTCCCCGTGCGTCCGCGTACGTTCCCGTCCGGCCCCGTACGTCCCCGTGTGTGCGCCCGCGCGCCTCCGGGGCCGCGAGCCGCCGGGCAGCCTACGGGCCGCCGGGTGATCCGCCCACCCGTGCCCGAACCGTGGGACGCGACGGCCCCACCGGGGCTAGCGTGGCCGGAGCGTCCCGACGCACCGGAGGCCCGCCATGACCCCGACGCACGCCACACCCGACACGCCCACCGGCCCCACCGGCTCCCCGGGCTCCGGCCCCACCGGCTCCGACTTCGCCCCGGACTTCGGCTTCGACGCCCCCTTCGACCGCACCGGCACGGGAAGCAGCAAGTGGGCCCGCACGGATGGCGTCCCCGGGGTGATCCCGATGGGCCTCGCCGACATGGACCTCCCCGGCCCGCCCGCCATCGCCGAGGCCCTGCGCCGACGCGCCGGCCACCGCGCGTACGGCTACACGGTGTGCGATCCGGCCGGCCGCTCGCTGGTGGCCGACTGGTACCGCGCCCGGCACGGCGTCGAAGTCGATCCGGACTGGGTCCTGCTGTTGCCCTGCGGCCCCCGCACCGCCCTGCGCGTCCTGCTGGAGACCGTCGTGCGGGGGGCCGAACGGCCGGACGCCGGGGGGACGCCGGCGCCCGTCCTGTTCCCGACACCCGAGTGGGGCGGCTTCGCCCAGCTCTGCCGCGCGGCGCGCATCGGGTACCGGGAGCTGCCCCTGGCCGCCGGCCCGGACGGCCCGCGACTCCCGCCCGGGCCGTTCCCCGGCCCCGCCGCCGCCGTCCTGCTCAGCAGCCCGCACAACCCGTCCGCCCGGGTCTGGCCCGCCGACCAGCTGCGCGCCCTGGCCGGTCGGGCCGCGGAGGCGGGCGCGCTGCTGGTCTCGGACGAGGTGCACGGCGACCTCACCCATCCCGGTCACGTCCACCCGGTCGCCGTCGCCACCGTCGACCCGGCGCACCGGCACCTCGCCGTCACGCTCAACTCGGTCGGCAAGACCTTCAACTGTTCGGGGATCCCCAGCAGTTTCGCCCTGGTCCCGGACCCCGCGCTGCGCGCCCGGTTCGCGGACGCCCTGGCCGGCTACGGCCTGTGGGAGGGCGGCCTGTTGGAGCAGACCGTGCAGCGGGCGGCGCTGTGCGAGGGCGGCCCGTGGCTGGACGCGCTGCTCGCCTACCTCGCCGCCGCCCGTACCCGGCTCACCGGCGTGCTCGGGCCGGCCGTCCGCTCGGCCCCGCAGGCGTCCTACCTGCTCTGGCTGGACGCCGCCGCCCTCGGGCTGCCGGTTCCGGCCGCCCGCCGGGCGCTGCTGGAGCGCTGCGGCCTGGAGGCCTCCGACGGTACCGACTTCGGCCCCGGCGGCCACGGTTCGCTGCGGTTGAACTACGCCCTGCCGGGCCCGGTCCTGGACGTCGTCCCGGCCCGGCTGGCGCTGCTCGGGCGGCCGGGCGCGGCGGGCGCCGGCCTCCGGTGACCCGGGCATGTGCCGGGGTCACGCACCCCGGGTGAGCGCCCGCGCACAGCCTGCCGAACTCCCCTACATCACCCGTTCGCCATGCCCCTGACCTGCAGAAACGAACGTTCACACGATTTTTGCGAAGCGCCCCCGCATGCTCCGTAGCAGACTGGGCAAGGTAGACCGGGCCGCAATCGTGATCCCGAGGATGGTGAGTCCGGTGATACCGACATCCCGCACCACTCCGCCCGACCGGCAGAGCACGCCACCACCCCCGACGGGGGTGACCCCGCTGACCGAATCGGGGGCGCGCAGCCACGTGTCGGGCGTCTGTTTCAAGATCGGACCGCCTCGACTGGTGGGTGTCGAGGTCGAGTGGTTCGTCCATGACGATCGATGTCCCACCCGGCCCGTACGGCCGCAACTGCTCCACGCCGCGCTGGAGTCGCTGCCCCTCGGCGGCACCGACGGCACCTCGCTCCCCTCCGGTTCGCGCCTCACGCTCGAACCCGGCGGACAGGTCGAGCTCAGCTCCCCGCCCGCCATCGGCCTCCTGGCCTGCGTCGACGGCACCCGACGCGATCTGACCGCCCTGCGGGCCGCCTTCGCGGCCCAGGGCCTTCGACTCACCGGCACCGGGACGGACCCGCTCGCCCGCCCCCGCCGGATGGTGCTGGACCACCCCCGCTACCTCGCGATGGAGCGCTTCTTCGACTCCGCCGGGCCCTGGGGCCGGATCATGATGACCGGTACCGCGTCGGTGCAGGTGTGCCTGGACGCCGGCGAGGCGGACGGCCCGCACGCGGTGGAACGCCGCTGGCAGCTGGTCCACCGGCTGGGCCCGGTGCTGGTCGCCGCCTTCGCCAACTCCCCGCTGCTGGACGGCAGGCCGACCGGCCACCGGTCGACCCGGCAGACCGTCTGGTCCCGGATGGACCCGACCCGCACGCTGGCCCCGGAGCCGGACCACGGCGACCCGCGCGAGGCCTGGGCGCAGTACGTGCTGGACGCCGAAGTGCTGTGCGTGCAACGGCCGGAGGGGCTGCCGTGGACGGCCCCGCCCGGGGTGAGCTTCCGCGACTGGATCCGCGGCGCGGGCGAACGCCCGCCCACGCTCGCCGACCTGGACTACCACCGCACCACCCTCTTCCCGCCGGTGCGCCCCCGCGGCCACCTGGAGCTGCGGATGATCGACGCCCAGCCCGGGGACGGCTGGATGGTGGTCGCCGCGCTGGTCACCGCGCTGCTGGACGACCCGGTGGCCGCCGACACCGCACTGGCCGCGCTGGAGCCGCTGGACTCCTCCGACCGGGCGGACCGGTCCGGCGGTCCGCGGCCGCCGCGCAGCGACGCCTGGCGCCGCGCCGCCACCCTGGCGGTCGCCGACCCCGAACTGCGCCGCGCCGCCCTCGCCTGCTTCGCCGCCGCCGACGCCGCGCTGGGCCGCCTGCCCGGCGCCGGGTGGCTGCGCACCGCCGTCGCCGAGTTCGCCGAGCGCTACCCCGCGCGCGGCCGCTGTCCGGCCGACGACCAGCTGGACGCCCTGCGCTCCGGCACCCGACGCACTCCCACGGAGGAGGCCGCACCATGACCGACGTCCGACCGAACGGCCCGATCGCAGCCCCCGCCGAGGGATCCGGCGCGGCCCGCGCCACGGGGACGGCCCGCGCCTCAGGGACGGCCGCCGCCACGGAGACGGCCCGCAGTGCCGGTGCGACCCGCGGAATCGAGGCCGCCCGCGGCATCGAGGACCTGCGCGAGACCATCGCCGCCGAGCTGCTGGCCGCCCGCGCCCGGACCGCCGCGCTGACCGACTGCGTCGAGGACCGCGACCTGACCGCCCAGCACTCCCCGTTGATGTCCCCGCTGGTCTGGGACCTCGCGCACATCGGCAACCAGGAGGAGTTCTGGCTGCTGCGCAACGTCGGCGGCCGGGAGCCGATGCGCCCGGAGATCGACGGGCTGTACGACGCCTTCCAGCACCCCCGGGCCGAGCGCCCCAGCCTGCCGCTGCTGCCGCCCGACGAGGCCCGCGCCTACTCGCACGAGGTGCGCGGCCGGGTGCTGGACATGCTCGCCGCCAGTCCGCTGGAGGGCGCGCCGCTGCTGACGGCCGGCTTCGCGTTCGGGATGATCGCGCAGCACGAGCAACAGCACGACGAAACCATGCTGATCACCCATCAGCTGCGGGCCGGCGAGCCGGCCCTGGCCGCTCCCCCGCCGCCCCCGGCACCGGCCGACGCGGCCGGACTGCCCGCCGAGGTCCTCATCCCCGCGGGGCCGTTCACCATGGGGACGGACACCGAGCCGTGGGCGCTGGACAACGAGCGCCCGGCGCACACCGTCGACCTGCCGGACTTCCTGCTGGACACCACACCGGTCACCAACGCCGCCTACCAGCGCTTCATCGCGGACGGCGGCTACGACGATCCGCACTGGTGGACGGCGGAGGGCTGGGCGCACCGGCAGCGCGCCGACCTGACCGCCCCGCTGTTCTGGCAGTACCGGGACGGCGCATGGCTGCGCCGCCGCTTCGGCGCCGTCGAACCGGTCGAGCCCGACGAGCCGGTGCTGCACGTCAGTTGGTACGAGGCCGACGCGTACGCCCGGTGGGCCGGGCGGCGGCTGCCGACCGAGGCGGAGTGGGAGAAGGCGGCGCGGCACGATCCGGTCACCGGGCGCTCCCGCCGCTACCCCTGGGGCGACGCGGCCCCCGGGCCCGAGCACGCCAACCTCGGCCAGCGCCATCTGCGCCCGGCCGGGGCCGGCAGCTACCCGGAGGGCCGGTCCCCCTACGGCGTACGGCAGTTGATCGGCGACGTGTGGGAGTGGACGGCCAGCGACTTCCGCCCCTACCCGGGCTTCCACGCCTGGCCGTACCAGGAGTACTCGGAGGTCTTCTTCGGCCCCGAGTACAAGGTGCTGCGCGGCGGCTGCTTCGCGGTGGCGCCGGTCGCCTGCCGGGGCACGTTCCGCAACTGGGACTACCCGGTCCGCCGGCAGATCTTCGCCGGGTTCCGCACCGCACGCGACCTGGAGCGCGCCTGATGTGCCGTCACCTCGCCTACCTGGGCGAGCCGGTGGCACCGCAGGACGTGCTGGTGCACCCGCCGTACGGGCTGCACCGGCAGTCCTGGGCGCCCCGGACGCAGCGGTACGGCACCGTCAACGTGGACGGCTTCGGCCTCGGCTGGTACGCGGACGGCGACGAGGTGCCCGCCCGCTACCGCCGGACCGGGCCGATCTGGGCCGACGCGACCTTCGCCGACCTGGCCCGGGTGGTCCGCACCCGGGCACTGCTGGCCGCGGTGCGCTCCGCGACCGAGGGCTGCGCGGCGGGCGAGAGCGCGGCCGCGCCGTTCGGCGCCGAACGCTGGCTGTTCAGCCACAACGGCGCGGTGGCCGGCTGGCCGGGCAAGCTGGACGCCCTGGCCGCACTGCTCCCGCCGGCCGAGCTGCTGGAGCTGGAGGCCCGCACCGACTCGGCCCTGCTCTGGGCCCTGACCCTGCACCGGCTGCGGGCAGGCGCCGGGCTCGGAGAGGCGTTGGCGGGCACCGTCGCGGACGTCGCCGCGCACACGACCGGGCGGCTCAACCTGCTGCTCACCGACGGCACCGCGATCGCCGCGACCACCTGGGGCGACACCCTGCACCACCGGCCCCTGCCGGACCTCGGGACGGTGGTGGCCTCCGAGCCGTACGACGACGAGCCGGGCTGGACGCCCGTCCCGGACGGCTCGCTGCTGCTGGTCGACGCGCGCGGCACGAGCGTCCACCGACTCCCCGGCCGCGACTGAATCCCCACTCTCCCTTCATCTTCTGAACAGAGGAACCACCCTGTCATGGACACCTTTGATCTCACCCGACTGCTGCCCGGCGACCACTTCAGCACCGCCCTGCGCCACGACGTGCAGCACGGACTCACCGCCGACCCCAAGCGGCTGCCGCCGAAGTGGTTCTACGACGCGCGCGGCAGCGAGCTGTTCGAGGAGATCACCCGGCTGCCCGAGTACTACCCGACCCGCGCCGAGCGGGCCATCCTGACCGCCCGGGCCGGCGAGATCGCCGCGGCCACCCGGGCCCGGACCCTGGTCGAGCTGGGCTCCGGCTCCTCCGAGAAGACCCGGCTGCTGCTGGACGCCCTGCGCGCGCTCGACACCCTGGAGACCTACGTCCCGGTGGACGTCAGCGAGAGCGCGCTGACCTCGGCCGGCGGCGCGCTCGCCGCCGAGTACCCCGGGCTGGCCGTGCACGGCGTGCTGGCCGACTTCACGGCCCGGCTCGGCCTGCCCCCGGACGGCGGCCCCCGCCTGGTCGCCTTCCTCGGCGGCACCCTCGGCAACCTGCTGCCCGAGGAGCGCGCGGCCTTCCTGCGCGGCCTGCGGGCCGCCCTCGACCCGGGCGACTTCCTGCTGCTCGGCACCGACCTGGTCAAGGACCCGGCGGTGCTGGTCGCCGCCTACGACGACTCCGCCGGGGTGACCGCCGAGTTCAACCGGAACGTGCTCAACGTGCTCAACCGCGAGCTGGGCGCCGACTTCGACCCGGACGCCTTCGAGCACGTCGCGCTCTGGGACGCCGACCGGGAGTGGATCGAGATGCGGCTGCGCTCGCTGCGCTCGCAGACCGTGAAGATCCCGGCCCTGGACCTGCCGGTGCACTTCTCCCGCGGCGAGGAGCTGCGCACCGAGGTGTCGGCGAAGTTCCGCCGCGAGCGGGTGGCCGCGGAGCTGGCGGCCGCCGGGCTGCGGCTGAGCCACTGGTGGACGGACCCGGAGGGCCGGTTCGGGCTCTCGCTCGCCTCCCCGGCCTGAGCGGGCCGCCGGTCGGCCGCCCGGTCACGCACCGGGCGGCCGCCTGCCCGGAAACGCGCGGGCGACCCAATTTGCTTGTTCACCTTACGAATTCTCTGAGCACGGATCCCCCTCCCCGTGTACAAGAGTTAAACGAACACGGGTTACGATCGCGGCTACCGAGCTCAGAGTTGAGTACCAGGAGTCAGATCGTGAGCGTCACCCAGAAGCCCTCCGGGGCGGTCGAGGCACCCGCGCCCGGCCGCCTCGGTTTCGTCGTCTTCATCACCGCTGCCGCGGCCCTCGGTGGGTTCCTGTTCGGATACGACAGCTCCGTGATCAACGGCGCCGTCTCCGGCATCCAGGAGAAGTTCGGCGTCGGTGACGGCGTGACCGGCCTGATCGTCTCCTCGGCCCTGCTGGGCTCGGCGGTCGGCGCGGCAGTGGCCGGCCGGTTCGCCGACCGGTACGGCCGCATCAAGGTCATGAAGGCAGGCGCGCTGCTGTTCGCGGTCAGCGCGGTCGGCTCGATGCTGCCGTTCTCCGCCTGGGACCTCGCCCTGTGGCGCGTCCTCGGCGGAGCCGCCATCGGCATCGCCTCGGTGATCGCCCCGACCTACATCGCCGAGGTCGCGCCGACCAAGTACCGGGGCCGGCTGGCCTCCTTCCAGCAGGCCGCGATCGTGCTGGGCATCGCGATCTCCCAGCTGGTGAACTGGATGCTGGCGCAGGCCGCCGGCGGCGACACCCGCGGGCAGCTGCTCGGCCTGGAGGCCTGGCAGTGGATGCTCGGCATCTGCGTCGTCCCGGCCGCGGTCTACTTCGTGCTCGCCTCGGTCATCCCCGAGTCCCCGCGCTACCTGATCCAGGCCGACCGCCTGGCGGACGCCCGCAAGGTGCTAGCCGAGGTCGAGGGCGAGGGCGTGGACACCGACGCCCGGATCGCCGAGGTCCGGGCACTGATCGCCTCCGACCACCGCCCGCGCTTCCGCGACCTGTTCGGCGGCCGCTCCGGCCTGCTGCCGATCGTCTGGGTCGGCATCGGCCTGTCGGTCTTCCAGCAGCTGGTCGGCATCAACGTGATCTTCTACTACTCGTCGATCCTGTGGCAGTCGGTCGGCATCGACCAGAGCAACTCGCTGATGATCAGCTTCATCGGCTCGGTCATCAACATCCTCGGCACCGTGATCGCGATCGTGCTGGTCGACCGGATCGGCCGCAAGCCGCTCGCCCTGATCGGCTCGGTCGGCATGGCGGTCGCGCTCGGCACGGCCGGCTGGGCGTTCTCCTCGGCCACCGGCAGCGGCGACAACCTCACCCTGCCCGACCTCCAGGGCACCGTCGCCCTGATCGCCGCCAACGCCTTCGTGCTGTTCTTCGCGCTGTCCTGGGGCGTGGTCGTCTGGGTGATGCTGGGCGAGATGTTCCCGAACCGGATCCGCGCCGCCGCACTCTCCGTCGCCGCCTCGGCCCAGTGGATCGCCAACTGGGTGATCACCGTCTCGTTCCCCTCCATGGCGCGGTGGAACCTGTCGGTGACCTACCTGATCTACGCCGCCTTCGCGGCGCTGTCCATCCCCTTCGTGGCGAAGTACCTGAAGGAGACCAAGGGCGTCCGTCTGGAGGACATGGGCTGACAGCCGCACATCGGCTGATCCGACCATCGGACCTTCGGCCCCCGCACCCTAGCGCCCCGGCGCGGGAGCGGGGGCCGAATCGTTCACTCTCTGCGGTGGGCCGGGCACCTCCGGTACTCCTGTGCGGCAGGAGGGATGTGTCCTTGATCTTCAACCGGCTTCGCCCCCGCAGAACCCCGGCCGCCGCCACGACCGGCGGCTGCCCGTACGCCCACACCCACGCGCGCCCGTCACCCCAGGAACGACCGACGCACCCGGAGCCGGGCGGCCCCCGCGCCCAGGACGGCCCACAACTGCCGCCCCCGCCGCCGCCGTTCACCGACCCGGACCAGGCCGCCGACTTCGTCCGGCAGTTCCACCACGAGCGGCCCGCCGCCGGCGGCCCCGGGCCGCGGCTGCGCGCCGTCCTCGACGAGATCGACCGCACCGGCAGCTACCGGCACACCCCCGCCGAACTCACCTACGGCGCCAAGCTCGCCTGGCGCAACGCCGCCCGCTGCATCGGCCGGCTCTACTGGCGCAGCCTGGTGGTCCGCGACCTGCGCCACCTCACCGAGCCCGACGACATCGCCGCCGAGTGCTTCGAGCACCTGCGGCTGGCGGGCAACGGCGGACGGATCCGCCCGGTGGTCTCGGTATTCGCCCCCGACCGCCCGGACCGCCCGGCCGCCCGCATCCTCAACCAGCAGTTGGTCCGCTACGCGGGCCACCGGGTCGGCGAGGACGTCGACAGCGAGGACGTCGACAGCGCGGACGTCGTCGGCGACCCGGCCGGTGCCGCGCTCACCACCCGGGCCCGCGAGCTGGGTTGGAAGTGCGCCGAGGACCGCTTCGAGGTGCTGCCGCTGCTGATCCAGCAGCGGCCCGGCGAACGGCCCGTCCGGTACGAACACCCGGACGACACCACCCTGGAGGTGCCGCTCCTCCACCCCGACCACGCGTGGTTCGCCGACCTCGGACTGCGCTGGTACGCGGTGCCCGCGATCAGCGACATGACCCTGGAGATCGGCGGCGTCCGCTACCCGACCGCTCCGTTCAACGGCTGGTACATGGGCACCGAGATCGGCGCCCGCAACCTCGCCGACGCCGACCGCTACGACATGCTCGGCACGGTCGCCGAGCGGCTGGGACTGGACACCTCCAGCGACCGCACGCTCTGGCGCGACCGCGCGCTGATCGAGCTCAACGTCGCCGTGCTGCACTCCTTCCAGGAGGCGGGGGTGACGATCGCCGACCACCACACCGAGTCGGAGCGCTTCCTCAAGCACGTCGCCCAGGAGGCGCGGCTCGGACGGCCGACCCCGGCGGACTGGAGCTGGATCGTGCCGCCGGTCTCGGGCGGCCTGACGCCGGTCTACCACCGGTACTACGACCCGGTCGACCCGGCGCTGCGGCCGGCCTTCGTCCCGCGCGAGGCCTGGTGACGGGTCCGCTCCGGGCGCCCCCGGTACGGACGCCTCCGGTACGGACGCCGGCGTCCGTGCCCGCGGCACCGGCACCGGGGCGGGCACCCGCACGGCGGCCGACGGTCCGTCAGCAGCGTTCGGGCAGCCGGGAGTAGCGCAGGGCGAGCCCGTCGAGCAGTGCCTCCAGACCGGTCTCGAAGGCACCCTCGTCGACCGTCCCGCGGTGTCCGGCCAGGCGGTGCGCCTCGCCCAGGTGCGGGTAGTCGGCCGCGTCGTAGACCTGAGCGTCCGCCGGGAAGCCGGCCGCGAACGAGGCCAGCGCGGAGCCGGTGACGAAGTAGCGCATCAGCGCGCCGATCCGGGTCGCCTGGCCGCGCGGCCACCCCGCCTCGACCAGGTGACCGAAGACGGCGTCGGCCAGGCGCAGCGCGTTGGGCCGCCGGCCCGGCCCCTGGGCCAGGACGGGGACGATGTTGGGGTGGGCGGCCAGCGCGGCGCGGTAGGAACGGGCCCAGTCGCGCAGCGCCTGCGCCCAGGGGGTCGCATCGGCCGCCGGCGCCCCGGCGCCCCCGAACATCGACAGGTCGACTTCGCCGATGACACTGTCCACCACCGCGTCCAGCAGTTCGTCCTTGGTGGCGAAGTGGTTGTAGAGCGAGGGCCCGCTGACCGAGAGCTCGGTGGCGAGGCGGCGGGTGGAGAGGGCGTCCAGCCCCTCGTCGTCGATCAGCCGCAGCGCCGCGGCGACGATGCGCTCGCGGCTGAGCAGCGGGGTGCGTGGGCGGGCCATCTCGGCGGCTTCCTCCGGTTCCTCCGGCCGGGTTCCCCCGGCCGGGTGCGGTGGGGACCGATTCTGACAGGTGCCCCTTCCCAGCACGGGCCGGGCGGGGCTACAGTCCCCCCATAAAACTTGCAGCGCTAGTTTAATCGGTCCGGACCCCGCCCGGGCCCTGGACACCGGATTCGGGAGCCGCCGTGAACCTGGAGTTGTCCGAGGAGCAGAGCGCCGTCCGGGACCTCGCCGCCGCCTTCACCGACCGCGAGATCGTCCCGTACGCCACCGCCTGGGACCGCGCCGAATCCGTCGACCGCGCAATCGTCGGCAAGCTGGCGGAGGTCGGCTTCCTCGGCCTGACCATCCCCGAGGAGTACGGCGGCAGCGGCGGCGACCACCTCGCGTACTGCCTGGTCCTGGAGGAGCTCGGGCGCGGCGACTCGGCCGTGCGCGGGATCGTCTCGGTCTCGCTCGGCCTGGTCGGCAAGTCGATCAACGGCTTCGGCACCGAGGAACAGAAGCGGCACTGGCTGCCCCGGCTCACCTCGGGCGACGCGCTCGCCTGCTTCGCGCTCACCGAGCCCGGCACCGGCTCGGACGCCGCCAACCTCACCACCCGCGCCGTCCGGGACGGCTCGGACTGGCTGATCAGCGGCGCCAAGACCTTCATCACCAACGGCACCTGGGCCGACGTCGCCCTGGTCTTCGCCCGCACCGGCGGCGACGACCCGGAGCAGCGCGGCCACCGCGGCATCACCGCCTTCCTCGTCCCCACCGACCTGCCCGGCTTCACCCGCACCGAGATCCACGGCAAGCTCGGCCTGCGCGGCCAGGCCACCGCCGAACTCTCCTTCGACGACGTACGGGTGCCGGACGGCGCCCGGCTCGGCGAACTCGGCAAGGGCTTCACGGTCGCGATGGCCGCCCTGGCCAAGGGCCGGATGTCGGTCGCGGCCGGCTGCGTCGGCATCGCCCGCGCCTGTCTGGAGGCCGCCGTCCGCTACGCCGGCGAGCGCGAGCAGTTCGGCCGGCCGATCGCCTCGCACCAGCTCGTCCAGGAACTGCTGTCCGGCATCGCCGTGGACGTCGAGGCCGCCCGGCTGCTCACCTGGAAGGTCGCCGACCACATCGAGCGCGGCCTGCCCTTCGCCACCGAGTCCTCCGTCGCCAAGCTCTACGCGAGCGAGGCCGCCGTCCGGTCCGCCAACAACGCGCTCCAGGTCTTCGGCGGGTACGGGTTCATCGACGAGTACCCCGTCGGCAAGTACCTGCGCGACGCGCGGGTGATGACCCTCTACGAGGGCACCAGCCAGATCCACCACCTGCTCATCGGACGCGCCCTCACCGGCGTCAACGCGTTCTGACCCACCCCTTCCGACAAGGAGCCCGACGACGTGCGTCCCGTCTACTTCGCCGCAGCCCGCCGCACACCCATCGGCCGGCTGCGCGGAGCGCTCGCCACGGTCCGCCCCGACGACCTCTCGGCCACCGTGCTGCGCGCCCTGCTCGCCGACGTACCCGCCCTCGACCCCGCCCGGATCGACGACGTCTACTGGGGCGCCGCCAACCAGGCCGGCGAGGACAACCGCAACGCCGCCCGGATGGCCGTCCTGCTGGCCGGCCTGCCGGAAACCGTCCCCGGAGCCACCGTCAACCGGCTCTGCGCCTCCGGCCTGGAGGCCGTCACCCTCGCCGCCCGGGCCATCGGCTCCGGCGAGGCCGACGTGGTGCTGGCCGGCGGCTGCGAGTCGATGACCCGCGCCCCCTTCGTCCTCCCCCGCCCCGACGAGGCGCTGCCGCACCGGATGGAGACCTTCGACACCCGGCTCGGCTGGCGCCTCACCAACCCCCGGATGGCCGAACTGCACGGCGTGCTCAGCATGGGCGAGACCGCCGAGGAGGTCGCCACCCGGTACGGCATCACCCGGGAGCGCCAGGACGCGTTCGCGCTGCGCAGCCACCAGCGGGCCGCCGCCGCCCGCAAGGACGGGCACTTCGACGCCGAACTCGTCCCGGTCGCACGGCCGGACGGGGTGACGGTGAGCCGGGACGAGAGCATCCGCGAGGACACCAGCCCCGCCAAGCTCGCCGGGCTCAAGCCGGTCTTCCGCCCCGGGGGCACCGTCACGGCCGGGAACGCCTCGCCGATGAACGACGGCGCCGCCGGGCTGCTCCTGGTCGGCGAGGAGGCGCTGCACGACCTCGGACTGCAGCCGCTGGGCCGCTACGTGGCCGGCGCCTCGGCCGGGGTGCACCCCGACGTCATGGGCATCGGCCCCGTGCCGGCCACGGCGAAGGTGCTCGGGCGGGCCGGCTGGTCGCTCGCCGACCTGGAGACCGCCGAGCTGAACGAGGCCTTCGCCGCCCAGGCGCTGGCCTCGGCCGACGGCATCGGGTTCGACCCGGAGCAGGCCGACGAACTGGTCAACCCCAGCGGCGGGGCGATCGCCCTCGGCCACCCGCTCGGCGGCTCCGGCGCCCGCATCCTCACCACCCTGCTGCACCGGATGCGCCGCACCGGCGCCCGGCGCGGCCTCGCCACCATGTGCGTGGGTGTGGGGCAGGGTACGGCCGTGCTGGTCGAGAACGTCTGACAGCGGACACACACCACTTCCACACCTCCAAGGAGTTCACATGACGCGGTTCGCGGGGAAGGTCGCCGTGGTGACCGGCGCGGCACAGGGCATCGGAGCGGCCACCGCCCGCCTGCTGGCGGAGGAGGGCGCGGCGGTCGCCGTGGTCGACCTCAGCGCCGAGCGGGCGGCCGGGACGGTCGCCGAGATCACCGCCAAGGGCGGCACCGCCCGGGCGTACGGGTGCGACGTGGCCGACTACGACGCCGTCGAGGCGGTGTTCGCGCAGATCGCGGCCGACCTCGGCGGGGTGCACGTCCTGGTCAACAACGCCGGGATCACCCGGGACAACCTGTTCTTCAAGATGCCCAAGGCGGACTGGGACGCGGTGCTGACGGTCAACCTGACCAGCGCGTACAACTGCAGCCACGTCGCGCAGAAGTACATGGTGGCGCAGAAGTACGGGAAGATCGTCTCGCTCAGCTCGCGCTCCGCGCTCGGCAACCGCGGCCAGGCCAACTACGCAGCCGCCAAGGCCGGCATCCAGGGCCTCACCGCGACCCTGGCGATCGAGCTCGGGCCGTTCAACATCAACGTCAACGCCGTCGCCCCGGGCTACATCGCCACCGCGATGACCGCGGCCACCGCCGAGCGGATCGGCAGCTCCGCCGAGGACCAGCAGACCGAGGTCGCCGCCCGGACGCCGCTGCGCCGGGTCGGGCAGCCGGAGGAGATCGCGTCGGTGGTCGCCTTCCTGGCGAGCGAGGACGCCTCGTACGTCAGCGGGCAGACCCTGTACGTCAACGGCGGCGCCCGGTAGGCGGCCGGCGGGGTTCGGTCGGCAGGCCGGCCGACGGGGTTCGGTCGGCAGGTCGGCGGCGCGTGGTCGCCCGGTCGGCCGAACACGGCGGTCCCGGTTGAACAGGGCGATGAGCAGCAGATACGCTTGATATTCATTGAATATCACTGACGCGCCATCACATGGCCGTCCCAGGTGCACGGTTACCTTCACCTGGGATGGCCTTTACCTTTTCTCGTGGCCGAGCATGACCATGGCGGTGATCATATGACCCCACCAAATGACTATGGCATGATCATGCGGCGCTCGATGGGATGGCCCAATCGACCTGACCGGACCCGGTCGGGCCCTGCGTCCCAAGGAGATCCATGGGCAGCCCCGCTTCCCTCCGCCGCGCCCTGGCCCTGCTCGCCGTCGGGGCCACCGCCCTCACGGCCGGCACCGTCGCCGTACCGGCCGCCGGCACGGCGATCGCCGCCCCCTCGCACGACCTCGCGGGCGTCCACGTCCGCCCCGCCTCCTTCGGGCACCACAACGTCCAGGCCCGCCCGGCCCCGCTGACCACCACCCAGTGCGTCAGCCAGATCGGCATCCACTGCTACTCGCCGCTCCAGTACCGCGAGGCCTACAACCTCAAGCCGCTGTACGACCAGGGCGTCACCGGCAAGGGCCGCACGATCGTCATCGTCGACTCCTTCGGCTCGCCGACCATCCAGCACGACCTGGAGGTCTTCGACAAGCAGTGGGGCATTCCGGACACCAACGTCGAGGTGGTCAAGTGGGGCAACGTCCCCGTCTTCGACCCGAAGAACCCCGACCACACCGGCTGGGCCGGCGAGACCACCCTGGACGTCGAGTACGCCCACGCGGTCGCCCCCGACGCGCACATCATCCTGGTCGAGACCGGCGTCGCCGAGACCGAGGGCACCACCGGCCTGCCCGAGATGATGGACGCCGAGAAGAGCCTCATCAAGCAGGGTCGCGGCGACGTCATCTCCCAGAGCTTCGGCGCCACCGAGAACACCTTCCCGGGCTTCGACAAGGGCGACTTCAAGTCGATCAAGGACCTGCGCTACGCCTTCCAGGCCGCCGCCGACCGCAACGTCACCGTGCTGGCCGCCTCCGGCGACAACGGCGCGACCGACGCCAAGGAGAACGGCACCGACCTGTACCCGTACAAGGTCAACTCCTGGCCGTCCTCGGACCCGCTGGTCACCTCCATCGGCGGCACCCAGCTCACCCTGGACGACTCCGGCAAGCGCACCGCGGACGACAAGGTGTGGCACGACCAGTCCGGCGCCGGCGGCGGTGGCGTCTCCGGCGTCTTCGAGCGCCCGTGGTACCAGGCCGGCGTCGCCAACGTCACCGGCAACCACCGCGGCACGCCCGACATCAGCATGAGCGCGGCCGTCGACGGCGGGGCCTGGACCTACGAGTCCTACGACCCGACCGCGGTCGGCTGGCACCTCACCGGCGGCACCAGCGAGGCCACCCCGATCTTCTCGGGTGTCGTCGCGCTCGCCGACCAGCTCGCCGGCTACCGCCTCGGCCAGATCAACTGGCGCCTCTACGGCCTCAGCCTGCTCCCGAGCGAGTGGAGCGGCATCAAGGACGTCAAGCAGGGCGACAACGGCTGGAACGGCGTCACCGGCTACAACGCCGCCCCGGGCTACGACCTCGCCAGCGGCCTCGGCACCGTCGACGCCGCCAAGTTCGTCCACGCGATCGCCGGTCGGTGACCGCTCGGCGGTCCGGCCGACCCTGATCGCGGCTGACCGCTGACGAACGACAGCGGGCGGATGACAGATTTTGGAATCTGTCATCCGCCCGCTGTTTGCTGTTCGCCGTCCGCGGTACGCGGGGCGCGGTGCGATGTGGACTGCGGGCCACGAGCCGCAGCTTGCTCACTTGCTTGCTGCGGCCCGTTCCCGTCTCCTGCCGACCGGTCAGGCGGTGGCGGCCAGCTGGGCGAGGTAGCGCTCGGCGGCACGCAGCTTGCGGCCCTCCGGGCCCGGAAGGTAGGCGCGCAGCTCGATGATCTCCGGGGCGATGCGGATCGCCTCCGCCCGGTCGGTGATCGAACGCCAGCAGGCCTCGGCGTTGGTGGCCGCCTGCTGGGTCTCCGGGTGGTCCGGGCCCTGCGAGCGGAGCAGCGTCAGCGCCACCTCGCGGTAGATGTCCGCTGCCTCCGCCGGGCGGCCCGCGAGCCGGCACACGTGCGCCCGCACCTGGCGCACCTGGAGCACCGGCTCGGAGACGGCCCCGTGCTCGGCGATCGCCTCCAGTTCGAGCGCGAAGGCCAGGTCGGTCGCGGCGGCGTGGTCCCCGGCATCCGCGCTGCGGACGATCCGTCCGATGACTTCGCGGTAGTCCGCACGCGGCCGGGCGTCCACCGGGGTTTCGGCCGGAGCCTCGGCGTGATCCTCGGCGGGGGCTTCAGCGGGCGCATCGCCGGTCGGCACCGCGTCCTGCGACACGGCGTGGGCAGGCACGGCGTCGGCAGGCACGACGTCGACGGGGACCTCACCGGCGGGCGCCTCCTCGGCGGCCGGTGCGGTGGCCCGGGGCTCCTCTGCGACATCGGCGACGTCGGCTACATCCACGCTCTCAGCGGACTCAACGGGCTCAACGGGCTCAACGGACTCAGCGGGGTCGACGGCCTCGGCGGGCTCGACGGCCGCCTCCGTCTCCTCCGCCGTCACCGTGTCCTCCGCCTGCGGGAGTTCGGTCCCGGCGAGGGCAGCCGCGTCCCCGTCCTCCGGCCGTCCCTTGAGGAGTGTCACGCCCATCGAGGACGCGGCGTCCTCGGGCACGGCGTCCTCGGGCACGGCGTCGGCCGGGGCGGGCTTGCGCAGGGTCACCCCCGGCGCCGCAGCGGCCTCTGCGGGGAGCTCGACGGACTCCCCCGCCTTCAGCAGGCTGACCGGGCGGGCCGGCCGGGGCGGGGTCGGTGGCACGCCGGGCTTGACCAGGCTCACCCGGCCGCCCGCGGTCACCGGAGTCGTGGGAGCGACCGGCACCGGCCAGGCGGCGACGTCGTCCTGCGGCCGCGCCGGACGCGGCACCAGCGGGGCCTGCGGCGGTGGGAACTCCGCGGGCACCACGTCGGCGACCGGCGCCGTGTCCGCCACCGGCGGCAGGTCGGCCACCGGGCCGTCGCCGCGCCGGGCGGTGTTCCGGAAGACCGGCCGGTCGGGGGCGTGCGTGGCCAGGATGACCACGTCCGGCCGCAGCACCGAGTACACCTGCTGGCGCAGCTGCTCGGGCGCGAGCACCTCGCCCGCGCCGGGTCGGCCGCCGTGCAGCGCCTCGATCAGGGCGCGGGTGAAGGTGCCGATCTGCTCCGGGTCCGGGCTGACGACGGCCCACAGCGGGATGCCCTCGCTGAGCGGCGAGACGGTGCCCTGCAGGTACGGCCAGGCGTTCTGGTCGGCGCTCAGGTCGGCGATGACGAGGGTCTGCCACTCGGCCGGACGGTGGCTCAACTCGGCGGCGACGGCCTGCCAGGACAGGCCGTCCTGCTTGGCGTCGCGCAGGGTCAGCTGGAGCTGGCCGCCCCGCTTGTCGGCGACCACGTGGCCGCCCACGTGGACCAGCAGCGGTCCGGGGTGCCGGGAGGCGGCGCGCAGGTGGGCGAGGACGGTGTGCGGGTCGCTGGCGCCGGGGAGGTGGACGGCGTCCACCGCGTCGGCGGCGAGCAGCACCTGCGGCGAGACGGCGGCGAGCATCGCCGAGAGCACCGGAGCCTGGGTCGGACCGCCCCGGCCCCAGGTGC
This sequence comes from Kitasatospora sp. NPDC048545, assembly GCF_040651155.1. Classification (NCBI taxonomy): domain Bacteria; kingdom Bacillati; phylum Actinomycetota; class Actinomycetes; order Kitasatosporales; family Streptomycetaceae; genus Kitasatospora; species Kitasatospora sp. NPDC048545. Next base: position 155,827 of record NZ_JBEZIQ010000002.1, read on the forward strand.
GGCGGCCGGAGTTGCCGTACCCGCCCTCGATGACCAGGATCCGTCCGCGCGGCGCGGCACCGAGCCCGCCGGGAGCGGCCGCGCCCGGCACACCACCCGGCATCCCGCCCGGGGCGGGGAAGGGCGGCGGTGTGGCCGGGGACGCCGGGCCCGCGGCGGGCAGGCCGGTGAGGGTCCATCCGGTGGGCGGGACGGGCGGCGGAACGGGGGGTGCGGCGGGCGGCGCGGGCAACGGCGCGGCCGTCTGCGCGACCGGGGCGGGCGCGGCGGCGGGCGCCGGAGCCGGTACCGGAGCCGGAGCCGGAGCGGCCGGGGGCGTGGGCGTGGGCGGCGGCTCGTAGAGCGCGGCAGGCCCCGGTGGGTGGGCCTCGGCCGGGAGGCGCGGGGCCGGCGGTACCGCGTCCCAAGGGTCCGAGTCAGCTGCCGGGTCGGGACCTCCGGAAACCGCTGTCGTCTCCGCCATCTCCTGGTCACCGCCCCGCCCCGCCGCTCCCGCGGCGTCTGATGCCCTCGCCTGTGCGGTGCCTGCCACCACACTCCCGTGCGCGCCACCCTACGAGATCCCGGCGCACCCGATCCAGGCCGGGTCGCCGATCGGCGCGGCAGGCCACCCTCGGTGCCCGCTATCGTGCCGTCATGACCGGTACCGACGGCCCTCTGCTGTTCCTCGACGTGGACGGACCACTGATCCCCTTCGGGGACCCGCCGCCGGGCGGATACCCCACCTACCGCAGCCCGTACGGGTCCGGAACCGTGCCGGGCGGGAACCCCTTGGCGGCACGCGTCGACCCTGCACTGGGACCACGACTGCTGGGCCTGCCGTGCGAACCGGTGTGGGCGACGACCTGGCTGGAAGACGCCAACGAGTGCCTCGCACCGTGGCTGGGCCTGCCGCAACTGCCCGTCGTGGAATGGCCCCTGGAGGAGGAGGACCAGCCGGGCGGCATCCACTGGAAGACCCGCACCCTGGTCGCCTGGGCCGCCGGCCGCCCGTTCGTCTGGGTGGACGACGAGATCACGGAGGCGGACCGCCGCTGGGTCGCGGCCCACTCCCCGGTCCCCGCGCTCCTCCACCGGGTGGACCCCCAACGCGGCCTCACCGAGGCGGACTTCGGCCTCCTGGAGACCTGGCTGCGCAGCGCCTGAACGCCGGATCCGGCGACGTCGATTCGCCCGTTGCCGGAACAGGTGTGTACTGACGGACCCGAGCAGCGTGCCGAGCACCGCGATCAGACTTCCGAGCACCGCACTCCTCCTGCTGCGCACCCCGTTCCCCGCCCGACGGCGGCCTCGCCCGGCCACCCGGCCACGGCGTCTCCCGGCCGCGCGGCATCGACGGATGCCGCGCGGCCGCGGACGGTCCCCACCCGCGGCGGAGGCCTCAGGAGCCGGCGAGCAGGTCCCGCAGCAGCGCCACGGTGTCGGCGTCGAGGTCACGGCCGGTGCGCCGGCTGAGGGCGTCCAGGCGGTTGACGGCCCGCAGCAGTTGGTCCCGGGCGCCGGCCGAGGCATAGGCGTAGAACAGGTCCCGGTGCAGGAGTTCGACGTCCGGGGCGACGGCGAGGCCGCGGAAGACGGCGGCCTCGGCGCTGCGGTGGTCTCCGTACTGCAGGCGGCGGGCGGCCAGTTCGTGCGCGGTGTCGACGATCGCCGCGATCATGTCCTGACGCTCGGCCTCGGCCCAGCCGTACGATGCGGGCGGGGCCTCGGCGAACGGGGCGCCGCGGACCAGGGCGAGCGCGTGGGCCAGGGCGGCGTCGGCGGTGGCACTGGTGCTGCGCATGCCGCGCCGGTAGAGGCCGCGGAACTCGTCCCAGTCGCAGGTGACCGCCGGGGTGAAGGAGTAGCCGTCGGTGGTGTCGGTGGGCAGGAAGTCGCGGCCCTCGGGCGAGGTGCCGAACCAGGCCGCCAGGTCGGCGAGTTTGCGCGGCAGCGGGCTCTTGGCGTCGACCGCGGGATGCGGGTCGAGGTGCGCGGCGCCGGGGTGCAGGTCCTGGTCGAGGGCGTGGTGGTCGGAGCCGGGGCGCAGTGCGAGGTAGACGGCGAGCTCGGTGAGCCGGGGCAGCGCGCCGGGTTCGGCGGTGCCGAGGACGCCCGCGACGTCCACCGGGCCGAGCAGCCGGATCCGGGGCGCGTTGCGCGGGGCGTGTGCCTCCGGGGAGCGGAGGATGGCCAGCAGGTCGTCGCTGTCGCTGCGCCCGGCGGTGGGCCGGGTGACCGGGGCGACGGCGGCGGGGCCGGGCTCGGGCGCCGGGGCGGCCGCCGGTCCGGCTGCCGGTCCGGGCTGTGGGACCGGCTGTGGGACGGGCCCGGCAGCACCGTCCTCTTCGTCCATGGCCGTGTCGGCGGAATCGTCCTCGGCCTCGGCCTCGGGAGCGGCCTCGGGAGCGGCCGCGGTCCCGGTTGCGGTCCCGATGGCGGGGGACGCGGGAAGGGCTTCGGCGGACGGCGTCTCCTCGGCGGCCGGTTCCGGCGCGCCGGGCTCCGGCACGACCGCCGGCGCCGCCGGAACCGGCGCGATGGAGCGGACCGGCCTGACCGGCTGCACGGCGAGCACGGCCGTCGGGGTGTCCACCGCACCGGCGGCTTCGTCGCCCGCCCCGGGCCCGGTCTCGTCCGCCTCCGGCACGCTCGGGCGCCGCAGGTCCCGGGTGGCCTCGTCGCCTGTCGCCTGCCTGCCCTGTCCGTTGACCGCGAAGCGCGCCGGACCGGGCGGGACCGCCGCCGGGCCCGTCGCACCGGCCGAACCGGGCGCACCGGTGGGCGCCGGGGCGGGCGTCACCGGGTCCGTGCCCGCGAACGGGCTGGCCCCGGTGCCGATGACCCGGGCCAGCAGCCGCGGGCCGGCGGCGGTGTCCGTACCGCTCTCCGCCGCACCCCCCGAGGCCCCGACGGCGGCCAGCACCGGGACGGCGACGGGCAGTTCGGTGGTGTCGGTGTCCTCGGGCCCGTCCAGGGTCCAGGCCGGGGCGGGGTGCTGGGTGGTGTCGTCGGCGACCCGGAGAAGTGCGGCGACCTGGTCGTACTGGTGCCCGGTGAGCCGTTGCAGCTCGACGGTGAGGTGCAGGCCCGGGATGGCGGCCTGGCCGCTGGTCGGGAGCGTCCACCGGGCGACCGGTCCGGTCCCGCGTTCGGGGGCGCGGGTGATGACGGCGACGCAGGTGCGCGGGCGGCCGTCGAGCAGCCGGCCGAGTTCGGCGGGGATCTCGCCGCCGGGCTGCTGGGCGCAGAGGACGATCTCGGGGGTCCACGATTCGTCGGCCTGGCCGCGGCTGCGGGCGTCGCGCGGGCTGGCGGCGTCGGCGGCGACCAGGGTGGCGCGGGCCTTGGCGGTGCGCGGGCCGAGGGCGGCGAGCGCGGCTTCCAGGGTGGGGTGGCGGTGGACGCGTTCGGCGGCCGGGCCGCTGATCGGCACCTCCTCGGCGAGGTCGACCAGGTGCAGGTGGAGCCGGTCGGCGAGCGGGCTGTGCGCGAGCTCGATGGCGAGGGTGCGCAGCACGTCGCGGGCGTCGTCCGGGTGGCCGGAGAGGTGGAGCAGCCGGACGGCCTCCAGGTCGGCGAGGACCACCGAGCCGTCGGGCGAGGTGCCGAGGGTGACCAGCGCGGGGTACGGCGCGGCGGTCCTGCGGGCCTGGGCGCCGTTGAGCAGGTCCCCGGAGTCGGCGCTGCACCACCAGACGTTCGCGGCGTGCGCGGCACGGAACGGCGCGATCGGGGTGGCCGGGCCGGACAGGTGCAGCTCGACGGTGTGGTCGGGGGTGATCCGGGCCGCGACGATGGCGGGCAGGCGCTTGCCGCCGCGCACGGTGTTGCGGGCCAGGGTGCGCAGCGCGCGGTCCAGGAGTTCCAGTCCGGCCTGGTCCTGCCGGGCCAGGAGCTCGTTCTCGAACGCGGCGGCCTCGCCGGCGGGCATGGCGATGCGGTGTCGGGGGCGGCGGGTGCGCTGCTGGGTGCCGCGCTTGTGGGCGACGGTGCCGACCATGATGGCGGCGAGCAGGACACCGACGGTGGAGGCCGTGAGGGCGATGGAGTAGTCGTCGCTGGGGGCCGGTTCGGCGTGCGCGGCGGGGGCGGGCGCGTGCGTGGGCGCCGGAGCCGACTGCGGCGCGCCCTGCGAGGGTGCGGGAGCCGGGGTCGCCGGGGCGGGCGTCTGCCCCGGCGAAGGCGCCGGAGCCGGGGCCGGAGCAGGCGTGGCTGCGGCCCCGGGCAGCGTGAGCACCATCCCCGGCACCACCACGTCCGGGTTCGTCAGCTGCTCCCCGTCCGGCGCCTGCACCCCCTTGTTCGCCTCGAACAGCTTGGGCCACTCCTCCCCGTCCCCCAACTCCCGCTGGGCGATGGCCGACAGGCTGTCCCCGGCCTGGACGGTGACGGTCCGCTGCCCGGCCGCGCCCGTACCGGGTTCGGTGCCGGCCTGGGGCGTCGTGTCCTGAGGAGTCCCCTGTGTCGCCCCGCCCGCCGGCGCGGGCGCCGGGGCCGGGCTCTTCGCCCCGTCCGGCTTGGCGTCGGCCGGCATCAGCAGTTCCCAGCCGGGCTGGATCGGCCGGTCGGCGTCGAATCGGGTGCCCGAATCGTCCATCGCCCGGCCGTCGTTGAGCTTGGCGATCTCCACCCACCGCTCGCCCGAGCCCAGTTGGCGTTCGGCGATGGACCAGAGACTGTCGGCGGGCCGGCTGTCCCGCACGGTGTAGGTGGGCTGCTGCTCCGCGGCGGGTGTCAGGGCGGGCGCGGACTGCGCGGCGGGCAGCGCCGCCCGCTGCACGCCCGGGGTCAACTGCGCCTGGACGGCCGGGGTGTGGGCCGGTTCGGGGACGGCCGCGAAGGCCGAGCCGGCCACCGGCAGCAGGGCGAGCACCGAGCCGACCAGCCCGGCCGCGAGCCGCTGGCTCCAGCCGAAGGCCGGGATCCGGCGGGCGATCCGACCGCGCAGCTGGGCGGGGACCTCCAGCAGGACGGAGAGCGCGAAGCACGCCCAGCCGAGCCAGCCGATCACCACGAGCGCCCACAGGAACAGCCGTCCGTCGTCCGGACTGGTGAGTGCCTCACCTACGCCGCCCGGCGCGACTTCGCCCATGCCGGCGACCGCGTGGGTGCCGTACAGCAGCAGCGCGGGAACGCCGATCAGCAGGACGAGCAGGGTGACCAGCGCGGCGAGCGCGGTGATCAGGGCCCCACCGCGGCCGCGGCGGCGCGGCGGTCGGGGTGCGGGGGCGGTGGGCCGTCGTGCGCCCCCGCCGCCTCGATGCGCGGCCCCGGCCCGGCCGGTACGGGCCTGGGCGGGTCGGGCCTGGTCCTTGGCACGTGGCGCGGCCATCAGTCGGTCTCCGCTTTCTCGACTCCGTGGACGAGGGTCGCACTGCCCTTGCCCGTTACCTTCCGCTCCCCGAGGGCGCCCAGCAGGACCGGCCGGTAGTCGGCCTGCACGGTGACGGTGACGACCTTGCCGTCACCGGAGAACTCGATGTCACCGGCCCGCAGGCCGTACAGGCCGAGGTAGGCGTCGGCGGCGTCCCGGACGTACTTCTCCTCGACCTTGAAGCCCGCCCCCTGGAGCACGGCGGCCTGGTCGAGCTGCTGTCCGCCGACCCGCGCGGCCTCCTGGGCGTAGGCATCGGTACGCTCGGCGACCCGCAGGCGGCCGCCCGCGTCGATCACCAGGGCGATGACGAGCACGACGTAGGCCGCGCAGATCGCGACGAAGAGGGCCACCGCGCCCCGGTCGGACCGGCGCGTCCGCGTCCGCCGCCGCAGACGGCTCACCACCGGCATCCCCTCCCCGCAATCCGCACGCTGCTCTCCCCACCGGCCCCCACCGGGCGCCGCTCGGTACCGTTGTGTCATCCCCCGAGCGCTCTCCGCTTGCGTCTCCCCCGCGCGGGCCGCCTCCAATCCCCCGTTCTCCGGGCGGTGGGGGCGCGCTCCCTCAGGTGCCCCGGTAACGGTCCACCACCGAGGTGAACTCGCCGACGAGGTGCTTCGTCACGGGTACGCCGGACGGTCCGCCGAGCAGGTCGGCCAGTTCGACGTCGCAGACCACCCTGACCTTGACGGTCGTGACCGGGCCGCCCGGCAGCCCGAGTTCCCCCTTGACCACCTGGACGTCGCCGTTCCGGCAGGACACGCCCTGCTGGCGCAGCGACGCGAGGGCGGAGTCCTTGGCCGGCTGGTCCATCCCGTCCACGCTGCGCTGCAGCGAGGCGGTCCTGGCCCCCGCGCGGGCGGCGGCCTCGACGCTGCCCGCCGTGGTCTGCACCCGTCCGGCGGCGATGGCCACCAGGACCAGGCCGACCACGGGCGGCACGACGATCGCCGCCTCGATCGCGACCCCGCCGCGGTCCCGCCGTCGCGGGCGCCACCGGCGCAGGAGCCGACCGGAGGGGCGCGCACCGGGCAGCCCCCGTCTCACGGCTTCACCACCGGCGGGACGAAGCGCTCGCGTGGCGCCTCGGCGAACTGGGTGATGGTGGGCGCCGAGAGCCCGGGTACCAGCAGCGGCGGGGTCAGCTCGACGGTGACCCGGATGGTCCCGGGCGTGCTGCCGTCGGTCCGCACCGTGTAGCCGTGCGCGCCCTGCCGGTCGAGGAAGTCCCGGGCCTGGCGCCGCGCCGCCTCGTTCTTCACCTCGTCCGTCGCGTTCCCCTGCACCCGCCCGGCGTCCACGCCCTCGCGGGCGGCACTGAGCGCGACCTGCCGGTCGTACCACCACAGCGAGGCCTGGACGACGAGCAGCAGGAGCAGCAGGACGACCGGGAAGACGATGGCGAGACTCACGCTCATCGACCCCCGGTCGTCACCGCGGCGGAGAGGACGGTGCATCACTTCGTGGCGCCGCCCGCGCCGCCCGGCATGTTCGGGTCCTGCTGCACCTTCTGGACGACCTTGTCCTTCAGCAGGTACAGCGCGGTCGCGACGGCTCCCGCGACGAACACCAGCGCGATGATGGCGAGGGCGAGTTCGATGCTGATCGCGCCGCGGTCGCCGCGCGCACGGGCGGCCCGCAGCCGGCCGAGCCGCAGGGTGAACAACAGCAGGGCGAACTGCACCGGCAGCAGGACGGGCCGCAGCACCCGGCCTGCCAGCTGGGCGAGTCGTACGGTCATCGGGTTCTCCCGGGGGATGTGGCGGTGTGGTGTGGTCGTGCGGAGTGGTCGTGCGGTGTCGGCTGCTCTGGAGCGGAATCCGGTCGGGCGTCGGGCGGGGGCGGGGCGTCAGTTGAGCATCTGGTGGAGCGCGGGAAAGACGATCAGGACGGTCATCAGCAACGTCAGCGCGGCCCCCGGCGCGACCATCCGCTCGCTGTCGGCGTTGGCGCGGGCGAGGTCCTCGGCGAGCAGCTCGCCGCGCAGACCCTTGGCACGGGCCCGCAGGGTGTCGTACACGGCGGCGCCGTCGGTACCGGAGAGCCGCATGATGTCGGCCACGTCCTGCAGCGGGCTGAGCCCCAACTCCTCGGCCAGCGCGTCGAGTCCGGCCCACGGCGGGAGGCGGTCGGTGGCCGCGCGCTCCAGCGCGTCGCGGATCCGCCGGAACACCGCGCCCTGCCCGACCGAGGCGGCCCGGCGCAGCGCCTCGGCGGGGCCGCAGTCGGCGGCCCGCTCCAGCGCGACGAGTTCCAGGTACGCGGCGATGCCGTGCAGGTACTCGGTGCGCGCCTCCTTGGCTTCGCCGCGCACGACGGCGTCCGGGACGAACCACAGCAGTCCGGCCAGCAGGGGCCCGGCGACCAGCGGCAGCGCGAACGGCAGGCCGATGTCCATCAGCACCGCCATCGCGCCCAGATAGGCGGGCAGCACCAGGCCGATCGCGGCGAACAGCAGCTTGTGCACCATGAACCGGGCCGGGGTACGGCCGATCAGGGAGAGTTCGCGGCGCGGCACGGAGACGCCGCGCAGGTGGACGGACCGCTCGCCGATCCGGTCGAACCAGCGCGGCCGCTCGTCCGGGTCCTGCGCGCGGTCGGCGGGGACGGCGTGCAGCCGGTCCAGCGCCTGGCGCAGGTCCGGGGGTGCGGGCCGCAGTTCGGCGACCAGCAGGGCGAGGCCACCGGCCGCGACCGCGCCGGCCAGGACGGACCAGGGGGAGATCACCGGACCTCCCCGAGCTGCTCGGCCGGCACCGGTTCGGGCGCCCGGGCGCCCGCCCGCCGCCCGCTCCTGCTGCGCCGGTCCGGCGTGAGCAGCCGGGGCACCGGCGGGTGGGAGGCCAGCGCCCGCATCCAGGCGATGATCGCGACGAACAGTGCGGCGACCACGGCGAGGACCAGCTGGCCGAGGAAGGTCCCGTACGGCCGGGTGTACTCGGTGTTGAAGGAGCCGACCGTGACGACCAGCACGATGATGCCGACCAGCCAGCGGATGGTGGTCCGGTGCTTGGCCCGGTCGGCCTCGATGGCACGGCGCTGGCGGACCTCCTCGCGCACCGAGTCGGCCATGTCGGACAGCGTGCGGGCCAGGCCGGGGCCGCTGTCGCCGGCCCGCAGCACGAGTGCGGCGAGGACCTTGTCGGCGGTGGCGTCGGCGAGGCTGTCGGCGAACGCGTGCAGCGCCTCCTCGGGCCGCCAGCGGGCCTGCAGCCGGGCGGCCAGCTCGCCGATCTCGTCCTCCAGGGCGGCGGGGGCGGTGCGGCGGCTGGTGATGATGGCCTGGTTGAGGCCGACGCCGAGCAGCAGCACGTCGGCGATCCGCTGGGTCCACTCGGACAGCGCTTCGAGCCGCTCGATCCGGTGGGTGTCCGGGCGGGTGGTGTCGAACAGCCAGGGCAGGCCGAAGACGGCCAGCGGCACCAGCAGCGCGGTCAGCGGGATGCCGGTGAACAGCCAGGCCAGCGGCGCGCCGACGAGCGCGATCGGCAGCTGGACCCGGCGCAGCCGCACCATCCGGGGCGCGGCAGACCCGGGGGCGCCGTACCAGAACACGTGGGCGCGCCCGGCCAGCGGGTTGGTCGCTCCGGCGGCGTCCTCGTCGACGGGCTCGCTGCCGCGGGCCCAGGCCACCAGGGCGACCAGGCCGCCCGTGACCGCCAGCCCGCACAGGGCGAACAGCAGCATCACCGCGCGCCACCGCCGATCCGCAGCTGCAGCGGGGTGGCCCAACTCCCGTACCGGGAGCCGAGCAGACCGGCGTCGAAGCCGGCCCGGCGCAGGTCGTCCAGGCACTGCGGCGGGGTGTGCGGGACGGCCCGCGGCTCACCGAGGTCCGGCCGGGGGCCGAAGACGGTGTTCAGCGCGGGCCTGCCGCTCTCGCCGAGGCCGGTGACCTCCAGGACGTGGGAGACGTAGCGGTGCCGGCGGCCGCCGACGGCGGTCTCGTCGACCATGGTGACGTGCACGATGAGGTCCAGGGCGTTGGCGGTGAGCCGGTAGGCGAGCGAGTCGGTCATGTGCGAGCCGTACTCCAGGCAGAGTTCGGCGATGCGGTCGACCACCATGTGCGGGCCGCGGGCGTGCAGGGTGCACATCGAGCCGCCCTCGCCGTTGGTCATCACCCGCAGCATCGGGACGACCTCGCCGGAGCGGACCTCGCCGACGATGATGCGCGAGAGGGTCATCCGCAGCGCGGCCGGGATGAGGTCGCCGATCGACAACTCCCCGGCCAGACGGCCCTCGACGCGCTCGCCGTTGCCCTCCCGGGCCTCCATCGGGACGACCTGGCGCAGGTGGCCGAGGGTGTGCAGCCAGAGTTCGAACTCCGACTCCAGGGTGCCGATCCGCTCGTCCGGCGGGATCTCGGCGGCCATCGCGCGCAGCAGGCTGGTCTTGCCGACGCCCTGGGTGCCGGTGATCATCACGTTCTTCCTGGCCCGGATCGCGGCGGCCAGGAAGGCGGCCAAGGTGGCGTCCAGGGTGCCGAGTTCGACCATCTCGGGGAGCGTGGCGGAGGCCACCCGGTGGCGCCGGATCGCCACGTACGGGCGGGGCGTCACCTCGGTGAGCGCCTGCAGGCGCATGCCGCCCTCCAGCCGCAGCGCGAGCGTCGGGCTGGCGGTGGACAGGCTGCGCTCGCCGCCCCCGTGCTGGCGGGCCAGGTCCTGCAGCAGCTCGATGAGTTCGGCGTCGTCCTCGGCCACCGGCGGGACCTGGCGCAGGGGCTGGTGCACCTTGGAGACCCAGACGTCGTCGCAGCCGTTGATCAGGATGTTCTCGATCTCCGGGTCGTCCAGGTAGGGCTGGAGCCGGCCGGCCCGGAAGAGCAGGTCGAAGACGGCCTCGGCGAGGGCGCGATCCTGCTCCCGGGTGGGCGGGATGCCGTGGGTCTGGGCGTAGGCGTCGGACCAGCGGGCGACGGACTCCTCGATCAGTGCCCGGCCGCGCTGGCGGCGGGTCGCACGGTCCGGCTCGGAGCCGGAGGTGGCGGTCAACCGGCTGATCTGCTGGTGCAGTTCGGCTGCGACCTGGCGCTTGAGCTCGCGGGCGACCTGCGGGTCGACGGCCGGCCGGGTGGCGGCGCCGCGCAGGTCCAGCGAGGGCAGCTGGGCGGGGACGGCGGTCGGGGCCGCGCCGGGCGGGACGGGACCGGGCGCGACGGGACCGGGCGCGACGGACTGCGACGCGACGGGGCCGGGTACGACGGGGCCGGTCGCGGGCGTCGGCACGGTCCAGGGCAGTGCGGCCGGGTCGGCAGCGGGACGCTGGTGCAAGGGGCTACCGCGCACGGAGCACCTCCCCGGGGTTGTGCGGGTACTGCCCGTTCACCTGCACCTGATCATCCGTCACGCTCGGCTGTTGAAGCGGGTACTGGTCGTCCTGGTCGGCCTGCTGCGGCGACTGCACGTGCGCCGGGAACGGCGCCGGCGCGGCCGGTTGCGGCGCCAGCCCGGCCAGCGGCGCCACCGGACCGGTGACGATCACCGGCGGGACCGGCTGCGGCGGGGTGTACGACGGCGGCTCGGCCTCCACGGCCTCGTAGGGCGCCCGGCCGTAGGCGGTCCGGCCGTGCCCGGGCCGACCGTGGGCCGACTGCCCGTACGGAGCCGGCCCGTGCGGGGCCTGGCCGTGGGAGGCCTGCCCGTAGGGGGCCTGCCCGTACGCGGTCGGCGGCGTCGTCGGCATCGGCCGGGTCGGCACTGGGGGTGACAGCGGATTCGGCGCCGCCGCCGTCGGAGCGCCCACCGTCGGAGCGCCGGCCGTCGGAGCGCCCACCGTCGGAGCGCCGGCCGGCCCCGCGACCGCCGGCCCGCCTGCGGTCACCGCCGCTGCCGTCACCGCCGCCGGTCCGGCGTTCGGCGCGAGCCGCTGCCGCCGGCGGCGGACCAGCAGCTGCACCTCGTCCGCCGCCGACCGCGCCGTCCGCATCAGTTCGGAGCGGACGAACCGCCGGTCGGTGGTGTCGCCGCCGTCGGAGAGCACCTTCGCCGTCCGGGTGGCGTACGGCAGGACGCCGAGCACCGGCAGCCCGAGTTCCCGCGTCACCTCGGCGCGCGCGTACGGCCCCTCGGCGACCAGCAGCAGTCCGAGCGCGTCCGGCCCGGTGCCGGCGGAGGCCAGGTCCTCGGTGAGGGCGGCCAGCCGGGGCCGGACCGAGCTCAGTCCGCGCAGCGTGGTCCGGACGGTCACCGCCACCACGTCGGCCCGGCGGGCCAGTACCGCGCCGGCGCCGGTGGCGCCGGACCGGCCGAGGTCCACGATGACGTCGTAGCCCTGCTGCTCGATGCCGTGCAGCAGTTCGGCGAGCGGCTCCCAGGTGTAGGCGAGGCCGGGGGCCTGGGTGGGGTCGGTCAGTCCGGGCAGCAGCAGGCGTCGGGCGTCGCCCTCGGGCGAGAGGTCGATCAGCTGTTCCCAGATGGCCTGGGCGAGCAGCCCGCGCCGGTCGGCGACGGCCAGGTTTCGCAGCCCGTAGACCGCCTCGACCCGGCCCTCAAGGGCGCCGGCGAGCACGGCGCCGCCGTCCGGGTCGGCCTCGACCAGGACGATCCGCCGACCGGGCTGGAGCGGCCAGGCCAGCAGCAGTGCCAGCGCGGTCGTGGTCGCGCCGGGCGCGCCCGGGCCGCCGACCACCGCGATCACCGCCATCAGGCGCCCCCCGTCGTGCTCGGGGCCCCGGGCGTGCCGGCCCCGGCGGAGGGTGCGCCCGCGGCGGGCGTCCCGGCGGCGGGCACGCCGCTCGGCGCCGGGCTCGGCGCGGCGCCCCCGGCCGCGGCGCCGCGCGGCGCCAGCAGCACCTGGATCCGTCCGCTCGCCACCCACTGCGCCAGCCGGGGACCGTCCGCCGTGCCGACCGCGACGTCGATCACCTGGCTGCCGTCGGTGTCGACCCGGCCGACGGTGATCACCGTCGCGGGCAGCGAGTCGGCCCGGCCGTTGTCGGGCGTGGAGACCACCACCAGCTGCACCCCGGGCTGGAGCCGGCTGGCGGGGAGCTGGCTGCGCTTGGCGGACACCCCGACCACGATCTGGCCGGGCTGCACGGTGAGGCCCTGGGCCAGGTCGCCACTGGTGAGCATGGCGCCGCGCTTGAGGTCGGTGGCGGCCCGCATGCCGATCGCCTTCGTCCGGTCCTGGGCCGACACCGGGTGCAGCGCCGGGTCGCCCGCGATCCGCGCCACCACCAGGTCGTCCTCGGTGATCACCTGACCCCATGGCACGTCCCGGGCGAGGGCCAGTACGGCGACCCGCTGGCCGGTGCTGTTGTAGAGGACGGCCCCGCCCAGCCCGCCGGCCGCGATCAGGGCGACCGCCATCGCCAGCACCGCCGGGCGCCGTCGCCTCGCCCGCATGGTCCGCCCGGGGGCGTGCGGGACCGCGCGCCCCCGGCCCTTGCCCGGGCCGCCGCCCTGCTCCTGCTGCTCCGGGAGCGCCACGGATGCCCCGGCGCCCGCGGGTGTGCCGGATCCCGGCGTCGCGAATGTACGGTTCTCCACCGGGTTCCGCCCTTCCCTCGTTCGTCTCTGGATCGTCAGTGGTCGAATCGCCGTCGTGGCGGGGTCAGTTGAGGACCTGCATCTCGGCGACCTTGAGTGTGAAGTCCGAGGACTGCGGGATGTCGACGTCGAAGGTCTTGGCATTCGGCCCGGTCACGACGACGTGGCCCTGCCAGTTCGCCGTCACGGTGCCGGCGAAGACGCCGTCCTTCCTGGTGCCCGAGCCGACGGCGAACTCGTACCCGCAGTCCGGGGACTTGGCGGCGCCGTACTTCGGGTCGTACGGCGTCCCGGGCTTGTCGCAGGTCACGCCGACGCCCTTGTCGAAGGTCCAGGTCACGTTCTTCAGCACGGGCGTGACGGTGACCGAGGCGCCGGGCACCGCGAGCGTCTTCGGCTCGGGCGCCTTGACGCCGTCCAGCCAGAGCCAGACCGGAGCCTTGACCACGGCCGTGACCTTGGGCGCGACGCCCGCGGCGGGCTTCGGGAACTTCATCTCGTGGGCGAGGCTGAGGCCGATGGCCGCCAGGTTCAGCACCGGCGGTCCGGCCGGCGCCTGGGACTCGAACACGCTCTGGACGCCGTCCGTGCCGCCGCCGGTCTGCGGGCAGATCTTGGTGTAGATCGTGCCTTCGCTGGACTTGTGCCCGTCCCACTCGGGTGCCCCCTCGGGCGGCTGCGGGTCCTGCACCTTGAAGTAGCAGCCCACGTCGCTGTTGAACCAGCCGCGTTCCGGGTCGTGGCAGGCCCACTCCACCCCGTGGTAGCTGCACACCAGCGGGCCGTCGGAGGAGTTGGTGCCGCCGCCGGACTGGGTGGACCCGGGCTTGGGGGTGCTGCCGCCGGTGTGGACGTCCGAACAGATCTTGTCGGGGGCGCACTGCTCGGCGCCCCCGATCGGTGGTTCGTCCGCCGACGCCGTCAGTCCCGAGGACAGCAGCAACCCGGCGGACAACGGTGCGAGGATCACGAATCGCCGGGCCCGATGACGTCTGTTCCGCTCGTTCAGCATGTCCGGTCCACCTCCCGCTTGAAGTCGTAGATCAGCCAACGTGCTTGGAACCAGCGCAGGGACGCCGTCGCCGGGTAGCGGTTCAACCGCTGGGCCGGGTCCTTCGCGGCCCGCGTGACGGCGTCGACGCGGTGCCAGTCGGACACGTCGACGCAGTCCTCGATCACGGCGGTCTGCGGATCGGCCTTGAGATCAATGGCCTTGACCACCGCGGAATTGCGCGGTGTTCCGATCATCACCAGTTTCGCGTCGTGCAGTTGGCGGAGGCCGACGAGGGCGTCCGACAGTGCGCGCCCGGAGGAGTACGACTCCAGCGTGAATCCGTCCGAATCCGTACGGGCGAAAGCCTCGGTCTGCGCCTGCCACCAGTCCTGATAAGTCTTCAGGGCGAGCCGGCCCATCGCTCCTTCCGGGCCGTCGGTCGGCGCGATGGAGGCGTTTGACGAACCACCCGAAGGAGTTACCGGAGCCGCTCCTGCAACGGTGGGCGCCGTCGTCCCGAGGTGATCGACGGAACCGCCGGAACCACCGCTCGCACAAGCCCCGAGCAGCAACACCAGAACCGCCCCACCGACCCCAACCGCCCCAGGGCGCAACACATTTCCGCGCTGCCGCATCGCCCACCTCGATCGCGACCGACCCGATCCGTGATCCACGGCCGCCAGAAGAATTCCGCTGTCCCGCCGGTCTTTCCGCTGGGGATCGATTCTTCGCCAACCCACCCCATCACGGCAACACCTCAGGCCCCCTGACCTTACGCGGAAGGCGGTTCCGTCGGGGCACTTTCCCGCCACAGAACAGCCAACAGTTCTTCGGAAAGCGACAATCCGGCCAATGCGCCCCGAACCGCTGCCCGATTGCGCATCAACAGGCGCCCGCCGTGCGGCGGAACGAGCAGGCGCGCGCCCGGCGCACCCGAACTACCGGCCGACTCCGCCCCGTCCGTCAGCGCCGCCACGGCGGGCTGGAGGTCCAGCGGTGCGACGGCCGCGGGGGCACCCGGGACGCCCTCCCGCAGGACGGTGGTCAGGGCCCGGCTGAACGAGCCCGCACCGCCCGGCAGTACGGCGTCCCGGCCGCGTCTGCCCGGGGCGTAGCGCCCGATCCGGCCCCACAGCGGGACGCGCGAATAACTCAGCAGTTCGCCCGCGCTGTCCTCGCCGCCGCGTTCCGTCGCCGCCCAGGTGTCCCGGTCGGCCACCGCGTCGACCAGCAGCAGCGCCTCCTCCTGGTCGCCGTGCACCATCGCGCTGACCACCCAGTCCCAGGCCAGGCCCCGGCGGTAGGCGTTGTCGGGGGTGCTGCCGCCGGTGACCAGGGCGAGCCGGCGCCCGCGCGGGTCGGCCACCAGCTGGCCGACCAGACAGACCACCAGCCAGCGTCCGGGGTGCTGGGCGGCGTCCCGGACGGCAGTGAGCATCGCGTTGGCGTCCGCGTCCGGCGGCGCCGTGACGACCCGGCAGCCGGCCACGCCGGTGTCGAAGAACATCCCGGGCAGCACCCCGGCCAGCAGTCCGGCGCCCTCCGGTGCGAGCGCCGCACCGCCGAAGGCCCGGTCGGGCCCGCCGTCCGCCCCGATCACCACCAGATCGACCCCGCCCGCCATCTGTCCCCCCTCCTGGCCGGCCCCGGCGCACCCGGGACCGCCGCCCGCCACTGTGGTCCGCCCGCCGCGCGCTTCGCGGGCGGGCCGCCATCCGCGTCACCGCCGGCCGCACCGTCCGGGTTCGCGTCACCGTTCCGCCGCCGGGCAGGCTATCGCCCCGGGCGGCCGCCGACGGGGCTCCCGACCCGTCCGCTCAGGGACCATGGGCCCTATCGACGCGTGCGCCGACCGAGGACGATCGGACGCATGGAGCCTGAGGACCGTGTGGAGACCCTGAGCGAGGCCGAGTGCCTGCGACTGCTCAGCACCGTGCCCGTCGGGCGCGTGGTGTACACCGAGCACGCACTGCCGGCCGTGCTGCCGGTCTCCTTCGAGGTCCTGGACGGGCGGTTGGTGCTCGCCGTGCGCCGGGGAAGTGCCACCGCGCGCGGGCTCGACGGCACGGTGGTGGCCTTCCAGGCCGACCTGCTGGACCCGGTCACCCGCACCGGGTGGAGCGTGCTGGTGCACGGACGGGCCGACGTGGTGCGCGAATCCGAGCAGGTGCGGCGGGTGCTGCGCTCCGGCCTGCGGCCGTGGGTGGGCGACCCGGAGCCGCTGTTCGTCGCCCTGGTGCCGGAGCTGGTCAGCGGCCGGCGGCTGTTCCCGACCGGGGTGGGCGCCGCGGGACGGGCCGCGCTGCGGCCGTGAGCCCCGCCCGCGCCGGGCCCCGGCGTCCGCCCCTGGCTCCGGCGTCCGCGCCGGGCTCCTGACAGATACCGATGGGTAGGCATACGCTTCCGGCGTCCTGGCCCCTCCCCGGGCCTGTCCCCCCACCAGGAGCGCACCCGTGACGACCTTCGCCTCCCTCGCCGAGCTGACCGCCGCCGTCGGCACCGAACTGGGCACCAGCGAGTGGCACACCATCGAGCAGCGGCAGATCGACCTGTTCGCCGAGGCGACCGGCGACCACCAGTGGATCCACGTCGACCCGGAGCGGGCCAAGGAGAGCCAGTTCGGCTCGACCATCGCGCACGGCTACCTGACCCAGTCGATGATCCCGGTGCTGGCGAAGGAGTGCTACGCCGTCGAGGGCGTGCGGATGGCGCTGAACTACGGCTCGGAGAAGGTCCGCTTCCCGGCTCCGGTGCCGGTCGGCACGGCGATCCGGGCCACCGCCGAGCTGGTCTCGGCCACCGAGGTGCCCGGCGGCGTCCAGGCGGTGGTGCGCTTCACCATCACGAGCGGGCAGAGCGCCAAGCCGCACTGCGTCGCGGAGACGATCACCCGCTTCTACGCCTGACCGGGGAGGGGCCCGGGTACGCCGATTGGACCGTGCCGGGCCCTCCACCAGGTCCGGACGGCCCACGGCGAGTAACCTCCGACGAGATGGTTGTCGCATCGCAGTGACCCCGGCCGCGCGCAGTGACCTCGGACGTCGCCGCGGTGCGCGCCCCGGGCATGCCCGGTAGCCGTGACCGTCCTTGGAGGAGCCGTGCCCCGCCCCGCCCCGTGGTTCTCCCGCCTCGCCGGTCTGGCCTCGCAGCTCGCCCCGCCGTCCGCCGGCCCCGCCGCCGACCGTGCCGTCCCCGGCCTGGCCGGGCTGCCCCGAGCCGCCTGGCACCGGGTCCGGACCGACGCCTTCGGCGCCGACCCCCGGGGCGAGCGGCTGGCGCGGATCCGCCGCTCCCCGCAGTTCGCCGACGGCGCCTTCCGCAACCCGGTGCCGACCCGCCGGCTGGTGTACGAGCGCAGCCCGCTGGAGATCACCCGCGCCCAGCTGACCGGGGACAAGACCCGCCGGTTCCCGGCCGCCGCCGTCCCGGTGCACCGGCTGCTCCCGGACGACCTGGCCACACCGCCCGCGTCCGGGCTGCGGCTGACCTGGCTGGGCCACGCCACCGCGCTCGCCGAGATCGGCGGGCGGCGCGTACTGATCGACCCGGTCTGGGGCGAGCGCTGCTCCCCGTTCGCCTGGACCGGCCCCAAGCGGCTGCACCCGGTACCGCTGCCGCTGTCCGAACTCGGCCCGGTGGACGTCGTCGTGGTCTCCCACGACCACTACGACCACCTGGACATGGCCACCGTCCGGGCGCTGATCGGGACGGAGGCGGTGTTCGCCGTACCGCTCGGGGTCGGGGCCCACCTGGAGCACTGGGGCGTGCCGGCCGGACGGATCGTCGAGCTGGACTGGTGGGAGTCGGCCGAGGTCGCCGGGCTGACCCTGACCGCCACGCCCGCCCGCCACTACTGCAGCCGCGGCCCGCGCACCAGCTCGCTGTTCCTGTGGGCCTCCTGGGTGGTGTCCGGCGGCGGGCACCGGATCTTCCACAGCGGGGACACCGGCTACTTCCCCGGCTTCGCCGAGATCGGCCGCCGACTCGGCCCGTTCGACGCGACGATGATGCAGGTCGGCGCGTACAGCGACTTCTGGCCCGAGGTGCACATGACGCCCGAGGAGGGCGTCCGGGCGCACCTGGACCTGGGCGGCGCGCTGCTGCTGCCGATCCACTGGTGCACCTTCAACCTCGCGCTGCACCCCTGGGAGGAACCCGCCGAACGGGTGGTCACCGCCGCCCGGACGCTCGGCGCCCGCCTCGCGGCGCCCAGGCCCGGCAAGCCCTTCGAGCCCGCCGACCCGCCCGCCCTGCGCCTCTGGTGGCGCGCCGTCGCCCGCGCCGGCGTCGAGCCGCCGGCCGGGACGCGGGAGCCCGCGGCCGGGGCGGCTCGGGAGCCGGCCGAGGTCCGCGAAGAGGTGACGGAGTTCAGCTGACGGCCTGCGGACGACGAGGCGCAGCCGTCCGAGCGCGCCCGTCGCCGTGCGGCCGCCGGGTCGGAACTCCCCGGGAGGCTCCCCGGGGCTCCTCGGGGTTCCTCGGGGACGTTGCGGGACTGAAACGTGTTCTACGACGCGACCCACCCCCGGAAGCGTTACCCACGTCACACCGCGACACGGTTGGCTTCTGCCACTATGACCTCGTGACCGACCTGACCGAACCGCCCGTCCTGGCCGCCCGGGACGCCCGCCCCGCCTCACCGTTCGCCGAGCTGCTGCAGCTGGAGCAGCTGGACGAGAACACGTTTCGGGGCTACTGCCATGCCGGCGCCCCGATGCGCGCCTTCGGCGGCCACGTCGCCGCGCAGGCGCTCGTCGCCGCCGGGCGCACCTGCGAGGACCGGCGCCCGGTGCACTCGCTGCACGGCTACTTCCTGCTGCCGGGCTCCCCGGCCCGGCCCATCGACTACGTGGTCGAGCGGGTGCGCGAGGGCGTCTCGTACACCACCCGCCGGGTGACGGCGGTGCAGAAGCGGAACGAGATCTTCTCGCTCTCCGTCTCCCTCAAGCACCCCGAGCCCGGCCCCGACCGCCACCGTGAGGTGCCACCGCTGCCCGCCCCGGAGTCCCTGCCGGACTCCGTCGCCGACGCACCTGAGGAGGTCCGCAGGATGGTCGCCGCCAGCGGCGGCTTCCGCGACCTCGACGTGCGCTTCGTGCCGCCGCACTCCCCCGGCCTCCCGCCGGCCGTCCCCGGCCTGCTCCAGCAGTTCGTCTGGATGCGCACCGCCTCCCCGCTGCCGGACGGCGACCCGCTGCTGCACGCCGCCGCGCTCGCCTACCTTTCCGACCTCACCCTGGCCTCCACCGCCGGGCTGGACGAGCAGCCGAACTTCTTCCAGCGCACCGAGCCGCCCACCCTGCTGATGGCCTCGCTGGACCACGCGATGTGGTTCCACCGCCCGTTCCGGGCCGACGAATGGCTGCTGTTCGCCCAGCGCAGCCCGTCCTCCTCGGACGGGCGGGGCCTGGCACTCGGCGAGTTCTACGACCGGGACGGCCGCCTGGTCGCCTCGGCCGTCCAGGAGGCGCTGATCCGACGGCAGGGGTAGCCCTTCCGCACCCCGGTGACCCACGGGCGAACGCAAGGGGGCCGGTCGGCGTCATACTCCTGAGCGGCCCCGGCCCGTATCATGGTGCGGGTGACCAAGGTTGACCTGTCACCACGGCCGGTGGAGGCGATGTCTCCGCGTCAGCTCGAACGCCGCGAAAGCCTGATCGCGGCCGCGCTCGCCCTGGTGAACGAGATCGGCGTCGAGCGGCTGCAGATGAAGCAGGTCTGCGAGCGGTCCGGAGTCGCCCTGGGGACGGCGTACCGCTACTTCTCCTCCAAGGACCACCTCCTGGCAGCGGCGATCGCCGAGTGGCACCGCCTGCTGCTGACCGACCTGGTGGCCGAGCTACGCGGGCCCCGGGCCGGGCTGGGCGACACCGACCGGGCGGTCCGGTTCGTCCGGGGCGGGATGCGGGCCTACCAGCGGCAGCCGGAACTCGCCCGGCTACGGGTGTCCGTGGCCGCCTCCACCGACCCGTTCGCCAGCGAGGCGCTCCAGGGCATGGCCCGGGCCGACAGCACCGCCCTGCAGGCGGTGACGGCCGAGGTGCCGGCCGCGTCCAGCGACCTGGTGCGGCACATCGTCGCCCACGCCTGGCAGGGCGAGCTGACCGCCTGGGTGACCGGCCGCACCACCCTCGGGGACGCCAGACGGCGGCTGGAGGACGTGGTGCGGCTGGTGCTGACCCCGTACGAGACCCGGTACCCGGCCCCGTACGAGGTCCAGCCCACCGGCTGAACCCGGGCGGCCCCGGGGCCGGCGGCCGACCCTCAGGCGGGTCCGGACCACCGGCCCCGGGGCCGCGTCAGACCACCGTCACCGGGTGGGCCACCACCGCGCCGAACAGGTAGCCCTCCCGGTTGAACACCGCCCGCTCGGGCTGGCCGTTGCCCCGGCGGTCCGTCGCGCGGGCGCGCAGCTCGTACCGGCCGGGCCGCTCGGGGCGCCAGTCGATGCTCCAGCGCGCCCAGTCGTCGGCGTGCGAACCGCCCTGCAGCGCGGCGCGCCGCCAGGTCCGGCCGCCGTCGGTGCTCACCTCGACCCGGCGCACCGCCGCCTCGCCGGACCACGAGCGCCCGTGCAGCCGGTGGCCGCGGCCCGCCTCCAGCACCGCGCCCGGGGCGAGCTCGAACGCGCTCCGGACCACCTGCGTCGTGAGCGGCTCGCCACCGCCGGGCGGGTACCCGGGGCCGAACATCCGGTAGAAGTCGGTGTTCCACGGCGAGTGGAGCGGATGGTCGGCGACCTCGATGGTGCCGACCCACTTGATCGAGGCGATCCCCACCCAGCCGGGCACCACCAGCCGCAGCGGCGCACCGTGATCCGGGGTCAGCGGCTCGCCGTTCATCTCGTACGCGAGCAGCGCGTCGTCCAGCGCCTTGGCGACGGGCAGCGGGCGGCGCACCGGGCCGTGGTTGACGCCGTCGACCACGTAGTCCGCGTCGAGGCCCGTCGGCAGCACGTCGACCGCCTCCCCGGTCAGCCCGGCCGCCCGCAGCACCTCCGCCAGCCGGACGCCGCACCAGGCCGCCGAGCCGATCCCGCCGAGCGTCCACGGCGTGCCCGGAACGCGGTCGCCCTGCTGGCGGCGGAAGTAGTCACGGCCGTTCCCGGCACACTCGATCACGGCGCTGATCCGGGTCTCCGGCAGCGCCCGCAGGCCCGCCAGGTCGAACTCCACCGGCCGGTCGGCCGTCGGGGCACCGCGCAGGCCGCTGCCGAACAGCCGCAGCCGCCAGGCCTCGGGGTCGATCAGCGGGGTACCGGTGTGGTTGCGGACGAAGAACCGCTCCACCGGCACGTGCCGGCCGACGGCGGCCGAGCCGTCGGCCTCGCGCAGGGCGTCCCAGCGCATCTCGGCGTTGGTGCCGTGCGGGACGAACCACTCGGCGGGCAGCGGCTTGACGATCCCGGACGGGGCGTCGGCGGGCCCGGCGCGGTCGGACAGGGCAGGGGCGGACGCGGCAGCGGCAGCGGCAGCGGTGGGCACGGCAGCGGCGGACTCGACGCTTCCGGACACGGCGTTTCCGGACATGGAGCCTGGCACCTCCTCGGCGGCCACCCGGCCCGGGGCAACACCGGCGCGGCCGACGCGGGCACGGCGAGCGCCCCGGCGGCGGAGGGCGTTCGTACGGTGTCCGAGCCGCACTCCGTGGTCTCAGCGTAGGCGCTCCGGCGCGCTACGTGACCACGGCGGCGGCGATCGGGCCGCGCCCGGCGCCCCGTGCGTCACCCGGCGCCCCACCCGACACCTCCCCGGCGAGCCCTCCCGCCACCCGCGGAACCGACCGTTCGTCGCCGTGATGCTGCTGTGCGTCCACCCGGTCGAGGAACTCCGCACGGACCCGGACGCCGGCCCCTCCCGGCTCCACCCCCGGCACGGCCTGCGGGACGCCGTCCGGGTCGCCGTCGGCGACCGGACCCCACAGCGCCGACCAGGGCGTACGCCCCGCTCGCAGAGGGTGGGGCGTACGCGGCCAACCGACGCCCAACCCCCGTCCGGACTTCACCCGCGCGTACCGACCGTTCACGCCGCCCTGGAAACCTCCCTGTCATGAACGCCAGCCCTCAGGCGCCCTACCAGGAACCGCGCTTCCCGATGCCCCGGCGGCACCGCCGCCTCCTCGCCTGCACCGCCGTCCTCGCCTCCATCGCCCTCGGCACCCTGGGCGTCGGCGCCACCGTGGAGACCGTCGAACACGGCCCCCTCGCGAGCGCCACTGCCAGCAAGTGACCGCACCCACCCACCGGCACCGCCGCCCCGCAGTCCGGGCGCGGTGCTTCTGCGTTCCCGGCCCGCCGGGGCCGTGCCATGCTGGGCCGCAACGTTCCGTTCGGGGGAGGACAGATGGTCGAGGGCGGGCACTCGGGGAGCGGCGGACCGACGGACGGGCGACCGCCCCGGCCCGGGTTCGGCACGGCGTGGCGGGGTTACGACCGCAACCAGGTCGACGAGCACTTCGCTCTCCCGCCGCAGCAACGCCCCGACCGCCCCGGCTTCGACGTCGTACGTCGCGGCTACGACCGCGAGCAGGTCGACGAAGCCATCCGGCACTCCCGCAGATCCGCCCCTGCGGCCGCCGACGCCGGACCACCCCCGGCCGGACCGGCACGAACCGGATTCGACCTGGTCCGACGGGGCTACGACCGGAACCAGGTCGACGAGTACCTCGCTCTCCCGCCGCAGCAACGCCCCGACCGCCCCGGCTTCGACGTCGTACGCCGCGGCTACGACCGCGACCAGGTCGACGAAGCCATCCGGCACTCCCGCTGACCCGGCTCGCTCCCACCCGGCCCGTCGCGACGCACCTCCCGGACGCGCGGCCCCCGGTGGGGGCGGGCGCTACGCCCGCTGCCCGGTGCGGGGCCCCGGCGGGGACGGGACGAGGGGGGCCGGGCGGGAGTGGCGCCCGGTGCCCGGCGCGGGCTGGAGGTCGGGGGCCGGGGCGAAGCGGGCCGCCGGGGGGCGAAGGTGCCAGGTCGGGGGGCGCTTGGGCTGGGGGGTCGGGGTGATCAGGCCGAGGCGGTGGAGCAGGTCCAGGGAGTCCCGGCGCAGCGCGGTGCGGTCGGAGAGGTAGCGCGCCGGGAGACCGTACTCGTCGGCGATGTCACCGAGGACGCCGTCTATCAGCGCGTCCGCGATCGGGACGTCGCCGTCGACGGGCTCTCCGGGCAGCGGGCGGACCTCCTCGACCAGGCGCTCGACCAGCAGCAGGGCGGCCTGGGCGAGAGTGCCGGCACCGGGCAGCGCAAGGTCGGTGAGTTCGGCGGCCGGGTCGAGCAGGGCGACGCCCTCGGCCCGCAGTTCGGCCTCCAGGCCGAGGAACTCGGCGAGCGCGGCCGGGCCGCTGAGCCGGTGCTCGTGCAGCCAGGCGCGGCGGTCCTCGGGGAGGTCGGCGACGAGGACGGCGGGCGTCTCGGCGAGGAGGCGGCGCACGGCGGTGGCGGGTTCGGCCTCGGCGGCGCGGCGGATGAGGTCGGCGGCGTCGTCGGCCAGGGCGGGCGGGCCGGCCGGGACGGCACGGGCGAGTTCGCGGTCCACGGTCAGGACACGGGTGTCGTCGGCGGGGTCGGCCGACGGGTCGCCGAGCACCTGCCACCCGGCCAGCGTGGCCAGCGCCATGTCGAGGTCGGCCGGGTCGGCGGCCGGCTCGGGCACGGCGGCGCGCATCGCGTCGAGCAGCCGCCGGTACTCCAGTTGCTCGGGCGCGTCGACCAACAGGGCCAGGGCGAGCGCGAGTTGGGCGTAGCCGCCGGGGGTGAACGGAGCGCCGGTGGCGGGGTGTTCGAGACGGCGGCCGGCGCCGGGGCCCAGGCCGGCCTTGCAGAGCCGGGCGTGCCAGGGCCCGACCTCCAGGCGGTAGCCGAGCAGGGTGTCGAAGCGCTCGGCGAGCCAGTCGCGGTGACGCCGGATCAGCGGGAAGCCGTCGGCGTGCGGGCCGGAGCCGGTGACCAACGGGTGGGCGAGCAGCAGCCGGGCGGCGATCCGGCGCTCGGCGGCGGGAAGCTCCGCCACGGGCAGCTCGGTGGCGGACGACTCGGTGGCGGACGACTCGACTGTGGGAGATCCCTCACCGGAACGATCCCGCGCGACCGGGGCCGACTGCGGACGGACGGTGACCGCCGCCTCCGGCGTCGCCCGGTTGCGCTCGGGCTTGCGGTGCCTGCCGGGCCCGCCCGGCTTGGCGCCTGACCGGACGACGGGCAGTGCGGCGGAGTCGCGCCGGGCTCGGCGCAGGCCGCTCTCGCCGCGGGCCTCGCGGGTGCGGGCGGACGCGAGTCCGTGGGCGGTGGGGCCGTGCCACCAGCTGACGTCGGGGTCGGCGGGCTCGGCGGGCGCGCCGAGGTGGCGGGCGGGGTAGAGACCGAAGGAGGCGGCGCAGAGGTCGTCGGCGGTGCCGGGGGTGGCGGCCGCGAACCAGTGCGCCAGCCGCAGCAGGCCGGGGTCGGGCGAGAGGGCACCGCCGCCGTGGACGGCGTCGTGGACGGCGTCGGCGCTCCGTGCGTCGTCGCCGTCCGCGGGGGTGGTCCCCGGTACCGCGCCGGCGAGGTCCGCGGCTTCGGCCCGCACGGCTGCGCGTACGGCGAGGACGGCGTCGGCGGTTCCCCGGCCTGCCCCGCCCGCCCGTCCGTCCGGCCTGCCGGCGGCCACCCGGGTGGCGCCGACCGCGTACTCCTGCTGATCCATGTCGGGGTCCAGAGTAGACGGTGCCCGGGTCACCCGGTGGCACCAACCGCCCTCCTGAGGAAGTCTCCGCAAGAGCCCTCGAACCGGCCGCCCGCCCTCCGCTCCTCCGCCGCCCCGCTCCCCGCGCTCCCGCGGCCCGGTTTCCGGCCGTCCCGTCATCCGCCCGGCCCCGTCCGGGTTACGCACCGGTAACCCGCCCTTCCGTCGCATCCCCGGCTCCCTTAGGGTCGATCCGGATCCCCCACCGCCCGACCCGTCGGAGGCCGCGCCAGCATGAGCATTCGTACGACCACCCGTGCCGTCCTCGGCGCGCGCCTGCGTTCGGCCACCGGCCTGCTGGGCGGCTTCGCGGCCACCTCGGCCACGCACCTCGGCGCGATCCTGTCCGGCGCGTCGGTGCTGCAGAACGCCACCAAGCCGGCGCTGATGCCGCTGCTGGCCGGACACAGCGTGACCGCGGCCAGGACCGCCGGGCGGGAGGCGCCGGAGCTGCTGGCGCCGGCGCTGCTGCTGAGCGCGGGCGGGGACGTGCTGCTCCAGCTGAAGAACGACCCCGCGTTCCTCGCCGGCATGGGGTCCTTCGCGGCCGCTCACGTCTGCTACGTGACGATGTTCGTCCGGCGCGGCGCGCTCACCGATCACCGCCGGGCCCTGCTGGTCGCGGCCGCGTACGCGACGGCCTGGGTGACCCTGGTGGGTCAGCTCTGGCCGGACCTCGGGGACCTGCGGGTCCCGGTGGCCGGCTACAGCCTGCTGCTCACCTCGACGGCCGTGACCTCGGCCGGGCTGGGCTGGCGGACCGGGCTGGGCGGGGCGCTGTTCCTGCTCTCCGACACGCTGATCGCCACCAAGCTGGCCAAGTGGCGGGAGCTGCCGGGGCATCAGTTCTGGATCATGGCGACCTACGTGCTGGCCCAGTACCTGCTGGCGAGCGGGATCCTCGCGCACGAGGACGACCGCGTGCACCCGGAGCCCGCGACCGCCTGACGGGGCGCCGGTCCCGGTCCGGAACCCCCGGCGGAACACCGGCCTGGACACCGGCCGGAGCACCGACCGGGACGCCTCCCGCAACACCTGTCGCAACACCGCACTGCCGGTCCCGTCGGGGCCGGCAGTGCGGGGCACGAAGGGGCGGGGGCCGTCAGGCACCGCGCCGACGGATCAGCCAGAAGCCGCCGACACCTCCTGCGACCAGGGCGAGGCCGCCGGCCAGCTCCGCCGGGTCCGACGCGACCGAGCCGCCGAGGCCGGTCTGCACGGCGCCGTGCGGGGCGACCTGCTGGCTGCCGGCACCGGACTGCCCGAGCGATCCGGCCCACTCCCCCGCCGCCTTGCCCCAGTCGCCGAGGCTGGTCTCGGGGCCGGCGGCGGCGACGGTGCTGACCGTCACGGTCGTCGAGAAGGCGCCACCGTCCGGGCAGGTGCCGTCGACCTTGCTGTCCCCGGAGTGCTGGGAGGCGAGCCGGGCGGAGCCGGTGTGCTTCCCGTCGGCGCCGAGGGTGAGGGTCGCCGGGCCGCCCTCGAAGGCGGCGGAGCGGGCGGTGATGGTCTTGGCGTCGGGCTTGTCCGACTTCTCGCAGGAGACGGTGACCGTTACGGTCTGGCCCGGTGCGGCCTGGGACGGGCTGACCGAGGCCGCACCGTCCCTGGCGTGAGCGAGGGGGGCCGTCAGGCCGGTCAGCGCCGTCGCGCCGATCAGGGCGGCGGCGGCCGTACGCATGGGGCGCATGCCGGAACCTCCGGGATTCTCGGACGCAGCCGGGGACACCCATGTCCACGTGGTCGATCAACTGCACCCGGTCACTCACCGACGGTAGGCACGCGCCCCGCGCTCAGCCAGCGCTCAGGACCGTTCGAGTTACGGCCCGTCACCCGGGGTCACGGCGGGCGCGACCCCGGAGCGGCTCACAGGTCGAGGTCCACCACGACCGGCGCGTGGTCCGAGGTGCCCTTGCCCTTGCGGGCCTCGCGGTCGACGTAGCTGTCGGTGACGGCGTCGGCGAAGGCCTTGTTGGCGTAGGTGAGGTCGATCCGCATGCCCCGGTTCTTGGGGAAGGCCAGCTGGCGGTAGTCCCAGTAGGTGTAGGGGCGGTCGTACTTCAGCGGGCGCGGCACCACGTCCTGCAGGCCGATCCCGCCGAGGGCCTCCAGTGCGGCGCGCTCGGCCGGGGTGACGTGGGTGAGGCCCTCGAACGCGGCGACGTCGAAGACGTCCTCGTCGGCCGGGGCGATGTTGAAGTCCCCGAGGACGGCGAACGGGCGGGAGCCGGCGGCGTCCTCGACGGAGGCCTTGCGCAGCGCCTCCAGCCACTCCAGCTTGTAGTGGTAGTGCGCGTGGCCGACCTCGCGGCCGTTGGGCACGTAGACCGACCAGACCCGGACCGGGCCGCAGGTGGCGGCGATGGCGCGCGGCTCGACGTCGGGCAGCAGGGCGCCGTCGGCGAGGTATCCGGGCTGGCCGGGGAGGTCCCGCACGACGTCCTCCAGGCCGATCCGGGAGACGACGGCGACGCCGTTCCACCGGCCGGTGCCGTGCGCGGCCGTCTCGTAGCCGAGCTCACGGACCTCGTCGTACGGAAAGGCGTCGGCCGCGCACTTGAGCTCCTGGAGGCAGAGCACGTCGGGCTTGGCGCTCTCCAGCCACTCCAGGAGCTTGGGCAGCCGCGCGGTGACGGAGTTGATGTTCCAGGTGGCGATGCGGACGGTCACGGCGGGCGGCCTTCCCGGTGGTTCGGTACGGACGGGGTGGGCCGCCCTCGCGAGGGAGGCTCACCCCGAACATACCGCCCGCCACTGACGATCCGGTCGGCCCGGACGGCCTGCCCGTCCGGGCCGACCGGCCCGCGGGCCCGGTCAGCGCGCGGGCCGGACCACCGCCGCCGAGCCGCCACCGCGCCGCACCGGTTCGGCGGCGGCCACCCAGCGGCCGTCCGGCAGCCGTTCCACGCCCGTGGCGGCCCCGATCTCGGCCACGGCCGTGAAGGCGTGCCCCAGCGCCTCCAGCTCCGCCCGCTCGGGCAGCGCCAGGAAGGCGGGCTCGGCCTGGGTCGCGGCGGTGTTGCGCTGGCTGGCGCGGGGCGCGGCGATGGCCTGCTCCAGGCTCAGGCCGCGGTCCAGCCGTCCGAGCAGCACCTGCAGGGTGGTGGTGATGATGGTCGCGCCGCCGGGGCTGCCGGTGGCGAGGAAGGGCTCGCCGTCGCGCAGCACGACGGTCGGCGACATCGAGGAGCGCGGCCGTTTGCCCGGGCCCGGCAGGTTGGGGTCGGGGACGCCGGGGGCGAGCGGGGTGAAGTCGAAGTCGGTCAGTTCGTTGTTGAGCAGGAAGCCCCGGCCGGGGACGGTGATGCCGCTGCCGCCGGTCTGCTCGATGGTGAGCGTGTAGGAGACGACGTTGCCCCAGCGGTCGGCGACCGTCAGGTGGGTGGTGTTGGGGCCCTCGTACGGCTCGGCGACGGCCTGGCCGGTGTCGGCGCAGTCGGCCGGGTGGCGGGGGTCGCCGGGGGCGAGCGGGCTGGTGAGCGCGTGGTCGGGGCTGATCAGGCAGGCCCGGGAGGCGGCGTAGCGCTCGGAGAGCAGCTGCCGGGTGGGGACGTCGACGGAGGCCGGGTCGCCGACCCAGCGGTTGCGGTCGGCGAAGGAGATCCGGGAGGCCTCCAGGAAGTGGTGGTAGTACTGCGTGCCGCTGTAGGCGGAGACGTCGCCGCCGTCCTCCAGGATGTCGAGCGCCTCGCCGACGGTGGTGCCGCCGGAGCTGGAGGGCGCCATCGAGTAGACGTCGTAGGCGCCGTGGGTGACGTGGGTGGGCTCCTGGTCGCGGACCCGGTAGGCGGCGAGGTCGGCGGTGTCCACCGTGCCGGGGCGGGCGGTGCGGCCGGAGGCCGGGTCGACCGGCGGGTGCTGCAGGGTGTTGACCACGTCCTCGGCCAACTGCCCCCGGTAGAAGGCCTTCACGCCGTCCTTGGCGAGCAGCCGGTAGGTGGCGGCGAGGTCCGGGTTGCGCAGGACGCTGCCGACCTCGGGGGGCTTGCCGCCGGGCAGGTAGAGCGCGGCGGTGGCCGGGAAGTCCTTGAACCTGGCCTGGTTGTCGGCGGTCTGGCCGCGGAAGGTCTCGTCGACGACGAAGCCCTCGTCGGCGATCCGCTCGGCGGGTTCGAGGGCCTGGGCGAGCGAGCGGGTGCCCCACTGGCGCAGTGCGGCGTCCCAGGTGGCCGGGGTGCCGGGGACGCCGACGGACAGGCCGCTGGTGACGGCGTCGGCGAAGGGGAGCGGCCGGCCGTCCTCCAGGAACAGCCCGGCGTCGGCGGTGCGGCCGGCGGTCTCGCGGCCGTCGATGGTGTGCACCCGGCCGGTGGCGTGGTCGTAGTAGACGAAGTACCCGCCGCCGCCGATGCCGGAGGAGTAGGGCTCGGTGACCCCGAGGGCGGCCGCGGCGGCGACCGCCGCGTCCACCGCGTTGCCGCCCTTGCGCAGCACCTCGATCCCGGCGGCGGTGGCGTCGGCGTCGACGGTGGCCACCGCTCCGCCCCGGCCCACCGCCTCGGGGGCCTTCGGTGGCGGAGCGGCGGCCCCGGCGGGCAGTGCGGTGGACCAGACCAGCGCGGTGGTGAGCAGCAGTGGTGGTGCCAGGCGGGTCAGCGCCCTCATCCGAGTCCTCCTGAGTCGACGTCAACTCAGTTGTTCCACAGGCGGGATGATCCGACAACCACACCGTGCCGCTACCGGCGGGTAGTTGACAGGGCGGACACCGAACGGGGCGGGCGGCCGACGGCCGCCCGCCCGGTGATCCCCCGTTCCCGCCCTACAGGGCGCTGCGCTCCACCCGGCGGCGCTTGATGGTGCGGAAGCGCCGGGCCACCTGGCGGGCGAGGTCGGCGGCGCCGACCAGACCGGCCTCGTTGCCGAGGGCGGCGTGCACGATGGCGGCCTCGGGGCGGAAGCCGCGGCCGGTGAGGGTGCGGCGGAAGGTGTCCCGGGCCGGTCCGAGCAGCAGGTCGCCGGCCTCCGAGACGCCGCCGCCGATGACGAAGCGGCCCGGGTCCAGCCCGGCGGCCAGGTTGGCGATGCCGACGCCCAGCCAGGTGCCGACCTCGTAGAGCAGCTCGATGGCGGTCGGGTCGCCCTCCCGGGCGGCCTCGGTGACCAGCGGGCCGGTGATGCCCTCGACCGTCCCGCCCGCCCGCGCCAGCAGCGGCTGCACCACCGGGGACTCCTCGGCGACCAGCTCGCGCGCGTCGCGCACCAGCGCGTTGCCCGAGGAGTACTGCTCCCAGCAGCCGCGGTTGCCGCACGGGCAGCGGTGCCCGCCGGGCAGCACCTGCATGTGCCCGAACTCGCCCGCCAGCCCGTACTTGCCACGGTCGACGTAGCCGTCCCGGACCACGGCGCCGCCGATGCCGGTGCCCAGGGTGAGCATCACCATGTGGTCCTCGCCTCGCCCGGCGCCGAAGCGCCACTCGGCCCAGGCGGCCGCGTTGGCGTCGTTCTCCACGATCACCGGGAACCGCAGCCGCTCGCTGAGCGCCTGCTGGAGCGGTTCGTTGCGCCAGTTGAGGTGCGGGGCGAACAGCACCCGGGAGCGTTCGGCGTCGACCCAGCCAGCCGCGCCGATGCCGACCGCGTGGACGTCGTGCCGGTCGGAGAGCTGCAGCACCAGCTCGACGATGACGTCCTCGACGACCCTGGGGCTCTTGCTCTTGTCCGGTGTGTTGGTGCGCAGCTTCTCCAGCACCTTGCCCTCGCCGTCCACCACTCCGGCGACCACCTTGGTGCCGCCGATGTCGACGCCGATGGTGGGCAGTCGCAGTATCCCCGCGGGCAGGGCCCGGCGGCGGCGCTCGGCGCGCGGGCCGAGGCCGAGCAGGGTGGGCAGGACGGGCGGCCGGGTGGTGCCTTGAGGGCTGGTCACGGCTGCGGACGCTCCTCACGGGAGTCGGGAAGGGAGGGACGGGCCAGCTCGTGCGAGAGTTCGGCGAGGTCGGAGCCGCCGGCCATCTCGGTGGTGAGCTGTTCCAGGCTGATCTCGGCGCGGGGGTGGCTGCCCGCCATCCGGCCGCGCTTGAGCAGGGTGAAGTGGTCGCCGACCAGGTACGCGTGGTGCGGGTTGTGGGTGATCAGCACGACCCCGAGGCCGGCGTCGCGGGCGGCGGTGACGTACTTCAGCACCACCCCGGACTGCTTGACGCCGAGCGCGGCGGTGGGCTCGTCCAGGATGAGCACCCTGGCGCCGAAGTGCACCGCGCGGGCGATCGCCACGCACTGGCGCTGGCCGCCGGAGAGGGTGCCGATCGGCCGGTCGACGTCGTGCAGGTCGATGCCCATCTCGGCGAGCGCCGCCCGGGTGGTGGCGCGCATGCCGTCGGCGTCCAGGCGCAGCCCGCCCCAGCGGCGCGTGCCGCGCTCGGAGCCGAGGAAGAAGTTGCGCCAGACCGGCATCAGCGGAACGACGGCGAGGTCCTGGTAGACGGTGGCGATGCCGCGGTCCAGGGCCTGGCGCGGGGAGTCGAAGCGGACCTCCTCGCCGCCGACGGCGTAGGTGCCCTCGTCGTGCCGGTGCAGCCCGGCGATGATCTTGATCAGGGTGGACTTGCCGGCCCCGTTGTCGCCGAGCACGCAGCTGATCTCGCCGGCCCGCAGGGTCAGCGAGACGTCCCGCAGCGCCCGGACCGTGCCGTAGCTCTTGCCGACCCCGTCGAGGGAGAGCAGTTCGTCGTTCATCTCGGCTCCGGTGCTCATCGCGGCCCCCGTTCGGCCCGGCGCTTGACGTAGGCGTTCAGCAGGGCGGCCATCAGCAGCATCGCGCCGAGGAAGAACTTGAACCAGTCCGGGTTCCACTGGGCGTAGATGATGCCCTTGCTGGCCATGCCGAAGATCAGCGCGCCGAGCGCGGAGCCGACCACCGAGCCGTAGCCACCGGTGATCAGGCAGCCGCCGATGACGGCCGCGACGATGTAGATCAGCTCGTTGCCGACGCCCTCGCCGGACTGCACGGTGTCGAAGGAGAACAGCAGGTGCTGGCCGAGCACCCAGGCGCCGAAGCCGACGCCCAGGTAGAGCACGGTCTTCGTCCGGGCGACCGGCACGCCGACCGCGCGGGCGGCGTCCGCGTCACCGCCGACGGCGAAGATCCAGTTGCCGAAGCGGGTGCGCAGCAGCACCCAGCTGCCGACCACCAGCAGGCCGAGCCACCACCAGACGGTCGCCTTGATCGTCAGCCCACCGATGGTGACCTCGGAGGCGAACAGCCGGCGGCAGGACTCGAAGCCCTCCATGTCGGCGATCGACTTGGTGGAGACGGTGCCGGAGATCGCCTTGGTGAGGCCCAGGTTGGCGCCGGTCAGCATCAGGAAGGTGCCGAGGGTGACGATGAAGCTGGGGAGCCTGGTCCGGCCGAGCATCCAGCCGTTGAACCAGCCGATCGCCAGCGTGGTCGCGAGCGAGACCACCACGCCGACCCAGGTCACCGCGGTGAACTGGTAGGAGACCATCGAGGAGGTCAGTGCGGCGGTGGTGACCAGCACGCCGGCCGAGAGGTCGAACTCGCCGCCGATCATCAGCAGCGAGACCGGCACCGCCATGATCCCGATGGTGGACGCCGCGTAGAGCACGGTGCCCAGCGAGCCGACCCGCAGGAACGGCCCGGCGACGGTGGCGAAGACCAGGAACACCGCGACGGCGGCGATCAGCGAGCCCAGCTCCGGGCGGGCCAGGATCCGCCGCAGGGCCGCCGGGCGGTCCTGCGCGAGGCCGTCCTGGGCGAGGAGGTCCGGACCGCTCACCGGGTCCCCCTCGCCACGTACTCGGCGAGCGCGTCGGCGTTGTCCTTGGTCAGGATCTGCGGGCCGGTCTCGACCGGCTTGCCGCCGCCGAGCATGTCCAGGTTGGACTTGTAGAGCCAGAGCAGGTCGACGCCCTCGTAGCCCTGCAGGTAGGGCTGCTGGTCGACGGCGAAGCCGACGCTGCCGGACTTGAGCCCGGCCACCACCTGCGGGCCCAGGTCGAAGGTGTCCAACTCGACGGAGCGGCGGGCGTCCTGGACGGCCTGCAGTCCGGTGGCGGCCATCGCGCCGGAGAGGGTGAGCACGGTGTCGATGGCCGGGTCGGCCTGGAGCTTGGCGGAGATCGCGGCGCGGGCGTCGGGCATGTCGACGCCGTTGACGTAGAGCACCTGGAAGGACCCGCCGGACTTGGCCTGGGCACCGGAGCAGCGCTGTTCCTGGCCGACGTTGCCCTGCTCGTGGATGACGCAGAGCACGTTCCTGCGGCCGCGGGCGGCCAGCTCGGTGCCGGCCGCCTGGCCGGCGGTGGACTCGTCCTGTCCGATGTGGGTGAGCGCGCCGAACTTCTGCGAGTACTCCTGGCCCGAGTTGATGGTGATCACGGGGATGCCGGCCGCCTTGGCCTTCGCGAGGACGTCGGCCATCGCGTCGCCCTTGGCGAGGGTGACCAGCAGGCCGTCCACCTTCTGGTCGATGGCGGCCTGGACGAGCTGGACCTGGTTCTGGGTCTGCGCGTCGTTGGAGTACAGGAAGGTGATGTTGTCCTTGGCGGCGGCCTGCTCGGCACCCTTGCGCACGGTGTCCCAGAACGCGTCGCCCGCACCGGAGTGGGTCACCATGGCGACCTTCCAGCGCGGGGTGGTGACGGCGCTGCCGCCGGCGGCCGCGGCCTTGGCGCGCGCCTCCTCGGCGCGTCTGCCTCCGGTGCTGCTGCATCCGGCGGCGGTGACCGCGAGGGCCAGGACGGCGCACACGGGCCAGAGGCGTGGGGACGGGCGAAAGCGGGTGATGCTCATCCCCATAGTCTCCCTGGCCGGGTTCTGCGCGTTCGCACCGCCTCGCCCGGCGGCGCGAACGCCCTGGGAGGTAAGGTTCCGCGGGGGACCTTTCCTGGAAGTTCGCTGAACATCTGGTCCGGACGACCACCGTCCGGGTGACAGACTAGGCGCCGGTCCGAAGGGGGTTCATCACCGGAAAGTGATGTTCCTCTCAGGTTCCGCACAGAATCGGACGGCAACCGATCATCGGTCGTCGACCGTCTGATGACATTGACGCGCGTTCGGGCGACTGGGGCCCGGGCGGCGAGCGACCCGGATACGAGAACGCGATGGAACTGACAGGTACGCCATTCTTCCTCCTCACCGTCCTTCTTGTGCCGGTGTCCATCACCGTGGCGTTGCTGTTCTGGGGGAAGGTCGGCGGCCCCCAGCCGGTGAAGGTCCTCTCCCGGATCGTCATGATCATGTTCTGCCAGGTCACGGCTGTCCTGATGGTCTTCGTGATGGTCAACAACGCCAACCTGATCTACGGCAACTGGGACGACCTGCTCGGCACCGGCAACCACGTCCGGGCGGTGCCCCCGGTGCCGCCGTCGGACCAGGCCGCCGGGAGCGGTGACGCCGCCAAGGAGCACCCGAAGGTCAAGCAGAGCTTCGGCGGCGTGAACGACCCGCTGGTCCCGGGCGACGTGCAGAAGACCGAGCTCAAGGGTCAGCTCTCCGGCGTCGACGGCGAGGTCCTGGTCTGGCTGCCGCCGCAGTACAACGACCCGGCGTACAAGGACAAGAAGTTCCCCGTGGTCGAGCTGATCCCCGGTTTCCCCGGCTCCTCCTCCACCTGGTACGGCACGCTCAAGGTCTCCGAGCAGCTCAAGCCGCTGATGCAGCAGGGCAAGGTCGCGCCGTTCATCCTGGTCTCGCCCCGCACCGTGCTGCTCGGCAACAGCCAGGACGCCGGCTGCACCGACATCTCCGGCAAGATCAACGCCGACGCCTGGATCACCCGCGACGTCCCGCAGATGGTGCTGGACAACTTCCGCGCCGACCCGTCCGCGGACCGCTGGGCGATCGCCGGCTACTCAGCCGGCGCGCACTGCGCGGCCAAGCTGTCGCTGGCCCACCCCAACCGCTACCGGGCCGCCATCGCCATGTCCGGCTACAACGACCCGGCGAACGAGAAGGACTCGCTGGTCGGCAAGGACCCGAAGCTGCGCGAGGCCAACAACCCGGTCAACATCCTCAAGGCCGCCCAGCAGCCGCCGAAGGTCGCCATGCTGATCAGCGCCTCCAAGGGCGACGGCTACGAGGACGGCGAGGCGATCCGCGCCGCCGCCAAGGCCCCGACCACCGTCCAGGTGGAGGAGGGCACCGGCCCGCACACCACCGAGCAGTGGAAGAAGATGGTGCCGGGCGCCTTCACCTGGCTGACCTCGATCATCCCCGCCCAGTAACGGGACCACCGCACCACCGCACGCACGAGGGCCCGCCGCGAC
This sequence comes from Kitasatospora sp. NPDC048545, assembly GCF_040651155.1. Classification (NCBI taxonomy): domain Bacteria; kingdom Bacillati; phylum Actinomycetota; class Actinomycetes; order Kitasatosporales; family Streptomycetaceae; genus Kitasatospora; species Kitasatospora sp. NPDC048545. The sequence continues at coordinate 190,624 of NZ_JBEZIQ010000002.1, forward strand.
ACCGATCGCGGCGGGCCCTCGTGCGTGCCGGATGATCCGTCAGGCCAGCTCCAGCGCCAGGTAGAAGTCCACCCGGTCCTCCAGCCGGGACAGGTCACGCCCGGTCAGCTCCTCGATCCGGCCGATCCGGTACCGCAGGGTGTTCACGTGGACGTGCAGCTGCCCGGCGCAGCGGGTCCAGGAGCCGTCCGAGCGCAGGAAGGCCTCCAGGGTGCGGACCAGGTCCGCCTGGTGCTCGATGTCGTACGCGATCACCTTGTCCAGCAACCGGCTGCGGAAGGCGCGGCGCACCTCGTCCGGGACGGCAGCCAGCAGCAGGACGTGCGAGGCGAGCTCCTCGGGCCCCGCGACGCAGACCCGGCCGACCCGGGAGGCGGCGATCCGGCGGGCGTGCCGGGCCTCCTCCAGGGCGCCGCGCAGGCCGCCGGCCTCGGAGGCGGGCGCGGAGACGCCCAGGGTGATCCGGCCCTCGGAGCCGAGCCCGGCCTCCAGCGGCGCGAGCAGGTCCCGCACGGTGTCGGCGGGCACCGGACCGTCCAGGGCCGGCAGCACCACGACGGCACCGGTGCCCGTCCCGGCGACCAGGGCGCGGTCGGAGGTGCCGCCGAGCGCCTCCTCCAGGACGGCCCGCACGGTGCCCTCGGGCAGGCCGGTGCCCTCGGCGCTGAGCACCAGCCAGGAGTCGTCCTCGGCCCGGGACTTGGGCTCGGGGTTCTCGTAGCGGGCGGCCATCGCCGAGGAGGCGTACAGAGTGCGGCTGATCTCGGCCGGGTCGGCGTCGCGGCGCAGCAGGGCGAGCACCTCGTCGGCGAGGCGGCGGCGCAGCCGGCGGCCCTCGTCCCGGCGGTGGCGCTCGGCGGCGACCAGGCGGGCCAGGTTCTCGGCGAGTTGCTGGCGTTTGGTGGTCCACTCGGTGATGTCGCCGGCCACCGCGAGCATCCAGTCGGCCAGCGGAGTGGCGGACTGCGGGCCCTCGTGCTCGGCGGAGGCGGCGGCGGGCAGCAGCGAGTAGGAGCCGCCGGCCAGGCGGGCCCGGTGCGGGGGGCGGCGGCGCTGACGCTGGGCGGAGAGGTGGGCGCGGACCAGCTGGTCGCGGTCCTCGGCGGAGAGCCGGTCGGCGGGGCCGGCGATCACCGCGCCGGTGGGGGCGAGCACCCAGCAGTCCAGGTCGAGGTCGCCGCCGAGCAGGTCGAGGACGGCGTCCAGCCCGCCGCCGCCGGCCGCCGAGACCAGCAGCCGGTGCCGGTCGACCAGGGCGGCGAGGTCGGCGGCGCGGTCGGCGGAGACCTGGCGGCCGATGAACTCGGTGACGGTGCCGAAGGCGATGTCGTCGGGCACGGCGAGCAGCGGCATCCGGTGCCGGCGGCAGGCCTCGACCAGGTCGTCGGGCACCGGGCCGACCTCGGCCTCGCCGGCCGCGAGGGCCACCGCGCCGCCCGCCGCGATGGTCCGCACGAAGCGCTCGGAGTCGGCCGGGACGGTGCGCCAGAGCATGCCGGTGAGCACGAGCTCGCCGCCGTGCAGGTAGCGGCCGGGGTCCTGCAGGTCCGTCGTCATCACGCCGCTGACCTGCCGGTCCAGCTCTTCCTCGGCCGCGAGCAGGCGCAGTCGCGGGGCGCCGGGGGCGAGCAGGTCACGGACACGCATCCGCGGACTCCTTTGGGGCGGGATCGGGGCGATCGTGGGGGTGATCGGGAGGGAGATCGAGGGGGGGACGGGTGGCCGGCCCTTCGGTCCGGGGGTCACAGTGTGCCCGAACATCCGTGCTCGGTGTTACGTACCAGCGGGCGTCCGGGTCACGGGCCCGTAGCCCGTCCGTCACGGCCGGATTACGGTCGTAGGTAGCACTCGGCGAACACCTGGGCTGCGAGATTCTGCTCCTTAGAGGAACGTACAGGATGCCGGGCGGGACCACAGCCGGGGCTTCATGCCATCAGTGACTGCCAGTGGGCCGCGTCACAGGGGTTCACTGGGCGACACGCCGCCGGACACCCGGCGGGCGACGACTTGAGGAGACACCCGCATGGAGTTCCTTCGGCCCGCCACCTGGGACGAGGCACTCGCGGCGAAGGCTGAGAACCCGACCGCACTGCCCATCTCGGGCGGTACGGACGTCATGGTCGAGATGAACTTCGACGTGCACCGGCCATCCGCGATTCTCGATCTGAACCGCATCACCGAGCTCACCGAATGGTCCGACGACGGCAGCGTCGTGCAGCTCGGCGCCTCGGTCCCGTACACCCGGATCATCGACGAGCTGTCCGGGCCGCTGCCCGGTCTCGCCCTGGCGGCCCACACCGTCGGCTCGCCGCAGATCCGCAACCGCGGCGGCGTCGGCGGCAACCTCGGTGGCGCCTCCCCGGCCGGTGACGCGCACCCCGCGCTGCTGGCGGCCGGGCGGGACGTGTTCGTCGAGGCGGCCTCGGTGCGCGGCACCCGGATGATCCCGATCGACGACTTCTACGTCGGCGTGAAGCGCAACAGCCTGGAGGCCGACGAGCTGATCCGGGCGGTGCACATCCCGGTGGCGGACGGCCCGCAGCAGTTCTCGAAGATCGGCACCCGCAACGCCATGGTGATCGCGGTCTGCGCGTTCGGCTTCGCCCTCCACCCGAAGAACGGAACCGTCGGGACCGGCATCGGGTCGGCCGCCCCCACCCCGCGCCGCGCCGTCGAGGCCGAGGAGTACCTACAGGGCGTGCTCGCCGAGCGCGGGCTCTGGGAGTCCGGCGACCTGCTGGGCACCGAGGTGATCCAGCGGTTCGGCGAGCTGGTGAAGGCCGCGGCCTCGCCGATCGACGACGTCCGGGGCACCGCCGACTACCGGCGCCACTCCCTGGCCGTGATGGCCCGCCGCACCCTCACCTGGTGTTGGAACGACTACGGCAAGCAGATCAGGAGCGCGGCATGAGAGTCACTTTCACCGCCAACGGCAAGCAGGTCGAGGCCGACGACGTGTGGGAGGGCGAGAGCCTGCTCTACGTCCTGCGCGAGCGGGTCGGCCTGCCAGGTTCGAAGAACGCCTGCGAGCAGGGCGAGTGCGGCTCCTGCACCGTCTACCTGGACGGCGTCCCGGTCTGCTCCTGCCTGGTCGCGGCCGGCCAGGTGCAGGACCGCGAGGTCCGCACGGTCGAGGGGCTGAGCGAGGAGAGCGGCGAACTGGGCCTGGTCCAGCAGGCGTTCATCGACGCCGGGGCCGTCCAGTGCGGCTTCTGCACCCCCGGCCTGCTGGTGCAGACCGACGCCCTGCTGGAGCAGGACGCCCAGCCGAGCGACAACGACATCCGCGAGGCGCTGTCCGGCAACCTGTGCCGCTGCACCGGCTACGAGAAGATCATGGACGCGGTGCGGCTCGCCTCGGCCCGCAAGTGCTCCGGAAAGGCCGTGACGGAATGAGCACCCGGACGATCCAGGGCCAGAAGAACCTGCAGAACATCAACCAGGCGTCCAAGGACGGCATCGGCGGCTCGCCGCTGCGCCCGGACGGCAACCTGAAGGTCAGGGGCGAGTTCGCCTACTCCTCGGACATGTGGCACGAGGACATGCTGTGGGGCATGGCGCTGCGCTCGCCGCACCCCCGCGCCGACATCCTCTCGGTGGACATCTCCGAGGCGCTCAAGGTGCCCGGCGTGTACGCGGTGCTGACGCACGAGGACATCCCCGGCTCGAAGTACTACGGCCTGGAGATCCAGGACCAGCCGGCCCTGGCCATCGACAAGATCCGGTACCACGGCGAGGCGATCGCGCTGGTCGCCGCCGACCACCCGGAGACGGCCCGCCGCGCGGTGAAGAAGATCGCGGTCGAGTACGAGGTGCTCACCCCGATCGTCACCGAGGAGCAGTGCCTCGACCCGGAGACCCACGGCTACGTCCACGAGCCGCACGAGTACAAGTCGCACGCGTACGGCAACATCTGCCACGAGCAGAAGCTGGTCTCCGGCCTCGGCGTGACCGACGAGGTGCGGGCACTGGCGGACGTCATCGTCAGCGGCGACTACGAGGTCGGCATGCAGGACCAGGCCTTCCTCGGCCCCGAGTCCGGCCTGGCCGTGCCCGCCGAGGACGGCGGCATCGACCTCTACATCGCCACCCAGTGGCTGCACGTGGACCGCGAGCAGATGGCCCCGGTGCTCGACCTGCCCGAGGAGAAGGTCCGGCTCACCCTGGCCGGCGTCGGCGGCGCCTTCGGCGGCCGCGAGGACATCTCGATGCAGATCCACGCCTGCCTGCTGGCCCAGCACACCGGCAAGCCGGTCAAGATCGTCTACTCCCGGGACGAGTCCTTCTACGGCCACGTGCACCGCCACCCGGCGAAGATGCACTACGAGCACGGCGCCACCCGCGACGGCAAGCTGGTCTTCGCCGACTGCCGGATCGTGCTGGACGGGGGCGCGTACGCCTCCGCCTCGCCCGCCGTGGTCGGCAACGCCGCCTCGCTCGGGCACGGCCCGTACGTGATCCCGAACGTCGGGATGCACGCCATCGCGCTCTACAGCAACAACCCGTCCTGCGGCGCGATGCGCGGCTTCGGCGCGGTGCAGGCCGCGTTCGGCTACGAGTCGCAGATGGACAAGCTGGCGGTCGAACTGGGCATGGACCCAGTGGAGTTGCGGCAGCTGAACGCGATGTCGGAGGGCGACGTCATGCCCACCGGCCAGCGGATCGACTCGCCGGCCCCGGTCGCCGAACTGCTGCGCCGCGTCAAGGACATGCCGCTGCCGCCGCCGCTGGACACCGAGCACCTGGACGTGCGCCAGGTTCCCGGCGCGCTGTCCAACACCTCGCACGGCGAGGGGATCGTCCGCGGCGTCGGCTACTCGGTCGGCATCAAGAACGTCGGCTTCTCCGAAGGCTTCGACGACTACTCCACCGCCCGGGTGCGGCTGGAGGTCATCGGCGGCGAGCCGGTCGCCATGGTGCACACCGCGATGGCCGAGGTCGGCCAGGGCGGCGTCACCGTGCACGCCCAGATCGCCCGCACCGAGCTGGGCGTCGAGCAGGTCACCATCCACCCCGCCAACACCGAGGTGGGGTCGGCCGGTTCGACCTCCGCTTCGCGCCAGACGTACATGACCGGCGGCGCCGTGAAGCTGGCCGCCGAGGCCGTCCGGCGGGAGCTGATCGAGAAGGGCCGCCGGCGCTACGGCTGGGCCCACAAGGACATCGCGCTGGCCGGCGGCAAGGTCGTCTCCGAGAGCGCCGGCGTGCTGGTCTCCATGGTGGACCTGCTCGGGGACGAGGCCATCGACCTCACCCGCGAGCACCACCACCGGCCCACCCAGCCCTTCGACAAGGAGACCGGCCAGGGCTTCGGCCACGTCCAGTACACCTTCTGCGCCAACCGCGCGGTGGTGGACGTGGACGTGGAGCTGGGCCTGGTCAAGGTGGTGGAGCTCACCGCCGTCCAGGACGTCGGCAAGGCGCTCAACCCGCTCTCCGTGGTCGGCCAGATCCAGGGCGGCTGCACCCAGGCGCTCGGCCTCGCGGTGATGGAGGAGATCATCGTGCGGGACGGCAAGGTCCGCAACGCCTCCTTCACCGACTACCTGATCCCCACCATCCTGGACACTCCGCCGATCCCGGTGGAGATCCTCGAACTGCCCGACCCCCACGCGCCGTACGGGCTGCGCGGGGTCGGCGAGGCTCCTACCGTCTCCGCGACGCCGTCGATCGTGGCCGCCATCCGCAACGCCACCGGTCTCGCACTCAACCGGATCCCGGTCCGGCCGGAGCACCTCACCACCGAACAGCCCGGCTGATCCCGGCCGTTCACGCTTCCCCGGGGCGGCGACAGTCTTCCCCGCCGCCCCGGGGGCACCACCCCACACCCGCTGCCCATTCCCACGCCGGGGTCACGCAGCGGTGCGCACCACCGCACCACCCGCGATTGCACCGCCGGGCACTCGCCCCCTTCCGAGTGCCCCAGTGAGTCGATACGTCCCCCTACGCCGCTTCGTTGACCGGCAGTCAGGTCGGCTCGCCCACCCCAACCCCCTTTGACACTTGGGAGTGGACATGCCCAGGATCCCCACGGAGCCCGGCACCACCGAAGTCAGACCCACCGAGGACGACAGCCACCCGTCGGCCCCGGAACCACGTCCGAACGGCGCCCTGGACGCCTACTTCAAGATCTCGGCCCGGGGCTCGACGCTCGCCAACGAGCTGCGCGGTGGTCTCACCACCTTCATGGCGATGGCGTACATCATCCTGCTCAACCCGCTCATCCTGAGCGGCGCGGACGTCACCGGCGTCAAGCTGGACCACGCCGCGCTGACCACTGCCACCGCCCTGGCGGCAGCGGTCACCACCATCCTGATGGGCGTGGTCGGCAACGTCCCGCTCGCCCTCGCCGCCGGCCTCTCGGTCTCCGGCGCGGTCTCCGCCCTGGTCGTCCCGCACACCACCTGGGCGCAGGCCATGGGCCTGTGCGTGATCTACGGCCTGCTGATCGTGCTGCTGGTGGTCTCCGGACTGCGCGAGAAGATCATGAACGGCATCCCACTGCCGCTCAAGCACGCCATCACCATCGGCATCGGCCTGTTCGTCACCGTGATCGGCCTCTACAAGGCCGGGTTCATGCACACCGGCGGCCCCACCCCGCTGTCCCTCGGCCCCTCCGGTGAGCTGGCCGGCTGGCCGGTCCTGGTCTTCTGCGTCACCCTGCTCTCGATCTTCGTACTGATGGCCCGCGGCGTCCGCGGCGCGATCCTGATCGGCATCGCCGGCGGCACCGTGCTCGCCGTGATCGTCAACAAGGCCGCGAACGTGCCCGCCACCGCCTGGAAGAACTCCGTCCCGGTGTGGCCCGGCAGCCCCGTCTCCGCCCCCGACTTCAGCCTGTTCGGCCACGTCGACCTGTTCGGCGCCTTCGGGGGCAAGGGCATGGGCGCGATCAGCGCCTCGGTCGCGGTCTTCACCCTGGTGCTGGCCGGCTTCTTCGACGCGATGGCCACCATCATCGGCGTCGGCACCGAAGCCGGACTCGCCGACAGGCAGGGCCGGATGCCCGGCCTCTCCAAGGCGCTGTTCATCGACGGCGCCGGCGGCGCGGTCGGCGGACTGGCGGGCGCCTCCGGCCAGACCGTCTTCGTCGAGTCGGCCACTGGCGTCGGCGACGGCGCCCGCACCGGGCTCGCCTCCGCCGTCACCGGCGGACTGTTCGCCCTGATGCTGTTCTTCTCGCCGATCGCCGGCGTCGTCCCGGTCGAGGTGGCCTCCGCCGCCCTGGTCGTGATCGGCTCGATGATGATGAGCCAGGCCCGGCACATCGACTGGTCCGACCGCGAGGTGGCCATCCCGGCCTTCCTCACCTGCGCGCTGATGCCGTTCACGTACAGCATCACCGCAGGCGTCGCGGCCGGCGTCATCTCGTACACGGTCATCAAGGCCGGGGTCGGGCGCCGGCGCGAGCCCGGCGTGCTGATGTGGATCCTCACCGGGGTGTTCGTGCTGTACTTCGCGATCACGCCGATCAAGTCCTGGCTCGGCGTGCACTAGGGCCGGACAGGGCCTGGCCCGCCGCCGGCGGCCCGGTCACCGATCGTCGTGGCCCGGTCGTCGGGCACGGCGGCCGGGCGGCACCGCTCCCGGCACCGCGGCCGGGCCGCACCACTCCTGCGACACCGCCGCCGTACGGGATCGTTTCCCGTACGGCGGCGTCCCCGCTACTGTCGAAACCGTGTAAGGAGCCACCGCCATGCAGGACATCGCCGAGCAGCTGCAGGCCTGGCACGCGGCCGGGCGCGCCTTCGCCGTGGCCACCGTCGTCGGGGTCTCCGGCAGCGCGCCGCGCGACCCGGGCGCGGCCCTGGCCGTCGATGCGGACGGGGAGGCGGTCGGCAGCGTCTCCGGCGGCTGCGTCGAGGGCGCGGTGTACGAGCTGTGCCAGGCCGCGATCGAGAGCGGCGAACCGGTGCTGGAACGCTTCGGGTACAGCGACGAGGACGCCTTCGCGGTCGGGCTGACCTGCGGCGGAGTCCTCGACGTGTTCGTCCAGCCGGTCGTGCCCGGGGCCGACACCGGCCTGGACACCGGGATCGCGCACATCGCCGCCGGCACACCGGTGGCACTGGTGCGGGTGATCGCCGGGCCCGGCGGACTGGTCGGCGCCACCCTCGCGGTCACCGCCGACGGCGTCACCGGAGCACTGTCCGTCGGGCCGTCCACCGTCGGCGCCCTGGAACGGGCGATCGTCGCGGAGGCCCGGGCCATGCTGGACGCCGGACGCACCGGCCGGATCGTCCTCGGCCTCGACGGCCGCCCCTGCGACGAACACGAGCAGGGCACCGTCACCTGCTTCGTCGAGTCCTACGTGCCCGCGCCGCGGATGCTGGTGTTCGGCGCGATCGACTTCGCCGCCGCGGTGGTGCGGATCGGCAGGTTCCTCGGCTACCACGTCACCGTCTGCGACGCCCGGCCCGTCTTCGCCACCGCCCGCCGCTTCCCGGAGGCCGACGAGGTCGTGGTCGACTGGCCGCACCGCTACCTGGACTCCCAGCTCGGCCGGATCGACGGGCGCACCGTGCTCTGCGTGCTCACCCACGACGCCAAGTTCGACATCCCGCTGCTGGAACGCGCCCTGCGGCTGCCGGTCGGCTACGTCGGCGCGATGGGCTCGCGCCGCACCCACCGGGACCGTCTGACGAAGCTGCGCGAGGCCGGCCTCACCGGCGCCGAACTCGCCCGGCTGCGCTCCCCCATCGGCCTCGACCTGGGCGCGCGCACCCCGGAGGAGACGGCCGTCTCGGTCGCCGCCGAGATCATCGCCCACCGGCGCGGCGGCAGCTGCCTGCCGCTGAGCGCCGGCGACGGGCCGATCCACCACGACGTGTCGCCGGCGGCGGAGGGCGACCGGGAGACCGCCGCGGCGCAGTCGAGGCCGTCGCGGACCCACGCCGCCTGAGCGTGCCGTTGCACGGCCACCGGGGCAGCGGGACGCTGGACGTGCGGACTCGTCCCGAGCCCGGGAAAGGAGCGGGGACCATGCGCGCCCTGCTGGAAGTCACCCTCGACACCGAAGCCTCCAACAAGCTCATCGCGGACGGCACGGTCGGTCCGACCCTGGAAGGGGTCATGAGCCAACTCAAGCCGGAGGCGGCCTACTTCTTCGCCCGCAACGGCCGTCGGACCATGCTCTTCGCCCTGGACGTCCGGGACGAGGCCTCCGTCGTCACCGCCTGCGAGCCGTTCTGGCTCCGGTTCAACGCCGACGTCCAGCTGCACGTCTGCATGAACGCCGAGGAACTGCAGGAGGGGCTGTCCCGGCTCGCCCGCCAGTCCGCCTGACCGGCCACCCGCTCAGCGGCCCGGTCATTGGCCCGGTCATTGGCCCGGTCATTGGCCCGGTCAGTGGCCCGGTCAGTGGCCCGGTCAGTCGCCCACCGCCAGCTTCACGCCGAAGCCCACCACGACCGCGCCGGTCACCCGGTCCATCAGCCTGCGCGCGGCCGGCCGGCGCAGCCAGCCGCGCAGCACCCGGGCGAAGCCCACCAGGACCGTCGACCAGAGCAGGCCCTCGACGACGTGGACGCAGGTCAGTGCCACGCCGGCGGCGAAGTGCGGGACGCCCGCCGGAATGAACTGCGGCAGCACCGCGACGTAGAAGACCCCGACCTTGGGGTTCAGCAGGTTGGTCAGCGTGCCCCGCCGCCAGCCGTACCGGAACCCGCCGACCTGCGGCTCCTCCTCGGCCGCCGCCGGGGCGCCCCGGTCGCGCAGCATCCCGATGCCCATCCACACCAGGTAGGCGGCGCCCGCCCAGCGCAGGACCTCGTAGGCCACCTGCGAGGCGGTCAGCAGCGCCGTCACCCCCGCGGAGGTGAGCGTCCCCCAGATCAGCGTGCCGGTCTGGATCCCGAGCACGACCCCCCAGGCCTGGCGCCTCCCGGCCAGCGCGGACGTCCGCAGGACCAGGGCCGTGTCCAGACCGGGCGTCAGGGTGAGCAGCCCCACGACGAGGGCGAAGGACCACAGAGCAGTTGTCATCTCCATGGACCTCGATGCTCTCCCAGGCCCCGGACGGGGCCGCGGGCGGTGTTCAGTCCGCGGTGCCGGGCGGAACGACCCATTCCGTCGGCTGACCGGTGACGGCGGCGATCATGTCGTAGTCGCCGTCGTAGTGGAGCACGGTGACACCGTGCCGCTCGGCGGTCGCCGCGATGACGAGGTCCGGCACGGAGAGCGCCCGCCGGTTGCCCTCGGCCGTGAGGAGCGCCTGCACCTCGATGGCCCGGTCCCACACCTCGTCGGGTGTGGGCAGCCAGTCGAAGCCGCTCAACCCCTCTCGGATCTGAAGAGCGTCGCCCTTGGACCGGGCGCTGTGCATGATCTCAAGCTCGACAGCACCGCAGACCGCGACCACTCCCCTGATGATCAGCGGCTTGAGCACCGACCTGACCTCCGGCTTGGAGAAGCGGGCGAAGGCCGATTTGTCGGTCAGGAAGCGGTCACTCACCCTTTTCCCACCGGCCCGGTGAGATCCGGCAGCCCGCCCTCGGCGAGCCAGGCCATGAAGGCTTCGCGCTTTCGGCGCTTCACAAGCTCCTCAAGGGCCCTGTTCACGGTCGCGACCTTCGTGGTGGTACCGAGGATCTCGGCAGCCTCGGCGAGCAGCTCGTCATTGACGTCTGTCACGGTACGGGCCATGGTCGACCTCCCGGAACGGAGCGGGGACTGCGATATCGAAATCAAGCGCAGCTGATATCACAGGCCCCGCTGGTCCGTTCCGGTGACGTTCACCCGGTCAGGTGACGTTGAGGCGGGCGGCGAGGCGGAGCACGCCGGGGCTGAGGCGGGAGAGGAAGCGGGCGACCTTGGCCTCGGGGGTGACCGGGACGACGGGCCTGCCGGTGCGGACGGCGCCGAGGATCGCGGCGGCGACCTTCTCCGGGGGGAAGCCGCGGCGGGCGTAGAGCTTGGCGGCGCGGGCCTGCTTGGCGGCCTGCTCGTCGGCGGTGGTGGCGGAGAAGGTGGAGGTGCGGGTGATGTTGGTGTTGACGATCCCCGGGCAGATGGTGGAGACGCCGATGCCGTGGCCGACGAACTCGGCGCGCAGGCAGTCGGAGAGCATGAACACCGCGGCCTTGCTGGTGGCGTAGGCGGTGAGCGCCTTGGAGGGCAGGTAGGCGGCGGCCGAGGAGACGTTGACGATGTGGCCGCCCTGGCCGCGGTCGGCCATCAGCGTGCCGAAGGCGCGGCAGCCGTGGATCACGCCCCAGAGGTTGACGTCCAGGACCCGCTGCCACTCCTTCTCGGTGGTCTGCAGGAAGGTCCCGGAGTGGCCGATGCCCGCGTTGTTGACCACCACGTCGGGCACCCCGTGCTCGGCGGCGACGGTCTGCGCGAAGGCCTCCACCGCCGCGCCGTCGGAGACGTCCACCCGGTAGGCGTGCGCCGACGGGCCGATCAGCGAGGCGAGTTCGGCGGTCCGCTCGGCGGCCGCGAGGTCGAGGTCGCAGACGACGACCCGGGCCCCCTCCTCGGCGAAGGCGAGCGCGGTGGCCCGTCCGATGCCGCTGCCGCCGCCGGTGACGACCACCAGCCGGCCGTCGTCCAGCGCGGGCCGGTCCTGCGCGGAACCACCCTCGGCCCCGGGCTCGTTGCGGGCGGTGAACTCGCGGACCATGCCGGCCACGATGGCTCCCCTCTCCAGCAGCGCCGACCAGTGGCCGGCGTGCAGCGTCCTGCGGGTCAGGTCGGGCACCCAGCGCTCCAGGCCGTCGGAGAGGTAGGTGCCGACGTAGCGGTCCCGGGTGAGGGTGATCAGCTGGACCGGCACCTCGGTCGGTCGCTCACGCGGACTTCCCATGGTGGGGCGGAAGTTGGCCCGGTACAGCTCGATGCCGCGGACCGCATCGCGGCGCAGGCTGGGCTGCGGGTGGTCCGCCCGCGGGGCGACGTGCTCCAGGTCGCGCAGCACCCGCGGCCAGGCCCGGGCGAGGCCGAGGCGCCAGACGCCGGGAGCGAGGTAGGGCAGGTGGAAGGCGGTGATGTACCAGGAGTGCAGGCCCTGGTGCAGCAGCTGCTTCAGGTGGCGGGGAGTGGGGCGGCGCAGCCGGTGGCGCAGCCAGAACCCCATGTGGTCGAGGCTGGGGCCGGACATCGTGGTGTACGAGGCGATCCGGCGCCCGGCGCCGGGGGCGGTGACGGCCTCCCAGGACTGGACCGAGCCCCAGTCGTGGGCGACCAGGTGGACCGGGCGGTCCGGGCTGACCGCGTCGGCGACCGCGAACAGGTCCTCGGCCAGCCGCTCCAGCCGGTAGCCGGCGCGGTCCGCGGGGACGCCGGACTCGCCGGCGCCGCGCACGTCGTAGCGGACCACGTGGTGGTCGCGGGCCAGGTCGGCGGCGATGTCGTCCCAGACGGTGTGGGTGTCGGGGTAGCCGTGGACGAGGAGGACGGTGGGGGCGTCCGGGTCGCCCTGCTCGAAGACGGCGAGCGGCAGACCGCCGGAGTGGACGGTCCGGCGGCGGGTCGGGGTCGTCATCGGGTGGCCTCCAGGGCGGTCGGCTCGGCAGTCGGCTCGGTGGCGGTGCACTGGTCGGCGGTGCACTGGTCGGCGGCCGTGGGCTGCTCGGCGGCGCGCCGCTCGGCGGTCCCGGTCCAGCGGCGGACGTGGGGCAGGTCGTCGTCGAGCCAGTAGGCGTCGTCCTCGGTGACCACCAGCAGTTCCTCGAACTTGATACCCACGCCGCGGAATCCGATGTGCGGCTCGACCGCCCACAGCCCCGGGGTGGGCGCGTGCCGGGACGACCGGCCGTCCGCCCAGAGCGGTGAACGGCCGTGCAGGCGCTCGGAGACGAGCTCACGGCCGAGGGTCTGCAGGGTGCGCACACCGAAGCCGAAGACGTTCACCCCGGCCGGACCGCGGGTCACCGTGCGGGTGACCCGGTGGCCGATCACCCGGCCCGGGTAGACCTGGTGGCGGTTGTCGTAGCCGTGCGCGGCGAGCTGCGCGTCCACGGCCGCGTACACCTGGTCGAGCGGCTTGCGGGCCCGGACCTCGGCGAGGATCAGCTCGCGGTAGACCTTCAGGTCGGCGGCGAGCCGGTCCCAGATCCGGTTCTCGCCCACCTTGCCGCCGTAACCGATGTCGGCGGTGTAGCCGTCCACGACGGGCGCGCAGTCCAGGACGTACGGCATGCCCTCCTCCAGACGGCGGTTGCCGGCGAAGAACTGCAGCGGGGTGTGGAAGTGCCGGAACGCCGTGCGGTCGCCGAACCAGGCGAAGGGGACGTGGAAGAAGTCCTGCACCCCGGCGGCGACCAGGCGGCGGCGCAGCTCGGCGGTGGCCTGCCGTTCGGTGACGCCGGGTTCGATCCAGGCGGCGACCTGCTCGGCGCAGTCGTAGGCGAGTTGCTGGGTCTCGCGGAAACGGTCGAGGTCGCGCTCGGTGTAGCGGAAGGCGGGGGTCGCTTTCGCCATGGCGGGGACTCCTTCTAGAGGTCGAGCACGAGGGTCTCACCCTCGGCGGCCCGGGAGACGCAGGGCAGCAGGGCACCGGTGGCACGCTGCTCGGGCGTGAGACGGCGGTCGCGGTGATCGGGCGAGCCGGCCAGCAGACGGACCTCGCAGGTGCCGCAGAAGCCCTGGCGGCAGGAGTACGGGAGGTCCGGGCGGGCCTCGCGCAGCACGTCCAGGGCGGACCGGTCGGCGGGGACGTCGAGGGTCGGTCCGTCGCCGCCGAGGCGGACGGCGAAGGGCGCGCCGCCGGTGATCGGGGCGGCGCCGAAGCGCTCGAAGTGCAGGGCGGCGGCCGGCCCGCCGGACCCGGCCGGACCGCCGTCCAGCGCCCGCTGCACGGCGGTGAGCATCGGGGCCGGCCCGCAGCAGTAGACGGCGGCGTCGCGCGGGGCGTGGGCGAGCAGCTCGGCGCCGGTGGGGACGCCGCCGTGCTCGTCGTCGGTGCGCAGCACCACCCGGTACGGGTCGAGGGCGCGCAGCTCCTCGGTGTACGGGAGGGTGTCGGCACTGCGGCCGACGTGCACCAGGCGCCAGTCCAGCCCGTGCCGCTGCGCCTCGCGGGCCATCGGGAGCAGCGGGGTGATACCGATGCCGCCGGCCAGCAGGAGGACGGCGGGCTCGGCGCAGAAGGCGAAGCCGTTGCGCGGGCGGCGGGCGGTGAGGCGGGCGCCGGGGTGCAGGGTGTCGTGGACCTCGACGGACCCGCCGCCGCCACCGGGCAGCCGCCGGACGGCGATGCGGTAGGCGGCGCGGTCGGCCGGGTCGCCGCTGAGGGAGTAGTGGCGCTCGCGGCCGGAGGGCAGGTGGAGGCGCAGGTGGGCGCCGGGCTGCCAGGGCGGGAGCGGGCCGCCCGAGGGGTCGGTGAGCTTCAACTCGACGACGTCGGGGGCGAGTCGGCGGCGGGCGGTGACGACCAGCTGCAGCGGCGGGGTGGGGCGGCTGAGCGGGCGGCGGGGGTTTCGGCGCAGCAACGGGCCGCCGAGGGCCTGCACGTAGCGGTCCTGGAAGGCGGTGAGGCGGCGCAGGAAGCGGTCCGCGCGGGGGCGTCCGTAGAGGTCGGGGGGCGGGGTGAGCAGGTCCATCCGCGCTCCTTGGCGTCGGGGGAGGGTGGCCGGCGACGGGTGGCGGGTCCGGCTGCAGGCGATCGGGGTTCGGGTGACAGGTTTCAGATGACAGTCGACAAGTAACAGATGACAGATGACGTCGTCTGAAACCTGTCATCTGTTACTTGTCGGCTGTTACTTGTCGGCTGTCACCTGAGAGCCGTCCGCTGCCGCCCGTCAGCCGGTCCCGGCGGCGGCGCGGGCGGCCGGGGAGGTGGCGAGGTAGCCGAGGGCCTGGCTGGAGGAGCCTTCCAGGGTCGGGTGGTAGCCGGGCTTGAGGTACCGCAGGCCGGAGCGGATCGACTTGACCGGGTCGGGCAGCAGGCCGCGCCTGGTGATCCGGTAGGCCTCGCGCCAGCTCGGGCGCAGCCGCCCGTCCAGCGTCGGGTCCGCGGCCAGCAGGAGCCGCACCCCGCGCACCCAGAGATGGACCAGGAGCGGGCCGGCGACCGCCATGGTGCGGACCCGGCGCACGTACCCCGGGTCCAGGTGGACCAGCAGGTCGAAGGCCACGCTGCGGTGCTCGACCTCCTCGGCGCCGTGCCAGCGCAGCAGGTCGAGCATCGTCGGGTCGGCCTGGGCGCGGTCCAGCCCCGGGGAGTCGAGGATCCAGTTGCCGAGGAAGGCGGTGTAGTGCTCGATCGCCGCGATTGCGGCGACCCGCTCGATGAGCGCTTCGCGCTGCCGGGCGGGGGACAGTCCGGGCCGCTCGCCGAGCACGCGCTGGAAGACCCAGGCGAC
Organism: Kitasatospora sp. NPDC048545; assembly: GCF_040651155.1. Lineage (NCBI taxonomy): Bacteria > Bacillati > Actinomycetota > Actinomycetes > Kitasatosporales > Streptomycetaceae > Kitasatospora > Kitasatospora sp. NPDC048545. Next base: position 205,929 of record NZ_JBEZIQ010000002.1, read on the forward strand.
CTGCCGGACGTAGGGCCGGGGGTCGAGCCCCTGGCCGAGGAGGTGGTCGAGGACCTCCTGGTGGGCCTCGGCGTGGATGGCCTCCTGCCCGATGAAGCCGAGCACCTCCTCGCGCAGTTGCTCGTCCCGCACGAGCGGCAGCGCTTCCTTGAACACCTTGACGAACCAGCGTTCGCCCTCGGGGAGCAGCAGGTGCAGCACGTTGAGGATGTGGGTGGCCATCGGCTCGTCCGGGACCCAGTGCAGCGGCAGCCCGGCCCAGTCGAAGCGGACGTCCCGGGGCTCCAGGACGAGGCTGTCGTGGACGCGCGCGGCGGGGGCGGCGAGGGCGGGGACGGGGGTGGGGCGGGGCATGGCAGGCGCTCCTGACCTGGGGGAGGCGGCTCGGCTCAGGGAAACGTACTCGCGGGTAGCTGTGCGGACAAGGGTTTCGGCGACCCTTATCGACATCGAGTCTAATAAGTGATGTGCACCGCGGAACACCCCGGGAAACGCGCGAGCCCCGCCGGATCCCGACGGGGCTCTACACGGGGCGGACTGCCGTGCGGTCAGACCGCCATCGCCAGCATCAGCGGCGCCGCCCGCGCCGCCAGCAGCTCGGCGGCGGCCTTCAGCTTGTGGATGTTGTCCACCGGCATCGAGGTGGCCAGGCAGCCGACGGTGCTGCCCGCCGTGATCGGCACGGCCGCGCACACCGTGCCCAGCGCGTACTCCTGGATGTCCAGCACCGGCACGGTGGCCGGCTGCCGCTCCAGCCGGTGCATCAGCTGGTCGGCGTCGGTGACCGTGCGGGAGGTGAGCCGGGCGACCGGGTGCCGGGAGAGGTGGTCGCGCCGGGCGTCCGCGTCCAGCTGACCGAGCAGACACTTGCCGATCGCACTGGCGTGCGCGGTGGCCCGGAAGTCCACCCACTCCTGCACCGCCGGCGCGTAGTCGGCCGCCGAGACCGCCTCCACCGACAACTCGCCGTCGTGGTAACGGGTGAAGTACACCGCGGCACCCAACTCGTCCCGGAGTTCGGCGAGTTTGCGGTTGAGACGGGCCTTGACCAGCTGCTCGCGGTTGTGCTGTCCGAGCAGGGCGAAGGTGCCGCCGAGCACCCAACCGCCGTCCTGGCACTGGAGGTAGCCCTCGATCTCCAGGATCTCCGCGAGCCGCCGCACGGTGGGCAGCCCGAGCGAGGTCTCCCGCGCGAGGCCCACCAGGGTGGCGCCGTCGGGGTGGCGGTCGACCGCCTCCAGCAGTCTGAGGGCGTGCTGCAGGGAGGTGAACGGGCCCGTGGGGCCCTGGTCCAGCGCGGCGTGACGACCCGGGGCTGGTGTCGACATGTCGTCCCCTTCCGATGTCCCCCCACGGAGCGACCGCGGGCACGCACCAGCCTATCGACCCGGTGGCTCCGGCGACTGCCGTCCGTGAATATCCGTGAACATTCCGTGGAGCAACCTCCGGTCGACCCGGGCGGACGCGGCCCGGCCGGTACGGTCGGCGACCGCGGTCCGCCGACGCGGCCACCCCGGACGCCGCGACGGGCCCCTCCCCCACTGCCCAGGGGGGAGAGGCCCGTCGCGGGGCCGCCGGGTGCGGGCCCGACAGCCGTGCGGGTGGTGCGGTACGCGGGTGGTGCGGTACGTGGGTGGTGCGGCCTGTAGGTGGTGCGCCTGCGGGTGGTGCGGTACGCGGGTGGTGCGGTACGCGAGGGTTCAGTGAGGCGGGGTCAGCTCTCCTCTCCCGCACGCAGCTTGGCGACGGCCGCCGCCAGCCGGGCGCCGTACTCCTCGTCCGCGGCGTGGAAGTGGGCGAGGTTCTTCTCGACGATGTCGTCGCGGGTCACCTGCGCCAGGAAGCCCGCGATGTTGTCGATCAGGCGGGTCTTCTCGCCGGCCGACATCAACCGGTAGAGCTCACCGGCCTGGAAGAAGTCGTCGTCCTTGCTGTGGGCCGGCGTGGTGTAGGTGCCGGTGTGGCCCTCGACCTTGACCGGCGCGGCGAGCGCGGTGTCGTTCTGGGCCGGGCCGTCGTACGAGTTGGGCTCGTAGTTCTTGCCGCGGCCGGCGGTGTTGACGGCCATCAGACCGTCCCGGCCGTAGTTGTTCGCCGCGGTGGCGCGCGGGGCGTTCACCGGCAGCAGGGTGTGGTTCACGCCGAGGCGGTAACGCTGGGCGTCGGCGTAGGCGAACAGGCGACCCTGGAGCATCTTGTCCGGGGAGGGGCCGATGCCGGGCACGAAGTTGTTCGGCGAGAACGCGGACTGCTCGACGTCGGCGAAGACGTTCTCCGGGTTCTTGTTGAGCACCAGGCGGCCGACCTTGACCAGCGGATAGTCGGCGTGCGGCCACACCTTGGTGAGGTCGAAGGGGTTGAAGCGGTAGTCGGCGGCCTCGGCGACCGGCATCAGCTGGACGTGGAGGGTCCAGGACGGGAAGACCCCGCGCTCGATGGCCTGGTGCAGGTCGCGCTGGTGCGAGTCGGCGTCGGCGCCGACCACCTCGGCGGCCTGGCCGCCGTCCAGGGAGCGGACGCCCTGGTTGGTCTTGAAGTGGTACTTCACCCAGTAGGCGTCGCCGGCGGCGTTGACCCACTGGTAGGTGTGCGAGCCGTAGCCGTTCATGTGGCGGTAGGAGGCCGGGATGCCGCGGTCGCCGAACAGCCAGGTGATCTGGTGGGTCGAGGCCGGCGAGTGGGCCCAGAAGTCCCAGACGTTGTCCGCCTCCTGCACGCCGGTGTACGGGTCGCGCTTCTGCGAGTGGATGAAGTCGGGGAACTTGATCGGGTCCTTGATGAAGAACACCGGGGTGTTGTTGCCGACGAGGTCGTAGTTGCCCTCGCCCGTGTAGAACTTCAGCGCGAAGCCGCGCGGGTCGCGGACCGCGTCACTGGCGCCCAGGTTGCCGGCCACGGTGGAGAAGCGCAGGAAGACCTCGGTGCGCTTGCCGACCTCGGAGAGGAAGTCCGCCCGGGTGTACTGCGAGACCTCGTCGGTGACCTCGAAGTAGCCGTACGCGCCGGAGCCGCGGGCGTGCACCACGCGCTCCGGGATGCGCTCGCGGTTGAACCGGGCCAGCTTCTCCAGCAGCTGCTGGTCCTGGATCAGCAGCGGGCCGTACTCGCCGGCCGAGGCCGAGTTCTGGTTGTCGGCGACCGGGGCGCCGGACTCCGTGGTCAGGATCTTGGACATGGAGGGTCCTTCGGGTGTCGATAAGGGCGGTGCGTGAAGGGTGTTCTGACGGTCCGTCGGGTCGGTGGCCGCGGACGCCGGGCGGACCTCAGACGCCGAGCAGGCGCCAGACGGCCGAGCGGCGGCGGGAGGAGTGCTCGCCGTCGGGGCCGTCGGCCGGCCGGAGCGCCGCGACGGCGGCGCCGGCCGCGGCCGGGTCCGCCAGCGGGCGGGCGGCGGTCAGCGCGGCGGCCTCGTCCGCGGTCAGCCCGGCCCCGGTGAGGGCCGCGGCGGCCTCGGCGGCCGGGACGGCGTCGAACCAGCGCAGCGCGAGGGCCGCGCGGCCGGCCTCGGTGAGGCGGCCGGTGAGCCGGAGGCGGGCGAGCCCGCCGTCCGGGTAGACGTTGATCCGCACGTGGGTCACCGGGCGGCCTGCGTCGAGCCGGAAGCGGTGCCGGGTGTCGGGCTGGAGCCTGGTGCGCGGAAGGAGCTCGAACCACTCGCCGTCGGCCGGGTCGGCCCCGGTCGAGGCGTCGAAGCCGATCAGGTCGGCCCAGCCGGGGGCGTTGGCGACGAAGTGGGTGGTGTCCACCTCGGCGGCCAGGACCTCGCCGCCCCCGGCCAGGGCGATCTGCACCCAGTCGTTGGCCTTGTCGCGCCGACGCCGGGTCTCCCAGCCCTCGCCCATGACGGAGGCGCGACCGGGAGCGTTCAGGTTGTGCGGGGAGGAGAAGTAGCGGTCGGACGCCGCCTCGGCCACGCCGCCGTACTCCTGGGCGGCCAGGTCGAAGGTGAGGCCGTCCAGTTCGCGCGGGTCGGGCAGCACCTCGCCGTGCACGCGCAGGCGGGCGACGCCGCCGTCGGGGAAGATGTTCAGCCGTACGTGGGTGTACCGGGTGGCGTCCTCGACGGCGAACTCGTGGGCGGTGTTCCCGCGCAGCGGGGTGCGCGGCACGAGCGTGGTCCACTCGGCGTCCCGCAGTTCCGCGGGCGAGGGGTGGCCGGAGACGGACGCGGCCTCGACGGAGCCGGACTCCGGGTAGTTGCCGGTGAAGTGGGCGGTGTCCACGATCACGCCGCGGATGACACCGCCGACGCCGAGCCGGACGATCGCCCAGTCGTGGTCCTGGTCGGTGGGGTGCGGCTGTCCGGCCGAGACGCCGCGGCGGCGCTTGGACTCCCAGCCGTCCATGATCTGGCCCTTGTGGCCGAAGGTGTGCGGACGGAACTCGGCCGGCTTGGCGACCAGCAGGTTCTCGGCGTCCGCGAAGGTGTCCTCGTTGGTGGCGACGACGCCCGCGCCGAGCAGTCGGGAGGCCAGGTTGACCAGCTCGGTGAAGGGAGCACTCGGGGTGTCGGCAGTGGTCACTGACTCTCCTTTAGGCGCGATCGGGCGGGGTGGTGGTACGGGTGGCGGGCCTGGCGAGCTGCCGGCCGAAGGGGCGGGCCCCGGTGTCCACCTCGCGGCCGCGCAGCCAGGTGGTGCGCACCGCGCCGGTGAGGGTCCGGCCCGCGTACGGGGTCACCGGGTTGCGGTGGTGCAGGCCGCTCGCCCGGACGGCGAACTCGCCGTCGGGGTCGAAGGCGACCAGGTCCGCGTCGTGGCCGGGCGCGATGGCGCCCTTGGTGCCGGTGAGGCCGACCAGTTCGGCCGGTCCGGCGGACATCCAGCGCACGATGTCGGGCAGGGTGTGGCCGCGGCGGCGGGCTTCGGTCCAGACGGCGGGCAGGCCGAGCTGCAGCGAGGCGATGCCGCCCCAGGCGGCCGCGAAGTCCCCGCTGCCGCCGTACTCGGGCAGCAGTTTGAGGTCGGGGGTGGACGGCGAGTGGTCGGAGACGACGGCGATGAACTCGCCGTCCGCCAGGGCCTGCCAGAGCGCGTCGCGGTTGGACTCGTCGCGGATCGGCGGGCAGCACTTGAAGGCGGTGTCGCCGTCGGGCACCTGCTCGGCCGCGAGGGTCAGGTAGTGCGGACAGGTCTCGGCGGTCACCCGGACGCCGTCCTCGCGCGCCCGGCGCAGCAGCGGCAGGACGGCGGCGGAGGAGACGTGCAGGATGTGGACCCGGGCGCCGGTGCGCCGCGCGGTGTCGAGCAGCCGGGCGACGGCCGCGGTCTCCGCGTCGGCGGGGCGGGAGGCCAGGAAGTCCCGGTAGTGGACGCCGGGTTGCTGCGGTGCGGCGTCGAGCACGGCCGGGTCCTCGGCGTGGATGATCGCCAGCGCCCCGATCCGGGCCTGCTCGGCCAGGGCGGCCTCCAGGTCGGCGGCCTCGACGTGCGGGAACTCGTCCACGCCGGAGGGGGCGAGGAAGCTCTTGAAGCCGAACACGCCTTCGCGGTGCAGGGGTTCGAGGTCGGCGACGTTGCCGGGGACGGCGCCGGCCCAGAAGCCGAGGTCGACCCAGGCCTGGCCCTCGGCGGTCTTCCGCTTGACCAGCAGCCCCTCCACCGTGGTGGTGGGCGGGATCGAGTTGAGCGGCATGTCGATGATCGTGGTGACGCCGCCGGCCGCGGCGGCCCGGGTGGCGGTGGCGAAGCCCTCCCACTCGGTGCGGCCGGGCTCGTTGACGTGCACGTGGGTGTCGACCAGGCCGGGCAGCAGGGCGATGTCGCCGAGGTCGGCGACATCGCGGTCGCCGACGGTGAGCGAGCCGTGCGCGACGACCTGCTCGATCCTCCCGTCCCGGATCAGCACGTCCGCGGGGCGCTCGCGGTCGGGCAGGACCACCCGCCGGGAGCGGATCACCGTGGGCCGGCTGAAAGGCATGGGAGACCTCCGGAACCTGGGAGTCGGGAGTGAGTCGGGGGGTGAGCCGGGCGCGGCCCGGCGCGGTTCGCGGGGGCCGAATGCGGGGAGGAGCCGAGGGATTGCCGGGAGCCTAGGCCCGCCTTCAACAAAACGTCAATGGATGAACGTACGAGGGTTCAGCGCGCCAGCAGTTCGTCGGCCAGCTTCCGTCCGGCGACCTCGGCCAGCTCGGCGGCCTTGGTCATGCTGTCCCCCGGCTGCTCGGCCAGGTCGGTCAGCGCGATCGCGGCGGTGAAGCCGGCGGCCCGCCACTGGGGCTCGGCGAGCTCCAGCCGGCCCGCCACGGCGGCCACCCGAACCCCCGCCCGGGCGGCCGCCGCGGCAACTCCGGCGGGGGCCTTGCCGTGGAGCGTCTGCGCGTCCAGGCAACCCTCGCCGGTCACGACGAGGCGTGCCCCACGCACGGCCTCGTCGAAGCCCAGCAGGTCGAGCAGCAGCTCGATGCCGGGTCGCATGGTGGCGCCGAGCAGGGCGAGGGCGGCGAAGCCCACCCCGCCGGCGGCGCCGGCCCCGGGGGCCTGCCGGACATCCCGTCCGGTGACCTCGGCGACCAGGTCGGCGAACCGGGTCAGCCCTTCCTCCAGGACCAGCAGGTCGTCGCCGTCGGCGCCCTTCTGCGGGCCGTAGACGGCGGTGGCGCCGCGCGGCCCGAGCAGCGGGTTGTCCACGTCGCAGGCGACCACGACCTCGACGCCGCCCAGCGCGTCGGCCAGCGGGCCGAGCTCGATCTCCGCGAGCCGGCGCAACGCGGCCCCGCCGGGCGGGAGTTCGGCGCCGTCGGCGTCGCGCAGGCGCACCCCGAGCGCCTGCACCATGCCCGCGCCGCCGTCGGTGCAGGCGCTGCCGCCGAGCCCCAGCACGATCCGCTTGACGCCGAGCGAGACGGCCCGGGCGATCAGCTGGCCGACGCCGTAGGACCCGGCCGCGAGCGGGGCGGTCCGGCCGCCGGGCAGCCGGGCTAGTCCGGAGGACTGTGCCAGCTCGACCACGGCGGTGTCGCCCCGGACGGCGAGCGCGGCGTCCACCGGCAGGCCGGTCGGGCCGGCCACCTTGGCCGGCACCCGGTCGAAGCCCGCCGCGAGGGCCGCGGCCAGGGTGCCCTCGCCGCCGTCGGCGACGGGCAGCTCGCGCACCTCGGTGCCGGGCACGGCGAGCCGGATGCCGGCCGCGATCCTGGCGGCCACCTCGGCGCCCTCCAGGCTGCCCTTGAACTTGTCGGGGGCGACGACCACATGGCCCTGGCGGGGGGTGGGGAGCATCGTGGGGTCCTCGCTTCCGTACGGGTGTGGCGGTGGTTCTGCGACGTGCGTCCAGCATGGGCCCGGTGCTCCGGGGGTGCGAGCCCCCGGACGGTGCGGTCCGGACGGGGTGCGACCCCGTCCCGGGTGGGGTGCGACCCCCTCCCCGCCGTTCTCCCCCAGCCTTGGGCTGGGAGATACCCCCACCGGTCCCGCTTCCGACGTACCGGGGGGCTCCCCTCGGCGGGGAGGGGGCCAGGCGACGCGCAGGCACGACCGAAGTGCCCCCTGGGAGGGAGTGCGCATCACCGGCTGGATCGACCGGCGGGCGGGCGGATGAGCCCCTGCCCGCGCGCCGGTCGGGTCGGACCTCCTGGCGGCGCGGGCACGACCGAATGGGTACACGCCGCCAGGAGGAGTTCGTGGGCCGGGGGCTCCGCGCGGGAGCCCCCGGCGGTGTTACGCGACCTCGCGGCCGGAGAGCCGCTCGACGCCGCGCAGCAGCGCCGAGTGGTCGAGGGAGCCGTCGCCGTTGGCCCGGGCGGAGGCGACCAGCTGGGCCACCACGGCGCCGACCGGCAGCGCGGCGCCCACGGCGCGGGCGGCGTCGGTGACGATGCCCATGTCCTTGTGGTGCAGGTCGATCCGGAAGCCCGGGGCGAACTCGCGGTCCAGCATGTTCGCCTTCTTGCGGTTGAGCACGGTCGAGCCGGCCAGGCCGCCGCCGAGCACGTCCAGCGCGGCCCGCAGGTCGACGCCGGCGTTCTCCAGGAACACCACGGCCTCGGCCAGCACCTGGATGTTGACGGCGACGATCAGCTGGTTGGCGGCCTTGACGGTCTGGCCGGCGCCGGCCGGGCCGACGTGGACGACCGTGGTGCCCAGCGCGTCGAACAGCGGCTTGGCCTCTGCGAAGTCCTCGGCGGCACCGCCGACCATGATCGACAGCACGGCCTCGACGGCGCCGGCCTCGCCGCCGGAGACCGGGGCGTCCAGCGTCCGGACGCCCTTCTCCTTGGCGGCCGCCTCGACCCTGATCGAGGTCTGCGGGGTGATCGAGGACATGTCGATCACCAGGGTGCCGGGCGCGGCGTTCTCCAGCACGCCGCCCTCGCCCAGGATGACCTGCTCGACCTGCGGGTCGGCCGGGACCATGGTGATGACGACCTCGGCGTCCTTCACGGCCTCCGCGATGGAGCCGGCGCCGTGGCCGCCGGCCGCGACCAGGGCGTCGATCTGCGGCCGGGTGAGGTTGAAGCCGGTGACGTGGTGACCGGCCTTGACCAGGTTGGCGGCCATCGGGCTGCCCATGATGCCGAGGCCGATGAAGGCGATCTTGCGGCTCATCGCGTCGAGTTCCTTACGTGTGCGGGGTGGGAGGTCGGGTGGGTCGGCGGCGCGCCTGCCCGGCCGGGCATCGCCCGGCCGGCCGCGCTACTCGACGGTGCTACTCGGCGGCGCGCAGCTCGCGCGGCAGCCACCCGAAGCTGTCGGCGCTGACGCCGGTGGAGGGGCGGTACTCCAGGCCGATCGGGCCCGTGTAGCCGGCGGCGGTGAGCCGGGCGAACAGGTCCTCGAAGTCGAGGTCGCCGGTGCCGGGCTCGTTGCGGCCCGGGTTGTCGGCGATCTGCACGTGGCCGATGCGGTCGGCGTGGGTGTCGATGACCCGGGCCAGGTCCTCGCCGTTCTTGGCCAGGTGGTAGAGGTCGCACAGGAACCGGGCGTTGCCCAGGCCGGTGGCGGCGTTGACCTTGTCCACCACCTCGACCGCGGCTGCGGCGGAGACCAGCGGGTAGTCCGGGGACTCGGCCCCGTTCAGGGCCTCGACCAGCAGGACCGCGCCGATCCCGTGCGCGGCCTTCGCCGCGAGGACCAGGTTCTCCAGTGCGAGCGCGTCCTGCTCGGCGGGCTCGACGCCCTCGACCCGGTTTCCGTACAGGGCGTTGAGCGCCTTGGTGCCGAGCGAGCCGGCGAGCTCCGCGGCGACCGGGACGTTGGCCCGGAAGCGGTCCCGCTCGGACGGCACCGAGACGGTGCCGCGGGCGCCCCTGCTCAGGTCGTCCAGGAAGTTGAGGCCGGTGAGCCGGACCCCGGCGTCGGTGAACGCCTTGCGGAGCGCGTCCAGCTCGGCCTCTGAGGGGTCGTGCTCCTCACCGAAGGGCCACCAGAGCTCGGCGGCGGCGAAGCCGGCCGCGGCGGCTGCGGCGGGGCGCTCCAGGAGGGGCAGCTCGCCGAACAGGATCGACAGGTTGACCGTGTAGTGGTGCTTGGCAGCGGCCGTCACGTCCATCACCTCTCATCTCTCTTCCGTCATCCGCAACTTCCACGATCCGGAAGAGGGATTCTGTGTGGTGGAAGCATCTCCGGCCGGCGAAGCGGGTGTCAAGGGAGTCGCAACATTTTGTTGAAGACGCTCGGAGGGCGCCCCACCTGCCCGGCCCCGACTGTTCGATCGCCCAGCCCCTGCCCGTCCGCACTCCCGCTCGATACAGTGATCCCGTGCGATTGATGGTGGAGTTCACGACAGAACCGTTCGAACTGGACACGTTCCCGGAGCACGCCGCGGCAGCCCGCAAGGTGGTCGACGAGGCCGGCCTGGCCGTGTCGGTCGGCCCCTTCGGGACCGGCGCCGAGGGCGAGGCCCAGCAGGTCCTCGACGCGGTGACCAAGCTGCTCCGGGAGACCCTGAACGCCGGGGCGACCCGCATCTCGGTCCAGGTCAGCGTCCTGGACGAGGAGGGCGGTGCACCGTGACCGAGCACCTGGAACACCCGCTCGCCGCGGCGGTGAAGCCGCTGCTGGACGCGGTCGGCGCGACGCCCGTCCCGCTGGACGAGGCGAAGGCCGAGGACGTCGTCCTGGAGTGGGAGGGTGTGCCGGCCCTGGCCGTCCGACTGCCGCACCTGAGCAGCGCGCTGGACCGGCTGCTGGCCGAGATGGCCCGGCAGTTCGACGGCCGCCCGCTGGCCGAGCTGGACCGGCTGGAGAAGCAGCGGGTCGTCGCCCTGCTGGAGGAGCGCGGCGCCTTCACCGTCCGCCACGGCGTCGAGACGGTCGCCTCGGCCCTGGGCGTCAGCCGCTTCACGGTGTACAACTACCTCAACCGCCAGGACGGCTCGAAGTCCTCCTGAGGAGCCCCTGCGGGGGCTTCCGAACGGGTGACCCCGCCGGTTCGGACCGGTCCGGACACGGCTTCGGCCAGTCCGGATCGGCCTGCGGCGGGGCACACTTGGCGAATCGCACACGAAAGGGCCCGGCATCGCGGGCCGGTTCAAAACGTAACCACCAACCGTTCAACAAAGTGTTGACGACCGGGTGGGGTCGATCTAGCTTTTCCGGGTGGCACCACTCTTCAGGAGGTCCACCCGTGACCAACCACTCCCACACCCTTGACGCCCTGGCCGCGGCCGATGCCGCCGAGCTGGAAGCGATCTTGCTGGAGGTATGCTCCAGCCCCCGGTGGGCCGCCGCGGTCACGCAGGCCCGGCCCTGGGCCGACCGCGAGTCCCTGCTCGCCGCCAACGCGGCGGCCATGGCGTCGCTGACGGCCGACGACCTGCGCGACGCGATGGCCGGCCACGCCCGGATCGGCAAGCCCAAGAGCGGCGACGCCACCTCCGAGCGCGAACAGGCCGGCATCCGGGGCGTGGACCGGGCCGTCCTCGACGAACTGGGCGAGGCCAACGCCGCCTACGAGGCGAAGTTCGGCCACGTGTTCCTGATCTGCGCGACCGGCCGTACCGCGGCCGGCATGCTCGCCGCCCTGCGCGAGCGCCACCCCAACGACGCCGACACCGAGGCGGAGATCGTCCGCGGGGAACTGCGCAAGATCAACGACATCCGCCTCGGCCGCCTGCTCGACGGCTCCTGACCCCCTCCCTGGCGTACCGTCGGATGCGGTCACACCCGCACCCCGCGGCCGCCTCGCCGGAGAACTGACGCACCATCACCTCTGCCATCAGTAAGGTCACTTCACCCATGACTGGCATCTCCACCCACGTGCTCGACACCAGCCTCGGCCGCCCGGCCGAAGGCGTCCCGGTCGAGCTCGCACTGCACACCGAGGGTGGCTGGCAGGTGCTCGGCACCTCCGCCACGGACTCCGACGGCCGGGTCAAGGACCTGCCGGCCGTGGAGGCGGGCTCGGTCGTCCGGCTGCTCTTCGACACCGGCGCCTACCACGCGCCCAGGTCCGCCGAGCCGCCGTTCTTCCCCGAGGTCTCGATCGTCTTCACGGTCGCGCCCGAACAGCACCACTACCACGTGCCGCTGCTGCTCAACCCGTTCGGATACTCGGTCTACCGCGGAAGCTAGTAGACCGACCTGGAAGCTCTAGGAGCCACGTCATGGCCCACGTGCTCGGTCAGAACCAGTACGGCAAGGCGGAGAACCGCATCGTCCGGATCTCCCGCGACTCCACCCGGCACGAGATCAAGGACCTGAACGTCTCGGTCTCCCTCCAGGGTGAGTTCGAGGACGTCCACCTCACCGGGTCCAACGCCAACTGCCTCCCCACCGACACCACCAAGAACACCGTCTACGCCTTCGCCAAGGAGTACGGCATCGAGTCGGCCGAGGCCTTCGGCATCGTCCTGGCGCGCCACTTCGTCGACAACACCGAGCGCGGTGTCGTGCACGGCGCCCGGATCCGGATCGAGGAGTACTCCTGGGACCGGATCAGGACGCCGGACAGCTCGGCCCGCTTCATCGGCTCGGAGGAGGTCGGCCACTCCTTCGTCCGCACCGGCCAAGAGGTCCGCACCACCGAGATCAGCTACGACGGCGAGACCGTCCGGGTCATCTCCGGCCTGAAGGACCTCGTGGTGATGAACTCCACCAACTCGGAGTTCTGGGGCTACATCAAGGACAAGTACACCACCCTGCAGGAGGCGTACGACCGCATCCTCGCCACCCAGGTCACCGCCCGCTGGAAGTACGGCTACAGCGGCCGGGACGGCGAGGCCCAGCCCAACTGGAACCGCTCCTACGCCCACGTGAAGCGCCACATGCTGGAGGCGTTCGCCGAGACCTACTCCTACTCGCTGCAGCAGACCCTGCACGCGATGGGCACCCGGGTCCTCAACAACCGCGCCGAGGTGGACGAGGTACGCCTCGAACTGCCCAACAAGCACCACTTCCTCGTCGACCTGGAGCCCTTCGGCCTCAAGAACGAGAACGAGGTCTACTACGCCGCGGACCGCATGTACGGCCTGATCGAGGGCACCGTGCACCGCGAGGGCGTCGTCCCGGTCATCCCGGTCGCCTGATCTCCCCCACCACCGTGGACTCCGCCCGGAATCGCCACACCCTCCGGCCCCCGCGGGCCGGTCGAGTCCGGGCGGGCCGCACCACCCGCACGGCCTGCACCACCTGTTTCTCCACCCCCACCCACCGGAGTTCGTGTCTGCCTCGCGGCGGCCGGCCCGGGGCACTGGAGAAGCACCCCGAGGAATCCTTGCTCCGCCGTCCCGTCCTCGGGGGGTCTCCAGCGCCACGGGCGCGCCGGGAGCCACGGGCACAAGAGGGGCTCGACATGGCACCCAGCAACACCAGCAGTACAGACGGCGGTTCCACCCCGGAAAGAACGCACGGCCCGGACGGCGCACCGGCCCACCTCCCCGGTGAGCCGTCCGGGCCCGCGCCCCACCCCGTGGACGAGTTGCTGCCCCCGGTGAAGCTGTTCACCACCGGACTCCAGCACGTCGCCGCGATGTACGCGGGAGTCGTCGCACCCCCGCTCATCGTCGGCGCCGGCGTCGGGCTCTCCCCCGGCGAACTCGCCCTGCTCATCTCGGCCAGCCTGTTCACCGCCGGACTGGCCACCCTCCTCCAGACCCTCGGCGTCTGGAAGATCGGCGCGCGACTGCCGTTCGTGAACGGCGTCTCCTTCGCGGGGGTCGCGCCCATGATCGCCATCGCCAAGAGTTCCATCGAAAGGACGGGGGGACCGAAGGAGGCCCTCCCGGTGATCTTCGGAGCGGTGATCGTCGCAGGGGCCCTGTGCTTCCTCGCGGCGCCGTACTTCTGCAAGCTCATCCGGTTCTTCCCCCCGGTCGTCCAGGGCACCGTGATCACCCTCATCGGGGTGTCCCTGCTCCCGGTGGCGGTCAACTGGGCGCGCGGCGGCTCGCCGGGCGCCCCCGGGTACGGCTCCATGCGGGCCATCGGCCTCGCCGCGATCACCCTCGTCGCGGTGGTGCTCTGCAACCGTCTGCTGCGCGGCTTCTGGCAGCAGATGTCCCTGCTCATCGGTCTGGCGATCGGCACCCTGATCGCCGTCCCGCTGGGGCTGACCGACTTCGGCGCGGTCCGGGACGCGAAGGTCTTCGCGCTCCCTTCCCCGTTCCACTTCGGCGCGCCCGTGTTCGACGCGGCCGCGATCGTCTCGCTCTGCATCGTCATGGTGGTCTCGATGACCGAGTCCACCGCCGACATGCTCGCGCTCGGCAAGATCGTCGACCGCGAGGCGGACGAGCCCACGCTCGCCGCCGGCCTGCGGGCCGACGGCCTGGCCACCGCGCTCAGCCCCGTCTTCAACGGCTTCGCCGCCAGCGCCTTCGCCCAGAACATCGGGCTGGTGGCGTTGACGAAGATCCGCAGCCGCTTCGTGGTCGCGGCCGGCGGAGGCATCCTGGTCCTGCTCGGGCTGTTCCCCGTACTGGGCTCGGTCGTCTCCCTGGTGCCGCAACCCGTCCTCGGCGGCGCCGGGATCGTGCTCTTCGGCACGGTCGCGGCCAGCGGCATCCGCACCCTCGCGGAGGCCGGCATGGAGTCCAGCTCCCACACCATCCTGGTGTCGGTCTCGCTCGGCGTCGGCATCATCCCGATCGCCGTGCCGACGTTCTACGACTCCTTCCCGGAGGCCGTCCGTACCCTGATGCACTCGGGGATCTCGGCCGGCTGCGTGATGGCCGTCCTGCTCAACCTGCTCTTCCACCACGTCGGAACCGCCCGCCGGTCCAGATCCGGCCAGGGTTCCGGCGCGACGGCGCCGACGGCGACACCGTCCTGACCGGTCCGGGAGGAGTGCACCCCCTCGGTGGCACGCACTCCTCCCGGCCCTCCCCCCTAGGAGTGACACCATGCCAGTCCAGCCCCCGCCCGCCGACCAGCGGATCGTGATCGAGAACGTCGCGATCGCCACCGTCGACGCGAACGACACCGAGTACGCCCGCGGCCACGTGGTCATCCTCGGCAACACGATCGAGGCGGTCGGCGACGGCCCCGCACCGGCGTGGCTGGACAACGTCGTACGCCGGATCAACGGCGAGGGCCACCTCGTCACCCCCGGCCTGGTCAACACCCACCACCACTTCTACCAGTGGATCACCCGCGGCCTCGCCCAGGACGACATCCTGTTCGACTGGCTGGTCGCCCTCTACCCGACCTGGGCCCGGATCGACGACAAGCTCGTCCACGCCGCCAGTCAGGGCTCCGCCGCCGCGCTGCTCAAGTCCGGCTGCACCACCGCCTCCGACCACCACTACGTCTTCCCGAAGGACGGCGGCGACATCCTCGGCGCCTCCATCGAGGCCGTCCGGGAACTCGGCCTGCGGTTCACCGCGCTGCGCGGCTCCATGGACCGCAGCAAGAAGGACGGCGGCCTCCCGCCGGACCACGCCGTCGAGGAGCTGGACGACATCCTGGCCGCCTCCGAGGCCGCCGTCGACCGCTACCACGACTCCTCGTTCGGCTCGATGCTGCACGTCGCCATCGCGCCCTGCTCGCCCTTCTCGGTCTCCACCGACCTCCTCCGCCAGTCCGCCGAACTCGCCCGCCGCAAGGGCGTCCGGCTGCACACCCACGGCTCCGAGACCGCCGAGGAGGAGCAGTTCTGCAAGGAACTGTTCGGCATGGGCCCGACCGACTACTTCGAGTCGGTCGGCTGGCTCGGCGAAGACGTCTGGATGGCGCACTGCGTCCACATGAACGACTCCGACATCGCCAAGTTCGCCGAGACCGGCACCGGCGTCGCCCACTGCCCGTCCTCCAACGCCCGCCTCGCCGCCGGCATCGCCCGCGTGCCCGACATGCTCCGGGCCGGCGTCCCGGTCGGCCTCGGCGTCGACGGCACCGCCTCCAACGAGTCCGGCGAACTCGGCACCGAACTGCGCAACGCCCTGCTGATCAACCGGCTGCACGGCTCCCCCACCGCCCTCACCGGACGGCAGGTGCTGCGCCTCGGCACCATGGGCGGCGCCCGGGTGCTCGGCCGGCAGGACGAGATCGGCTCGATCGAGACCGGCAAGCTCGCCGACCTGGCCCTGTGGAAGATCGACGGCGTCATGCACTCCTCCATCGCCGACCCGGTCGCCGCGCTCACCTTCGGCGCGCTGCCGCCGCTGGCGGTGCTGTTCGTCAACGGCAACGCCGTCGTCGAGAAGGGCCGGCTCACCACCGTCAACGAGGACCGGATCGCGCGCGACTGCGCCCGCGCCGCCAGGGAGCTGGCGTCCCGGCCGGCCTGACCCCCACTCAGGCGGATCACAGACTCCGGGGGCGCCCAGGGACGGTGCGCCCCCGGGCTCCGCGCACGCCGAGGCGGGTGCGCGGACCGCCGCCCCGGACCCACGGCGAGGGTCCGGGGCAGTGGCACGCCCGACGAAGGGCCCGCTCCCACCCCCGTGGGGAAGGGGCCCCTCGAAGATCTGTTCCTCGACGGCTCCGAGGCTCCGAGACTCCGAGGCTCCGAGGCTCCGAGGCTCCGAGGCCCGGCCGCCCGGCGGGATCAGCCCGGCAGGGCCCGGGTGCCGGCCGGCCGGGCGGCACCGGCGACGGCCGCCGGGAGTGCGGCGCCCGCGACCGCGAAGAGGGCACCGAGGACCGCCCAGCCGAGGGCGCCGTGGTCGACGACCGTCAGGCCGATCACCAGCGGGCCGATCACATGGGCCGCCGCCTGGCCGCTCATGAAAACGCCCTGGTACTCACCGTGGGACCGCGGGTCGGCCAGGTCCAGGCTCAGCGTCCAGCCGCCGGCCGAGGTGAGCAGCTCGCCCAGGCTGTGGACCAGTGCGCCGACGAGGACCGCCACCGTGGCGACCGCGGCCGGGCCCCAGTGGGCGGTCGCGTAGAGCAGACAGCCACCGGTCAGCAGCAGCGCGCCCCGCAGACAGGCCCGCGCCGCCGTCGGAACGTCCACGACGCCCCGGCTCGCCCGGACCTGGAACACCACCACCAGCAGGCAGTTGACCACGCTGACGGCGGCGACCACGGCCGGGGGCGCGTCCGTCCCCAGCACGATCCACAGCGGTATCCCCACGGTGAGCACCGCGAGTTGGAGCTCCAGGACGGCGTGCAGGGCGGCCACGAGCATATAGCGGCGGTCCCGCAGAGCAACTCCCCGCCCCTCCTTCCCCCCTTCCGCGCCGACGCCCTGACGATCCGCCGGTCCGACCGCCGGAAGCCCGGCCAGGAGCGCCGTGGCACCGAGGAAGCTGACCGCGTCCAGGACCATCACGGCGACGTACCCGGCGTAGCTGTCGGCCTGCAGGGCCAGGGCCGCGCCACCGGAGCCGACCACCAGGCCGGCGTTCGACACCGATCGCAGCAGCGCCCGCGAGTGGACCTGGTTCCCCGCCGGGAGCACCCGGGCGATCAACGCGCTGCGCACCGCCGCGGCGCCCCGCTCCAGCACCGTCGCCACGCAGGCCAGGGCCACGAAGGCCGCGAAGGAGTGCACGAAGGCGTACCCGAGGACGGTCAGCGCCTCCAGCGGCCCGACCACGAGCAGCAGCCGCTTGCTGCCGATCCGGTCGGCGAGCCGCCCGACCGGCAACCCGGCGAACACCCCGCAGACGCCGGCCGCCGTGAGCCCGAGCGCGATCCGACCCGGCGTCAGGCCTACCGAACGGGTGAGGAACAGCACGCTCACCGTCACGAACAGCCCGTTGCCGAGATTGGTCACCAGGCCCATCAGGGCGAGCCTGCGGACCAACGGGTCATGCCGGAGGAGGCGTCCGGAACTGGGCGGACGCACGGCGGTGGAGGACATGGCAGAAGGACACCGGTGTTTTGCGATCGGCGGAATTCCTTTACCGTTACGGTCAATGTTCGAGTTCCATCTGGGCGTCGACGACCTCGCCGCCACCTGGTTCGGCTACTCCGCCCTGCAGGAGGCGGTGTTGAGCGTGCGCGCCCGCCGCTCGCCGGGCCGCTACCCCGAGCAGCAGCCGTGGATCGCCCGCTGGCAGGACCGCTACGAGACGCTGGACACCGCGCTGCTGGAGTCGATGATCGCGCCCGTCGGCTTCGTGCCGGACTTCCTCACGCCGCGCCCGCTCGGCCCCCGCCCGGACTTCGCGGCCGAGGTGGCGCGGCTGGCAGCCACCCCCGCGGAGGTGGTGCGGGCCGACGTGCTGGAGGCGTACCGCGGCGGCGGGAAGCCGAGCCCGCTGCCACCGGTGCTGGCCGCGCTGATCGATCGCCCGGAGGCGCTGGCCGCCCGGGCGGCCGAGGCACTGGACGCCTACTGGACGCGCTGCCTCGCCCCCGCCTGGTGGCCGCGCGCCCGATCGGTACTGGAGGCGGACATCGCGTACCGCGGGCGGATGCTCTCCGAACGGGGGGCGGAGGGGCTGTTCGCGGACCTCGACGCCAGGCTGACCTGGCACGCCGGGGTGCTGCGGCTCGTCGACCCGAACCCGGCCGTCAAGGCGGTGGGCACCACGGTGGACGTCGCCGGGCGGGGGCTGGTGCTGCTCCCGACCCTGTTCGGGCTGGGCGCGCAGACCGACGTCACCCAGGCGGGGCCGCCGCTGGTCTGCTACCCGGCGCGCGGCAGGGCGACCATGGCCGAAGGACTGGGCACCCAGCAGCCGCCGCGGGCGGACGCGGCGCTGGAGGGACTCATCGGGGCACCGCGGGCGCGACTGCTGACGATGCTGGCGACGCCGGCGAGCACCACGGAACTGGCACAGCGGCTCGGGGTCACCCCGGGCGGGGTCAGCCGCCACCTCGGCGCGCTCGCGGCGGCGGGGCTGCTGGAGCGCAACCGGCACGGCCGCCGGGTGCTGTACGGGCGCAGCCCGCTGGGCGACGGACTGGTGGCGGGCGCCGTCGCACCGCGGCCGTCGGCTGACGGCTGACGGCTGACGGCTTTCAGCGAACAGATGACAGATGACAGATGACGAAAGTTGTCAGCTGTCATTCGTTCGCCGTCACCTGTTCGCCCGCCGGCGCGATCCCCGCGCCTCGGGCCTCGGGCCTCAGGCCTCGCGCCCGATCGTCGCGAGGTAGGCGCGCCAGCCACCATGGTGGGTGATCTCGCGGTGGACGCCGCGCTCGACCTCGCCCCGGGCGAGCAGCATGGAGAAGCACGCGGAGCCGTCCTCCAGCTTGATCACGCCCAGCTCCAGCTCACGCGGCTCACCGGGCAGGACGACGTCCCGCAACCGCTCCAGGCTGATGTCGTAGAGCTCGCCCTCGATGGCGGTGTCGACGGCCGGGTCGGGCAGCAGCCCCGGGCAGACGTCCGTGCCGCCGCTGTGGTCGATGGAGAAGAAGCGGTAGCCGGGGGCGGTCCGGACGGGCCCGATCAGCGCGTCGGCGACCTTGGCGTGGAACGGGCCGCCGACCATCGCCTGGCCGTTGAAGAAGATGCGCGGCATGGGTGAACTCCTCAGGGGGAAAAGGCCGTTCCGTACGGCAACGAGAGGACAGGTGGATTCGTCGCCGTACGGAACGGAGTAACGGGCCGCCGGAGTGCTACAGCCTGGCAGGCGCCTGCGGTGGCGGCGGACCAGGTTGGGCTCAGCCCAGCAGGGGCAGCGCGGGGAGGGTCAGGAAGTCCGCGAACTCCTCGGCCAGGGCGACCTGTTCGAAGAGCCGGGCGGCCTCGCGCCAGCGGCCGGTGCTGTAGGTCTCCTCACCCAGTTCGGCGAGGAGTTCGGCCAGTTCGGCGGCGACCAGGGTGCGGACCAGCTCGGCGGTGGCCTTCTCACCGGTGTCGGCGAGCACCACCCCGTTGTGGATCCACTGCCAGATCTGCGAGCGGGAGATCTCGGCGGTGGCGGCGTCCTCCATCATGTTGAAGATGCCGACCGCCCCCATTCCGCGCAGCCACGCCTCGATGTAGCGGATGCCGACCTGGACGGCGTTGTGCAGCCCCGCGTGGGTGCAGGTGCCGCCGGCGCCGGCGATGTCGAGCAGCTGGGCGGGGGTGACCGGCTCGGACGGACCGGGGTCGTCCTTCTGGTCGGTCCGCTCGCCGAGCACCGCGTCGAAGGAGGCCCGGGCGACCGGCACCAGGTCGGGGTGGGCGACCCAGGAACCGTCGAAGCCGTTGCCGGCCTCACGGTCCTTGTCGGCCTTGACCTTCTCCAGCGCGGCCGCGTTGACCTCGGGGTCCTTGCGACTGGGGATGAACGCGGCCATGCCGCCGATCGCGTGCGCGCCGCGCTTGTGGCAGGTCTGCACCAGCATTCGGGTGTAGGCGGCCATGAACGGCGAGGCCATGGTGACGCTGTTGCGGTCCGGCAGGATGTAGTGCGCGCCGGCGTCGCGGAAGTTCTTGACGATCGAGAACAGGTAGTCCCAGCGCCCGGCGTTGAGGCCGGCCGCGTGGTCGCGCAGCTCGTAGAGGATCTCGTCCATCTCGAAGGCGGCGGTGATGGTCTCGATCAGGACGGTGGCCCGGACGGTGCCGTACGGGATGCCGAGTTCGGCCTGGGCGTGGGTGAAAACGTCGTTCCAGAGCCGGGCTTCGAGGTGGCTCTCGGTCTTCGGCAGGTAGAAGTAGGGCCCGGAGTTGGGGTCCTCGGCGCCCTTGGCGAGCAGCCGGGCGGCGTTGTGGAAGAAGTACAGGCCGAAGTCGAGGAAGGCACCGGCGACCGGGGTGCCGTCGACGAGCAGGTGGTTCTCGTCCAGGTGCCAGCCGCGCGGTCGGACCACGACGGTGGCGAGTTCGGCGGCGGGCTTGAGGGTGTAGCCCTTGCCGGCCGCCGTGGTGAAGTGAATCCGGCCTTCGAAGGCGTCGATCAGGTTGATCTGGCCGCTGACCACGTTGTCCCAGGTCGGGGAGGTGGCGTCCTCGAAGTCGGCGAGCCAGATCCGCGCCCCGGAGTTGAGGGCGTTGATGACCATCTTGCGGTCGGTGGGACCGGTGATCTCGACCCGGCGGTCCTGGAGGGCGCGGGGCGCCTCGGCGACCTTCCAGTCACCGGCCCGGACGTCGGCGGTCCCGGGGAGGAAGTCCAGCGTGCCAGCCGCCGCGATCTCGGCGCGGCGGGCCTTCCGCCTGGCCAGGAGTTCCTGCCGTCGCCCCTCGAAGGCCCGGTGGAGGCCGACGACGAAGGCGACCGCCTCCGGAGTGAGCACCTCCTCCGCACGGTGGACGCGCGGACCGGCGACGGTGACGACCGGAGCGGTAGGAGAGGAGGCGGTTGGCGGTACCCCCGGCCGGAGGCTGGGGGAGGACCCCTGATCTGCAGCCATGAGCAGGACACTCCTAAGACGGTTGAGCCTGGCGAAGGGAACTCCGGTGGGAGCCCCCTCGGGAACTTCCTCGATCGATACCCACCTGTCGGCGAGTTCGATTCTGTAAGGTGGAGACTAGTTTCCGCGATACAGAATTTCAACGGTTTGTTGATGAGGTCGCCGGGACTCTACTCCTCCCCGACAGCGAAGGGAACGCCGGTGGTTGCGACCCCCGACACAGCATCGACGACGGGCGCCGACCGCGCGAGCGGCGGCGTGCAGTCCGTCGAGCGCGCCTTCCAACTCCTGGAGGCACTGGCCGACTCGGGCGGCGTGGCCACGCTCAGCGAACTCTCCACCAGTTCCGGCCTCCCGATGCCGACCATCCACCGACTGGTTCGTACCCTCGTCCAGCAGGGCTATGTCCGCCAGGACACCGCCCGCCGCTACACCCTCGGCCCCCGGCTGATCCGCCTCGGCGAGACCGCCGGCCGGCTCCTCGGCAGCTGGGCCCGCCCCTACCTGGCCGAACTCATGGAGGCCACCGGCGAGACCGCCAACCTGGCGGTGCTGGAGGGCGGCGAGGTGGTCTACGTCGGCCAGGTGCAGTCACGCCGCTCGATGCGGATGTTCACCGAGGTCGGCCGGCGGGTGCAGCCGCACTGCACCGGTGTCGGCAAGGCCCTGCTCGCCCAGCTGCCCGAGGAGGAGGCCCGCGCCGTCCTCGGCCCCAACCCGCTGGCGGCGCACACCGAGTACACGGTCACCGACCCGCAGGAGCTGCTGCGCCAGCTCGCCGAGGCGCGCGAACGCGGCTACGTGGTCGACGACCAGGAGCAGGAGATCGGCGTCCGCTGCATCGCACTCGCCGTCCCGGGCGCGCCGACGCCCACCGCGCTCTCGGTCTCCGGCCCGGAGGCCCGCATCCGGGCCCTGGAGGAGCAGGCCGGAGCCGCCTCGCTGGTCCCGGTGATGCAGCAGATCGCGACCCGGCTCGGGCAGGTCCTCGCCCCCTGACGCCCACTCAACCCGCCTGCATTACACGCCGATCCGGACAACCGTGGATCCCCGCAGCCGCCGGTGTCCTCCGTTCGGGCGCACGACGGGCGGGTTGCCACTCTCGTCCGACGGCGGCTCGGCCACCCTGGTGCGGACGCGGCCCGCGACGGCGCGGGCCGCCGGAGCACGGGAGCAGGGTGAGCGGCATGGAGCACCGGGGAGTGCGCGGCAGCGCACGGAACGGCGTGAGGAAGCGGAGGTCCGGCACTGCCGGACTGGTCGCGGCGGTGACGGCGGGCTGCGCGGTGGCCGTCCTGGGCTCCGGCCCGTCCTGGGCGCTGCAGCAGCGGCCGGAGCCGCGGCCCGCGGTCGACGTCGCGGCGCCGGACACGTCCGGGGTGTCCACCCTGCCGGCCCTGGTCCCGGCGCCGGGCGCGCCCGAGGCGTCCACCCTGCCGGCCGTGGTCGCCGCGCCGTCCCACTCCCACCTGGAGGTGGTCCGGCTCGACCCGGGTCCGGCGGTGCCCGGTGGCACGACGACGATCCACGCCTTCGTCGCCAACTACGGCCCGGACACCACCGCGTCCCCGTTCACGGTCACCGTCACCCTTCCGGAAGGGGTGACCGCGGAGGGCCCGTACTTCCCCGAGGACTGCCAGGTCGTGGCGCTCGGCCGACAGGTCCGCTGCGTGTTCGGTCCCGGCCTGAAGGAGGGGCGCAGCGCGACGGCCCTCGTCCCGGTCCGGCTCTCCCCCGCTGTGCCGCTCGGGCTCCTGGAGGGCGGGTCGGTCGCGGTGCGCAGCGCGGACGACCCGTTCGGGAAGAACCACCGGCAGCCGTACGAGATCAAGGTCGTCGAGACGTCCGGCGACTCCTGAGCCGCGGTGTCCCACCGGGCACCGGGCGCCGGCGAGCGGCTGCCGGCCTCCGGCGCCCGGTGGGACGGTCCTACGGGTTACCCGTCAGCGGTAGACGCGGACGTAGTCCGCCGCCATGGTGATCGGGGCGGTGCCCTGCGGCGCGGGGTGGTACTGCCCCGCGCTCAGGGAGAGGTTGAGGATCAGGTACGCCGACCAGTTGGCGCCGACGCCCTTGCCGTCCGAGAAGACCTTGACGCCGTTGACGTACCAGTCCACCGAGTTGGCGCCGTAGTAGGTACCAATGGTGACCCACTGGTCCTTCGCGATCGCGCTCGCGTCGGTGTAGTACTTGCCGTTGCCGGGGTTGACGTGGTTGGTCAGCTCCAGCAGGTTCGGGTTGTCGGGGTGGTACTCGAAGGAGTCGACCTCCCCGTTGCCGTTCTTCCAGGTCCACAGGGCCGGCCAGGCGCCGGTGCCGGCGGGCAGCTTGACCCGGGTCTCGGCGTAGTCGCCGGTCTTGACCTGGAAGCCCTCGCTGGAGCCCTCGGTGGTCAGGAAGCCGGTGTTCCAGGACTGCTTGCCGTTCTCCAGGGCCGGGCCGCCGGGGGTGGCGGTGAAGGTGGCGACCCCGTTGGCGACGCTGACGTTGTTCTTGTTCAGCCAGTCCAGCTTGTTGTCGTCCGGGTTGTGGTTCCCGTACTTGTAGGCGGTGCTCTTGTCGCCGACCCAGCGCTGGCCCCAGGAGATCGAGCCGTTGAACTCGTCGGACCAGGTCAGCGACTTGCCGGCGACCGGGGACGACGGTGCCGGGGACGACGGTGCCGAGGTGGACGGGGTGGCGGTGGCGCTCGGGGTGGGGGTGGCCGTCGGCTTCGGGGTGGCCGTCGGCGCCGGGGTCGGCGCGGTGGTGCCGGTGGCCGAGACCACCAGCTGCTGCGCGGGCAGGTTGTGCCAGGCACCGGCCACGTCCTGCCAGAAGCCGAACTGGCTGTACGTGCCGGCGGGCAGGGTGCGGGCGGCGCTGGTGAAGTTCACGCCGCTCGGGCAGATCTGCACGTTGGAGGCGTTGCCGGGGAAGTCCAGGTTGGTGCCGCTCGCGTCGCGTACGCCCACCCCCACCGTTTTCGCGGTGAAACAGGCCGAGGAGTGCAGGCTCAGCGAGGCGGTGGAGGCCTTGCCCGCGACCATGGCGGCGGGGGCGAGGCGGTCCTGGGTGACGGTCGGCGCGGTGGCGGCCTGGGCACCGGCGACGGACGGCAGTCCGAGCAGGCCGGCGCCGCTGATCGCGAGCGCCCCGGTGGCGGCGAAGGCGGCGTTGCGACCGCGACGGGAGGGACGGGCGTGGCGCGGCGCGCTGCGCCGGGCGGCAGGCTGGGGCATGGGCGACCTCTGCGACGCCTGCGAGGTGAGCTGTCGGGTTCGGGCTGCAGTTGCCCGGCCGCCTGTGGCGCGGCTTCACCCCTAGCCTCGACCCGTGTGCGCGAGCGCACGGGTCGGGCGCCGACCTTGGTTCCCCCGCTCCCGTCCGCTGTGGTGCTCGGTGACCCGCCGGCGGGTGGACGGGACTCGGCGTCCCGGCGGCGGGGTCCGCGACGGCGGACGACCGTTGCAGGCTAGGCAGGCCGTACGTGAACGGACAACTCCCCCGGGTCGGTTGTCGCGCAGGTCACAGCGGTGTCGATCAACGACGCTGCGTGGCGGCCGAGTTGATCAATATTCCTGCCCGGCGGGATGATCCGCAGGATGACCTGCGGGGCACCCGGCCCGATGCCGGGAGCGGGGCGGCTCGGACAGTGCGGCTCGGACAGTGCGGCTCGGACGGGGCGGCTCGGACGGGGCGGCTCGGACGGGGCGGCTCGGACGGGGCCGGTCGGGCGAGCGGGCGCCGACCCGGGTGTGGTGTCCGGAGTCCGGTGCCCGGGTGAGCTCCGGGCGGCCGGTGCGGTCCGGCCCGTCCCGGCCGCTGGCTCCGAGCCCCGGACCCCGAGCCTCGGGCCCCGAGCCCCGGGCCCCGGCCGGCGGCGCGTCGGTGATCCCGACCATGGCAAAGATCTGACCGAGTGCACCCGGTCGGATAAATTGGAACTCCGAGATTTTCCGCCGTGCACAAGACCGCCTCCACCACGAAACGAGGAGCCGCCCCACCATGACCGCGTCCCCGCCCGCCTTCGCCGGCCGTACCTACGTCTTCCGGGCCGACAACGGCGCGGCCTTCCGCAACACCTACTCGGCCGACGGCACGCGGCTGCGCTGGGAGGGTCTCGGCGAGTCCGCGGGCCAGTGGGAGGACGTGCGGCTGCACGTCGCCGAGGTCGCGCCGGAGATCTACTTCGTCAGCTGGACGGAGCAGAGCGGGATCACCGTCAGCCACGTGATGGACCTCAACAAGCTGACGGTGCGGGCCTTCTGGACCTTCGAGGGCGAGGGCGGCCGAGTCGGGCAGTTGCACACCGGGACGCTGGAGCGGGTGGCCTGAGCCGCGCGACGACCGCGTGACGACCGAACCCCCGGAGCCGTGGCTCCGGGGGTTCGGTGGTTCGGTGGTTCGGCCGTTCGGCCGTTCGGTCGTCCGGCCGTCAGGCGGTCGGGTTCGGCACCCTGAGGTGCTGGGACAGCCACTCCAGCGAGGACGGCAGCAGCGCGCTCCAGGTCTCGAAGTTGTGGCCGCCGTTCTCGAGCATGCTGTAGGAGACCTTCATCGGGCTCCGCACCGACTCCACGAAGGCCTCGGTCTCCCGCCGGTAGTCGCCGTCGCCCCGCTTGGTGCCGGCCAGCAGCACGG
Source organism: Kitasatospora sp. NPDC048545 (assembly GCF_040651155.1). Lineage (NCBI taxonomy): Bacteria > Bacillati > Actinomycetota > Actinomycetes > Kitasatosporales > Streptomycetaceae > Kitasatospora > Kitasatospora sp. NPDC048545. The sequence continues at coordinate 231,182 of NZ_JBEZIQ010000002.1, forward strand.
ACACGTTCGGCTGCGGCAGGTTCTTCAGCCGCCACATCAGGTTGGCCTCGTCGCGGCGCTGCTTGCTGCCGCCGAACAGGTCACCGGTGGTCGGGTCGTCGGCGGCGTCGTAGTAGGCGGAGAGTGCGACGGCCGTCGGGAAGACGTCCGGGTGGCGCATGGCCAGCTTGAGCGCGCAGTAGCCGCCGGTCGAGTTGCCCATGAAGGCCCAGGCCTGCGGGTCGGAGGAGACCCGGAAGCTGGCCTGGATCGCCGAGGGCACGTCCTTGGTGAAGTACGTGTCGGACTGCGGTCCGTTCGGGATGTCCTCGCACTCGGTGTCCTGCGGCAGAGCGGGCGAGGGGCGCACCAGGACCATGACGGTCGGCTGCATCCGGCCCTCCTGCAGCAGCTTGAGCGCCGCACCCGGGTAGTTGAACCGGGTGATCAGGTTCTCGGCGATCCCGGGGAAGCCGGTGCTGACGATCACGGCGGGGAACTGCTTCTGCGCGTACTCCGGCTGGAAGTACTGCGGGGGCAGGTAGACGTAGCCCTCGGTGGAGAGCCGGCTGACCGCGCCGTCGATCCGGACCTTGCGGATCTCGCCCGACTGACCGGGCTCGCGGCCCATCGCGCCGCCACCCTTGACCGAGGCGTGGCCGATCGTCTCCACCAGGAGCCGTCCGGAGGCGTCCGCCTTGTTGTGGATCACCACCGGGCCGGTGTCCCCGGTGCCCAGCAGGTCGTCCCAACTGCTGTAGAAGGCGAAGTAGCTGTTCGCCACCAGACCGAGCGCCGCGAGGACGGCGAGCTGGGTGGCGAACAGCGCGCCGATCCGGCCGAGCACCGCCTGCCAGGTCCTCCCCGCCAGTCTCGGCCAGAGCCAGACCGTGCCCCCCATCACCACGACGGCGATCAATACGGTCAGCGCCAGCACCTTGTGGCTCGTCAGACCCATGTCCTACTTGCTCCCACGCCTCGAACTCCGGCCCCCTCCGCTGGGGACATCCGAGGAGTCGACCCCGGTTCCCCCCACCGGGGCGCGAAGATCAACCCTAACGCCAGCTGGGAGCCCGCTGATGACAGCTGGGAGGTCACGGGGAGCGGATGTCCGGTTTCGGGTGACAGAGTTCAACCGACAGATTTCAGATGACAGATTTCGACATCTGTCATCTGTCATCCGTCGACTGAAGCACGCGCCCCGAGCTCCTCCGCCCCACGACCCGTCGCCACCCACCGGCGACCCGAGGGCGGACGAGCCGCCGACCGTCGACCGCCACCCGCCGGACTCAGGACAGACGCTCCCAGAGCCGTAGCCCCGCCGTGAGTTCACGCATGCAGCGGGCGCCCAGGTCGCGCGGGGAGTCCGGGCCGGTGGCGGGGGCGCCGGAGGCGGCCCACTGCTCCAGGGCGACCCGGATCGCCGCGGTCGCGGCGGCGGCGGCCAGCCGGATCTCCAGCGGATCCGCGCCCGCGGGGCAGCGCTCGGCGAGGACGGCGCGCAGCCGCACCTCCGAGTCGGCGTGGACACGCTGCCAGGTTCCTTCCAGCTGCGGGTCGCGCAACAGGCTGCGGGTCCACCGCATCATCTCGGCCCCCGCCTCGTCGGCCGGCGTCAGCGACGCGACCGCCGCGCTCTCCAGCGCCTCGCGCAGCGGCAGGTCGGCCGGACTGTCGGCGAGCCGCTCGACCCACTGCCTCCCGCCCGCCGCGAGCAGCGGGGCGACGGCGTCCTCCTTGACGGAGAAGTACCGGTAGAAGGTCCGCAGCGAGATGCCCGCGGCGAGGGCGATCTCCTCGGCGGTGGTGGCCTCCGCGCCCTTCTCGGCGAAGAGCGCGGCGGCGGTGCGGGCGATCTCCAGCCGGGTGGCGTCACGGCGGCGCTGGTTCAGGGTCGGACGTCCGGTCACGGGGTCAGCCTACGCGGGGTGGTGCCACAGTGGCACGCTGCGCATGAGTGGCACGTCAAGACTTATTGGCACAATGTGCCACATGGGCGTACCGTGCCTCCTGAGGTCGAGAGACCACGAACGAACGGAGTACCACCATGGAGCGCTTCAGCGGGCGGAACGTCCTGATCACCGGCGGCGGCTCGGGCATCGGCCGGGCCACCGTGCACCGGATCCTCGCCGAGGGCGGGAAGGTCGTCGCCGTCGACGTCAACGAGGACGGCCTGAAGGAGACCCTCGACCGCGCAACCGCCGACGGCACCGCGGAGCGCCTGACGGTCCGGGTCCTGGACATCTCCGACGAGGCCGCCGTCGTCGCGGGCGTCGCCGGTGCGATCGCCGACCTGGGCGGACTCGACGTCCTGGTCAACGCGGCCGGCATCCTGCGGTCCTCGCACACCCACGGAACCACCCTGGGGTTCTGGAACAAGCTCCTCGCGGTGAACCTGACCGGCACCTTCCTGATGACCCGCGAGGCGCTCCCCGCGCTGCTCGCCGGCGGCAACGGCGTGGTCGTCAACTTCAGCTCCACCTCCGCGAGCTTCGCCCACCCCTACATGGCCGCGTACGCCGCGACCAAGGGCGGCATCCAGTCCTTCACCCACGCCATCGCGTCGGAGTACTCCCGGCAGGGCCTGCGCGCGGTCTGCGTGGCGCCGGGCAGCATCGACAGCGGCATGACCAACGATCCCGGCCTCCCCGCCGACGCCGACCTCGGCCTGCTCGCCAAGCTCTCCCCCGCCCTCGGCCAGGGCTTCGCGGGCCCGGAGACGGTGGCCGGCGTGATCGCCATGCTCGCCTCCGACGACGGCGCCTTCGTCACCGGCACCGAGCTGCGCATCGACGGCGGCACCCACATGTGACCGCCCGTCGCGGCCCGGAACGCCGGGGCCCGTGCCGTCCCCTGGGCGGACGTCAGGGTTCGGAGCGTCGGCATGGCCCCACCGTAGGAGGCGCCGCAGGGCCGCCGTCGGCTGTCAGCCCGTTCCGGCCCGGGCGTGGCGCCCCCTCGGGACCGCACCGCTGCGCACGTCCCGACGGGTGGCGAGGGCGTTGCCCACCGCGGCGACGGCCGCCCCCACCAGGACGACGGTCACCGTCATCAGGAAGCCGGCCCCGGCCACCCGGCGGTAGCCGCCGTGCCGCCCGGGGTCGAGGAAGGTGTACGGGTACCAGTCGACGGCGTGGCCGCGCAGCAGCGCGTACACCAGGTACAGCAGCGGGAAGGCCAGCCAGCCGAGCACCACGGCCGGGCGCACGCGCCGGGCGGGCGGGTCGACCAGCCAGTCGGCGAGCACCAGGAGCGGCATCACGCGGTGCACGACGTCGTCCACCCACGGGATCACCAGCTGGTCCGGGTAGCTCGCGAGGTACGTGCCGTAGAACAGCCCGGTGATCACCAGGTAGAGCACGACCGCCCCGCGCACCTCGTCCGGCACCGGGCGGCGGCCGGTCAGGCCCGCCCAGCCGCCGTAACCCAGGACCGCGACACCGGCGAGGTCGCTGAGGACGGTGAAGTAGCTGAAGTAGTTCACCACCCCGGTGGGGCCGCTCGCCGCGCGGTAACCGGAGAAGCAGAGGGCGACGGCGACGAAGGCCGCGACCGCGAGCCGGGCGGGGGCGAGCCACGGGTGGGCCGGGGGTGCGGGCATCGACGGGTCCGCCTCTCTGGGGGAGCCCCTCATCCGGCAGGAGGGCTACTCGGATTCAAACCCGGGTGGGAGCAGTCGGCCACAGGAGCGGGATCGGTTCGGGCGGTGGCGCTTCGGGCCGGGGCGCTTCGGGCGGTGGCGGTTCGGGTGGACGCGGCCCGCGCGGAGGCCGGACCTTCGGGGCTCACGGGGAGCGCCAGTCCGCGGCGAAGGCGGCCGCCGGGTTGGTGGTGAGGAGGAGTTCGGGCAGCTCGGGGCCGAAGGCCCGGGCCAGTCGCGGGGCGAGGTCGGTGAGCAGCCGGGTCGGGCCGCCGGCCTGCCGGGCGGTGCGGGTGGTGGTGTCGGCGCCCAGAAGCACCTGGGTGGCATGGCCCGCTTCGACCAGGTCGGCGATGACCTCGAAGGCCTGGAGGTCGGCCGGGTGACCGGCCCGGGAGGGGCTGTCCAGCGCGAGGCGGACGCCCTCGGCGGCGAGGCCGCGGTACACGGAGCGGTCGGGGAAGCGGGTGAGATGCCCGAGGATGATCCGGTCCGGCCGGACGCCGTTGCGGCCGCTGAGCCGGCCCAGGACCTCGTACGGATCGCCGTCGGGTTCGAGGTGGACCGCGATCGGAGCACCGGTGGCGTGGTGCGCCTCGGCGGCCGCGGCCATCGTCCGGCGGGTGTGCGGGGTGGTGCGGCCCGCGTCGTCCGCGACCTTGATCAGCCCGGCCCGTACGGCCCGGGGTGTGCCGTGGGCACCCGGCAGGTCCGTGGCAGCCGGCAGGTGCGCCGTTCCCGGCAGACCCGTGGTGAGCTCGGTGACGAAGCGTTCGGCGAGGTCGTCGGGGGCGGGATCGGTGCCCGGTCCGTAGTGCACCGCCTGGTGCGTGCCGGTGGCGGCGACGACGTGGACGCCGGTCGCGCGGGAGAGGGCGGCCAGGGAGTCCGCGCCCCGGCCCATCCCGAACGGGGTCCACTGGACGAGAGCGCTGCCGCCCGCGGCCGCGTAGGCGCGCAGGACGTCCTCGGCGGCGGCCGGGTCGTCCAGCTCCTGTCCGGGGAGCAGCGGGCTGCGGATGAAGAGGTGGTCGTGGGAGTCGGTGACGCCCAGCTCGGCGGGGTCGAGGTCGCCGAGGACGGTGCGGACGGTGCGGCTCATGCCTGCTCCTCGGTGACGCCGGTGGCGGTGGCTGCGGTGGCTTCGGTCGCGGCGGTGGCATCGGTCGCGGCGGTGGCATCGGCGATGGTGGCGGTCGCGACGCGCAGACCGGCCAGGGCCTTGGGGACGCCGACGTACGGGGCGAGGTGCACCATGACCTCGGTGATCTCCTCCCTGGTCATGCCGATCCGCAGGCTGTAGCGGACGTGGTCGGCGAGCTGCGGTTCCACGCCGCCGAGGGCGGTGAGGGCGGCCAGGTTGGCGATCTGGCGGTCGCGCAGGGCGAGGCCGGGGCGCTGGTAGGTGCCGCCGAAGAGGCTGGTGACGATCCAGTCCGGGAACCCGGGGGCGAGGGCGTCCAGGCCGCCGAGGGCGGTCGCGGCGGCCGGGCCGGCGAGGTCGGCGAGCAGGGCGTACCCGGCTTCGCGGTCGAACGGGGCCGGGGTGAGGTCGGGCGGCGGGGCGGAGGTCATCGGGACAGCTGGTCCTTTCACCAGTGGCGGCCGGCCGGCAGCCGGTCGAGTTCGGGGCGGGAGAGGTGGAGCACCCGGTAGCGGGTGCCGGTCGTCTCCTCCGGTGCCTGGCCGTGCCAGAGGGCGACGGTGAGCAGTTCCCACCGGCTCGGATCGACGGCCACGGCGGCGGTGTGCAGGGCCGGGTGCACGGGGAGTTCGGCGAGCGCCCGCTCGACGGCCTCGGCCGGATCGGCGGTCTCCGGCAGCCGTACGGTGTGGCGGGTGGCGGTGGTCGGGGCGGTCCCCGCCGTTCCGGTCACGGTGCCGCCGACGAGGCCCGCTCCGAGCCAGTGGCGGACGACGGGACGGCCGAAGTCGGCGCTCAGGCTCCGGAAGCCCGGACCCCAGAGGAAGCCGTTCATGCCCTCGGCGGTGCGCCAGAGGTAGAACGGCGCGTACTGGTTGACCGGCGAACTCTGGTGGCCGCGCTCCCTGATCAGGTACGCCTTGAGGCCGAGGCCCAGGTGGGCGTCGAGCAGGTGGCCCTTGTCGGCGACGCGCTTGCGGATGATGCCCATGTCGTAGTCGACGGGGAGGGTGATCTCGTACTGCATGGCGTGCACGGCGGGGCTCCTCGGGATCGGTGGGACTGTGCCGGGCTGTGTCGGGCGGCGTCGGGCTGTGCCGGGCGGCTGGGGCCGTGGGTGGGGTCCGGTGCGGTCCGCACCCACGGCCTGGCCGCCCTGCGCGTCCGGTCCGACCTGCGCGTCCGGTCCGTCTTGTTCCTCAGGCCGCCCGGTGTGCCGCCAGCAGGCCGAGGGCGCCACTGACGGCGCGGTCGAAGGGCTCGGTGCTGTCGGCGGCGCGGGCGAGGACGTAGCCGCCCTGGACGACGGCGACCACGGCGGCGGCGGTGTCGTCCGGGTCGAGGCCGGGGGCGAACTCGCCGCCGGCCCGGCCTTCGGCGACCAGTTCGGCGATCCGGCCGCGCAGCCAGTCGAAGGTCTCCTCGACGGGGGCGCGCAGCTGGGGGTCGGCGACCACGTCCGGGTCCTGGGCCATCCGTCCGATCCGGCAGCCGCGCAGGACGTCACGGTCGCGGCGCAGGTACGCGGCGAAGCGGTCGTAGGCGCTGCCCGGGGCGGCGAGGTCGGCCTCGGCGATGCCCCGCATCTGCTCGGCGCTGCGGCGCAGGGCGGCGGCTGCGAGGTCGGGCTTGCCGGCGAAGTGGTGGTACATGCTGCCCTGGCCGACCCCGGAGCGCTGCTGGATGGCCTTGGGACTGGTGCCGACGTAGCCGCGTTCCCAGAGGAGGGCCTGGGTGCTCTCGATGAGGCGGTCCTGGGTGCTCATGCAGACCACTGTACATACCAGTAGGTACAGAGAGCCAGTGGTCTTCCGGATCCCGTTGCCCTGAGACAGGTCCGGCGGCCGACGCGGACACGAGCCCGCAGGCGGGCAGGCGAGCAGTCGGGCAGGCGGGCAGGCGGTCTACTGGGCAATCGGGCAGGTGAGCAGGCGGTCTGCTGGGCCGGGGTGCCGGGGGCGTTCGACGGTCGCCCGGCCGACTGAGGGCCGTGCGCCGCCCCCCGGCGGCCACGGCCCCTCGACGGTTCGTCATCCCCCGCGCCACCGAACGGCATTCCGGCGCGATCGGTGGCGCGCGTCACGTCACGCACGGTTGTCGGCGTCACACCGCGTAGGGGGTGCACGGCGCGCTGCGCGGGCGGGCGACGGACCGTCCGTCACCGGAGTTCGCGCCGGATCACGGGCGCCACCTCACCCGCGAACAGCTCCAGTTGCTCGCGCTGCACCCCCTCGGTGAGCGCGTCCACGCCGATGCCGACCACCTCGTTGCCGAAGGCCTCGCGGTAGCGGTGGATCTTCTCGATCACCTACTGCGGGCTGCCGACCAGCGCCGATCCGCGGTCCAGCGCGTCCTCCAGCGAGCCGAACGGGGAGTTGTTGTGACGGCCGGCTGCTGAGCCGAACAGGGCGTTCCAGTAGGGGCGGTAGCCCTCGACGGCGTCCTGCGAGCGCTTGGCGACGTACAGTCCGCCGAAGCCCGCGCCGACCCGGGCCCGCTCCGGATCGTGTCCGCAGTGCGCCCAGCGCTCGCGGTAGTGCTCGACCAGCGAACGGTACTTCTCCAGCGGGTGGAAGGAGTTCGCGGAGAAGAGCGGGCGTGGCGTCAGCGCCGGGTGCTGCTGCGGGGGCGACAACAACAGCGGGGTACGGCGCGCGCCACGGGCACGGCGTGCGATACACGGACGGCACGTGTCGGTGGCCCGGGCTGCGCCGGCGGCCCCGACTGCACCACGGGCGAGCCGGGAGCAACGGGTACGGCGGACCCGGCGGACACGCCCCGGACTGCCATCACGCCTCCCCCCACCCCGCACGCACACGATCCTCCGCAAGCGTAGGCACCGACCAAGGAGCGGGCAAGGGATTGATCCGCCGGTGCCGACTGGCAGGATGTCCGGCATGAGCTACCTCGCCGCGGATGACCGCTATGCCTCGATGACCTACCGGAAGGCCGGCCGCAGTGGCGTCCAGCTGCCCGCCGTCTCGCTCGGGCTCTGGCACAACTTCGGTGACGCCCAGCCGCTGGAGGTGCAGCGGGCGGTGCTGCGCCGCGCCTTCGACCGGGGCGTCACGCACTTCGACCTGGCGAACAACTACGGCCCCCCGTACGGCAGCGCCGAGCGCAACTTCGGTTACCTGTTCGCCCAGGACTTCCGGCCGTACCGGGACGAGCTGTTCATCGCCACCAAGGCCGGCTGGGACATGTGGCCCGGCCCGTACGGCAACGGCGGCAGCCGCAAGTACCTGCTGGCGAGCCTCGACCAGTCGCTCGACCGGATGGGGCTGGACTACGTCGACGTCTTCTACTCGCACCGCTACGACCCGGACACCCCGATCGAGGAGACGATGGGGGCACTGGACACCGCGGTGCGCTCGGGCCGGGCGCTGTACGCCGCGATCTCCAACTACCCGGCGGAGCAGCACCGGGAGGCGGTGGGGATCCTGCGCGAGCTGGGGACGCCGGTGCTGATGAACCAGTCGGCGTACTCGATCCTCGACCGGCACGTCGAGGAGGCCGGCGTGCTGGACGCGGTGGGCGACACCCAGACCAGCCTGATCGCCTACTCGCCGCTCGCCCAGGGACTGTTGACGGACCGCTACCTCTCCGGCGACGTGCCGGCGGGCTCTCGGATGTCGGTCGGGAAGTTCCTGACCGAGGAGGCGCTCACCGGGCCGAAGCTGGAACAGCTGCGGGCACTGAACAAGATCGCCGAGGAGCGCGGGCAGACGCTGGCGCAGCTGGCGCTGAGCTGGGTGCTCCGGGACCCGCGGGTGGTGTCGGTGATCATCGGTGCGAGCAGTGTGGCCCAGCTGGACCAGAACCTCGACGCACTGGCCGGCGGGCCGCTGACGGCGGAGCAGCTGGCGGAGATCGACCGACTGAGCCGGTGAGCTGCTGATTCACCAGGCTGCGTCGACGTGACAGATGACAGCTGACAGATTTCGAAATCTGTCGGCTGTCATCTGTCGGCTGTGATCCGTCAGCTGTCGGCCGACATCCGTCAGCCCATCAGCTCCGGCCGATGCCCAAGCCGGGCAGAACCGTTTCTGCAACCCGGTGGGCCTCCTCCAGCAGCGGGTTCCCCGAGAGGATGAAGGTGTCGACGCCCAGCGCCTCGAACTCCTGCAGCCGCTCGATCACCTGGGCGGTCGAGCCCACCACCGCCGTTCCGGGACCGGGCCGGAACAGGCTCATCCCCGGCCACAGGTTGGGGTGGGCCTCCAGCTCCCGCGCCCGGGCCGGCACCCTGCCGCCGTGCTGGCGGAACTGCCGCTGCCAGCCGACCCCGTCCTCCCCCGTCGCGTCGCCCAGTCGGCGCGCGTACGTCGCCTCGCTCGTGACGTCCAGCAGCCGGTCGGCCGCCGCCCAGGCCTCGTCCTCGGTGTCCCGCACGATCAGGTGCAGCCGCAGCCCGATCCGCAGGGTCCGGCCGTGCGCGGCGGCACGCTCGCGCACGAGGTCCAGTTTCTCCTTCAGCAGGTGCGGCGGCTCGCCCCAGGTCAGGTACACGTCCACGTGCTCGGCGGCCATCTCGATCCCGGCCGCCGAACTGCCGCCGAACCAGAGCGGGATGCCACCGGGCTGCTCCGGGATCAGCTCGCGCAGGCTCGCGCCGGCGTTCTTCAGGTCGTAGAACTCGCCCTTGTGGTCGAAGACCTCACCGGCCGTGAGGCGCTTGACGATCGACCAGTACTCGCCGCTGAGCCGGTACCGGTCGTCGTGCTCGACGTCCAGGCCGTACTCGCGCAGTTGCGCGGTCGAGCCGTTGACCACGTTGAAGCGCAGCCGGCCGCCGTGCAGTCGGTCGAAGCTGAGCGCCATCTTGGCCAGCAGGGTGGGCGAGATCAGCCCGGGGTGGACGGCCAGCAGCGGCTTGAAGGCCGGGGTGGTGGCCGCCGCGAGCGCGCTGCCGAGCGTCCAGACGTCGTGGAGGTCGGTCGCCAGCAGGGCACCCGTGTAGCCCAACCGCTCCACACTGCCGGCGAGTTGCTGCAGGTAACGCAGGTCCACCGGGCGGCGGCCGGCCGGCTCCCAGGGGTAGTGACCCTCGCGCGGGATGATGTACCAGAGGACTTCGGAGGGCACGCGTCAGACCGCCTTCGCGAGCGCGGCGGCCACCGGGGCCTCCAGGGCGGGCAGGTGGGCGTCGGCTACGGTCAGCGCGCGGTCGATGAAGCCCACCGTGCGGAAGATGTCCGCGGCCTCCTGCTGCTCGGCGACGAACCCGGCGGTGGCGGGCTCCAGTCGCCACGGCAGTGCGGCCAGCGCCGTCCGCCAGTCGGCGACCGTGCCGCCCAGTTCCCCGGCCGCGATCGCGGCGGCCTCGGCCGGGTGCGCGGCCGCCCAGGCGTCCGCGCGGCGCAGCGCGCCTGTGATCGCGGCGACCACCGCGGGACGCCCGGTCGCGAACTCGCGCCGGGTGAAGAACACCGAGCGGTCGGTGATGACGTCACCGGTGCGGATCAGCTCGCGGAGGTCCCCGCTGCGCCGGGCGGCGGCGAGTTCGGCACCCTGCGCGATCCAGCCGGCGATCTCGCCCTCGCGCAGCCTCCGGGCCTGGTCCTCACCCGCCGCCGGGCGCACCGCGGTGACGTCCCCGCCGTACGTCAGCCCCTGCCCGTTCAGGGCCTTGGCGAGCAGGTGGGTCTGCCAGGAGCCGACGCCGAGGACGACGGTGCCGCCCTTGAGGTCCGCGACCGTCCGGACCGGGCCCGCGGCCGACACCAGCAGGGCGCCGTGGTCCGGGCGCGGCGCGGACACCGCCGCGTAGACCAGGGCGTGGCCGGCCGCCTGTGCGGTGATCGGCGGGGTGGAGCCGGTGCCGCCGAAGTCGATGGTGCCGTCGGCGAGCAGTGCGCCGGTGCGGGTGCCGTCGGCGTAGTGGTAAAAAGCACCGGTCTCGCCGAGCGGCGCCAGTTCCTCGTCCAGGTAGGGGAGCCGGGCGAGGTAGTAGAGCGAGGGGTTGCTTGCGTGGACGCCGAGGGTGACGGTCATCTGTTCGACTCCGGTGGTACGGGCTCGGTTCGGCCGGGGAGGTCGACGGGAGCGGGGAGGTCGGGTGACGGGAGCGGGGAGGTCGGGTGGTCAGTGGACACCGAGGTCGGCCAGCAGCCGTCGGCGCAGTTCGGCGAAGGCCGGGTCGGCGGGGTCGCGCGGGCGGTCGACGGCCACCGCCTCGTCCCGGGCCACCAGACCGTCGCGCAGGACCACGACACGGTCGGCGAGCCGGACGGCCTCGTCCACGTCATGGGTGACCAGGAGCACGGCCGGGCGGTGGCGGCGGACCAGGTCGCCGACGAGGTCCTGCATGCGCAGCCGGGTGAGCGCGTCCAGGGCGGCGAACGGCTCGTCCAGCAGCAGGAGTCGGGGCTCGCGGACGAGCGCCCTGGCGAGCGCGACGCGCTGCGCCTCGCCGCCCGAGAGGGTGGCCGGCCAGGCGTCGGCGTGCCCGTCCAGACCGACCTCTGCGAGTGCCTTCAGCCCGGTGCCCCGGGTCTCGGCACCGCGCGGCAGACCGACCGTGACGTTGGCCAACACCCGCTTGGACGGGACGAGTCGGGGCTCCTGGAACACCACCGTACGGGCCGGAGGGACGAGCACCGTGCCCTCGTCGGCCTGGTCGAGCGCGCCGAGGATGCGCAGCAGCGTGGTCTTCCCGGTGCCGCTGGCGCCCAGAAGTGCGACGAACTCGCCGCGGGCGATGGAGAGGTCGACTCCGTCGAGGACCGTCCGGGTGCCGAACACCCGGCGCAGTCCGCGCAGATGGACCGCCGGGACGGCCTCCCCGGACGCGCCGCCTGCGGGTGCGCCGTCGGGCGTGGCGGCGGGCGTGGCGGCGGGTGCGCCGTCGGGCGTGGCGGCGGACGTCGCACGGGCTGCGGTCACGGTCATCGGGCCGCCCCCTGGACGGCCCGGCGCCACGGCATCAGCGCCCGCTCCAGGACCCGGACGATGCCGTCCGCGGTGAGGCCGAGCACCCCGTAGATCAGGATGCAGACGGCGAGGACGTCGGTGCGGGAGTAGTTCTGGGCCTGGGCCATCAAGTACCCGATCCCCTCGGTGGAGTTGATCTCCTCTGCGGCGATCAGGGCGATCACGCTGAGCGTCATGGACAGGCGCAGCCCGGAGAGCAGGGACGGCAGCGCGCCGGGCAGCACGACCGTCCGGACGATCGCCCAGCCGCCGAGGCCGAAACTGCGCATCGCCTCGACCAGTTTGCGATCCGTACTGCGGACCCCACCGGAGGCGGACACGTACATCGGGAAGCTGGTGGCGACGGCGATCAGGGCGACCTTCGCGGTCTCGGTGATGCCGAACCACACCATGAACAACGGGACGAGCGCCAGGAACGGTACGGTGCGCAGGACTTGGACGGCGGAGTCGAGCAACTCCTCTCCGAGTCGGGTGAATCCGGTGATCACCCCGAGCACCAGACCGGCGGACGCCCCGAAAGACAGGCCGAGTCCGGCTCGGGTGAGGGAGACCGCCAGGGCGTCGGCCAACTGGCCGTTGCTCCACAACTCCGCCACCGCTCCCGCGACCTGGGCCGGCGAGGCGAGCACGTCCTGGGTCAGCGCGCCGGTGGCGGAGGCGAGTGCCCAGCCTCCGAGCAGGGCCAGCGGACCGAGCGCGCGCAGGGTGACGGCGAGCGCCCGCGGGCGGGGCCGGTGCCGTCTGCCGCGCGGGGCGACCAGACCGGCGTCCAGTGCGGCCCGGGTGTCGCCGGGCACGTTTCCCGGCGCACCGCCGGATGCGGGTCCGGCTGCGGGCGGGGCGGGGGACCCGGCTGCGGGCGGGGCCTCGGGTCCGCCTGCGCGGCCGGCGGCCACGTCCGATGCTGCGGTGGTCACTTGGCACCGTCCCCGAGCGTGTCGATGTCGATCAGGTACGGCTTGACGTCCACGAGCTGCTTGGTGACCTTCTGCTCGGCGAAGAACCGGGCGACCGTACCGAACCGGACGGTGTCCGCGTCGGAGATGGCGTCGGCCGCGGCGCTCTGCTTGCCGACGTTCACCGCGACGTCCTTCTCCGCGGGGGTGACGGCGGTGGGGCCGGAGTCGGTGAAGACGTTGAGGTAGGCGGCCGGATCGGCCTTCTCCTTCCGGCCGTTCTCGCGCAGGTAGGCGTAGAAGGCCCTGACCACCCCGGGGTGCTTGTCGGCGAAGCCGTTGCGCACGGCCCAGACGGCGTAGTTGTCGGAGCCCACCTCCCGGCCGTTGACCAGGAAGTGCGCGCCGGCGTTCGCGACGGCGGGCGTCGAGAAGGTGTTCCAGGTCGCCCAGGCGTCCACCTGGCCGGAGTTGAACACGCCGGAGGTCTGGTCGGCCCGCAGGTAGACCCGCTCCACCTGGTCCGCGGGGACGCCGTTCTCGGCCAACGCCTTGAGAAGCAGGTACTCACTGGTTCCGCCCTGGGAGACGGCGACCTTCCGGCCCACCAGGTCCCGGACGGACGTGACGGGCGAGCCGTTCTTCACCAGGATCCCCTCGCCGACGCCGTCGGGCGCGGTCTGGGCGAACAGCTTGAAGCCGGGCTTCTGGGCGAGCGCGGCCACGGCCGAGGTGATCGAGCCCTGGGCGACGTCCAGTTGGTCGGCGGAGAGGGCCTGGGCGGCAGGAGCGAAGGGACCGGCGCTGCCGGTCCAGGCGACCTTGGCGTGGACGGCGGCCAGGGCCCGGTCCAGCGAGCCGTCCTTCTTGCCCAGGGCGAGGAACCCGTTGTTCCCCGGGTCGGGCAGGCGGAGCACCACATCGGCCTTGCCGTCGGCCCCTCCGCCGGCGGAGGCCTCGGTCCCGCCGGCGGACGAGCCGCAGGCGGCCAGGGTGGTGGAGGCGAGCAGCGCGGTGGCGGCGAGGGCCAGGCGGTGGGTCTTCACGGGGATCTCCAATGGGGTACCGGATGACAACTGACAACTTTCGAAATCTGTTATCTGAAAGCTGAAAGTCGACATCTGAAAGTCGTCCGCCGAAGGCGGTTCACTGAAAGCCGTTCACTGAGCTGTTCGCCGAAGGCCATCGGCGCGAGCGGGGACGTCGAGGGGACCGCGGAGGCCCGCCGCCACGCCCGCCCGCCGCCGGTCGAGCAGCTCACGGGCCGCGCGCAGCGGTTCCGGGTCCGCCCACGCCTGGACGTCCACCGGCGCGACGAGGAAGCCCCGTTCCCGCAGGAAGCGTTCCTGCAGCGCCAACAGCTCCAGCCGTTCCGCCGACAGGTCCAGGCGCAGGGTGCGGTGGCTGCCCGCCGCGTAGGCCCCGGCGACGCCCTCGGCGCCGGCCCCGGTCTCGGCCCGGAGGATCCGGGCCACCTCCGCCGGCCGCTCGGCCGCCCAGTCGGCGGCCTCCAGCAGGACGGCGAGGAAGCGAGCAACCAGCTCGGGGTGTTCGTCGAGCAGACGCTGGTGGACGGTGACCGGCCGGGGCGTCCCGTTGTTGACCCTGGCCCGACGGTCCGGCGCCGCATCCAACTCCACGGCCACCTCCGCGCCGATCCGGCGGGCCGCCTCGACGGCGAGCGCCCCCTTCACGTACACCGCGTCGACCGTGCCGTCCCGCAGCGCGGCCAGTTCGGCCGACCACTGCCCGCCGCCGGGCACGGCCGGGACGTCGACGGGTACGGCGTCGTCGAGGGTGAGTCCGGCGAGCGCGAGGGCGCCGCGGAAGCCGGCCAGGGCCATGGCCCGCCAGAAGTCGATGCCTATTCCATGATGTGGGAGAGCCAGCCGCAGCCCGCGCAACTGTCCGGGCCCGGTGATGCCGCTGCCGACCCGGACCAGGACCACCTGGCGCTCCTCGATCCAGGTGAGGCCGATCAGCCGGGTCGCCGCACCCCGCGAACGGGCCCACAGCGCGGGCACGTTGCCGCCCTCCCGGAAGAGGCCGGTGAGCGCGTGCGTGTAGTGGTGGTCGGCGGCCTCCTCGGGCGGGGCGTCCTGGAGCGAGCGGACGGCGATCCCGTCGGCGGCGAACTCACGGGCGAGCCAACCCCGGTCGGCGGCGATCCCGGTCGCGGTGGGCACCGGGCAGCGGGTGAACCACAGGGTGTCGGGAAGGGCGGAGGGGCCGGTGGAGGGGCCGATGGAGGGGCCGATGGAACGACTGGACACGGGGCTTGGTCCTCTACGAAGGTCACGGAGGCGAGGAGAGCGAGGCAGGCACGGCAGCGAACGGAAGCGAACGGCAGGCTCCGACGGCCGCCGAAAGGGAGCGGGTCCGGGCACGCCCCCGGCGAGCGCGCCGCCGGGAGGCGGAAGGATCGCGCACCGCGGGAACGGTGGCGGCGCGACGCAGGGTCGGCAGATCAACCGGCCAGCGGATCACCGGGTGGGCCGATCAACCCGTCAGCGGATCAGCGACAACACGCACAGGAGGGGAGACACCGGCGGAACGTCACGGCACTGCTCCTTCCCGCGAGTCGGGCCATCCGCGCCGCCCGGTCCTTGGTGCCGTTCGGCGCGTTGTGAGGAGCGTTCCACGGCCGTCGATCCGGAATCAAGCCTTTGCCACATGGTGGGATCGATTGTTCATCAATGCCATTCCATTGCAACGTCATCGACACATTCCCGCAGCACCGGCTGCCCTACGCTGAGACTCCCTCCGGCGGTCCGACCGGAACCCGAACCGAAACGCGAGGTGTCATGGCCGAGGCCGCCACCGCCGTCCAGAACCCGCCGGCCGGTGCGCAGGCGGTCCAGCGCGCGCTGGGGTTGCTGCACTGCTTCCACGACAACGGCCCCGACCTGAGCGCCTCCGACCTGGCCCGCCGGATGGGCCTCTCGGTCTCCACCGCGCACCGGCTGGCCCGCACGCTGGTCAGTGCCGGGTTCCTGGAGCAGGACGGGCAGAACGCCCGCTACCGGCTCGGCCCGGCCGTCGCCGAACTCGGCCAACTCACCTTCCACCAGCGCGGACTGCACCTGGCCGCGCCCGAGCTGGAGCTGCTCTCCCGGCGCACCAAGGCGACGGCGGACCTCGCGATCCGCAGCGGCCCGCACGCGGTGATCCTGGTCGGCGGATCGGTCCGACCCGACACCGGGCTGGGCCTGCGCCGCCCGCTGCACTCCACGGCGCTCGGCAAGGTCCTGCTGGCCTGGCCGCGCCCGGGCCGGGCGGCGACCTCGACGCTCGGCCCGCTACGCCCCTTCACCGACCGGACGATCACCGAACCAGCCCTCCTGGACGAGGAGTTGGCGAAGGTCCGGGTGGCCGGGTACGCCCTCAACGACGGCGAGTCGGCCGACGGGGTGCGGACGGTGGCCATCCCCGTCCTGGACGGCGCCGGGCAGGCCCGCTTCGCGCTCGCGGTCCGCTCGACCCCGGCGCACCTCACCGACGACCGGCTGGACTGGTTCCTGGGCCACGCCCGCACCTGCGCCGACGCCCTCGCCGTACTCCTGCTGCCACCCGGCCAGCGGGCCTGACGGCTCGTCACGCAATGCGCAGCGGCCGGCCGCCCGCCCCTTCAGGGGGCACGGGCGGCCGGCCGCTGGAGTCGGCGGCAGCGATCAGACGACGGCCGGGGTGTACTTGTAGCCGACCCGGCGGACCGTCACGATCGTGTCGCGGTAGACGGATCCGAGCTTGCGGCGCAGCCGGGCCACGTGCACGTCGACCGTCCGGCCGTCCCCGACGTGGCCGTAACCCCAGACCGCGGAGACCAGGTGATCCCGGGTGTGCACCCGCTGCGGGTGCTCGGTGAGGTGGGCCAGCAGCTCGAACTCCAGGTAGGTGAGGTCGAGCAGCCGCCCGTCGACGTAGGCGTTGCGCCGCTCGGTGTCGACGCTGATGCCGCGGCCCGCGGGACGCACCGGGCGGACACCCGCCTGGGCCTGGGCGCCGGACCCGGGCGGGGTCGGGGTGACGGGCACACCGGGCAGGCCCGGGTCCCCCGCCGCCGAGCTCTCGGCGGGCACCAGCACCAGGTACCCGACCAGCGGGCTCCCGTTCGCACCGAACTGCGTGCCGTACTGGGCGAGCAGCCCCTGCGGCAGCACGCCCTGCGGCAGGGCGGCGACGACGGCCGCCCCTTCCGGCAGCGCGGCGAGCAGCGCGAGCGGGGCCGGCGGAGCGACCGCACCCGGCTGCGGCGCGGGGGTCGCCGCGGCGGCCGGGGCGACCCCCGGGCGGGCCGGTCCGGCGTGCGGCGGACGGACGGCCGCTCCGGGCCATCGGTCGGCCACCGAAGCCGGGGCGACGGACGGGCCGACGGACGACCGGACGGAGGGGCCCGCGACCCCGGCCGGGCCGGGGGCACCGGGCACGGCGGCGGGGACGGGCGCAACGGTGGGGACGGACGGCGCCGAGCGGACCGCGCGCAGGTGCGGGGTCGCGGTGGGCAGGGGCAGGGTGGCCGTGGAGGAAGAAGACATGGTGTGCCGCTCATTTCGCGCGTGACGGACGGGGTGGGTCGTCTGCGCGTCGACCGGGCGTATTACCGGGGCTGGACCGGACGGAACCGGATCAGCGGGCGGAGGGCCGGGACGCGCTGGGCGAGCCCGGACACGTCTGATCGAACAGGTGCGGCTGCCGGGACGGCCAGAACGGTTCGAGGTCGTGGCGGCCCCGTCGGCTGTCCACCGCGCGGCCCGCGCGCCCGTTCCACCGTCCGGTCCGGCCGTCACCCGCGCACGCCCCGGGGGCCGCAACGGTCGTTCGAGTACGGCCGACGACGGCGGGGGAAGGTCTGAGGCAGACGATGTTCACTGGTGTTCTCTCCGCTGGGCGGGTCCGGTTGGTCGGCCGCGGCACGCCGGACGGCGGTCCGCTACGGCCTGGTCGACGGGATCTGCGGTGCGTCGGGCGGCGGCCGGTGGGCCGGGAGCGCCGGGGACGTACCGGGACGGGACGGGCCGGTCAGCGACAACACGCGCTACAGACCAGCGCGTGGTCGATGTAGCGGCGGACGGTGAGCACCGGAACGGCGGCGCCCGAGCGGGCTGAGCCGGGTGCGAGGGGTCCGGGCACGGCGGTGACGGCGAGTCGTCGGCCGACGGTCATCTGCTGCCCTCCCCCTCGTTCTGCGTGTGTCGTCGCGCCGTTGTCGGCACGCGCCGGCGGTGCCCCGCCGGATCGTCGAAGGCCGTCCGCCGGTCGGCAACGCCCGTGTGAACGGAGCGTTTCCGGCTCCCCCGACGGCACGGCCGGGCGGCCCTCGTCCACAGAGCCTTCCACGGCCGGGCCGGTCTAGGCAACCTTCCGCCCACCGATCGTCCGGGATGCGGACGGCCGGATGAGACGGCAGTCCGGGCGGG
The DNA here is from genome assembly GCF_040651155.1 of Kitasatospora sp. NPDC048545. Taxonomy (NCBI): domain Bacteria; kingdom Bacillati; phylum Actinomycetota; class Actinomycetes; order Kitasatosporales; family Streptomycetaceae; genus Kitasatospora; species Kitasatospora sp. NPDC048545. The sequence goes on from NZ_JBEZIQ010000002.1 coordinate 249,191, forward strand.
ACACCGCCGCAGCCCTCACCCGAGACTCCCTCAGGCCCCGGCGGGGCGCGGGGAAGCCCGGAGATCCCGCGAGGCCCGGCGCCCGGGCGGACGCCCCGTCAGGCTCGGGCGGGGGCGCGGTGGCGTCGCGCCGCGGCGTGCTCGACGAGGGCGACGAGCAGGTCCTTGCCGTCCTCCCGCAGCCGCGCGTCGCAGAGCAGGACCGGGATGCCCGGGTCGAGGTCGAGTGCGTCCCGCACCTCGTCCGGGGAGAACCGCTCGGTGCCCTCGAAGCAGTTCACCGCGACCACGAACGGCATGCCGCGCTGCTCGAAGAAGTCGACCGACGGGAAGCAGTCGGCCAGCCGACGGGTGTCGGCGATCACCACGGCGCCGAGCGCGCCGCGCGCCAACTCGTCCCAGACGAACCAGAACCGGTCCTGCCCGGGCGTGCCGAACAGGTAGAGCGCGAGGCCGGTCCGCAGGTCGATCCGGCCGAAGTCCATCGCGACCGTGGTGGTGCGCTTCGCCTCCACGCCCGAGGTGTCGTCCACCGGGCGGCCCAGCTCGCTGAGCTCCTCCTCGGTGCGCAGCGGTCGGATCTCGCTGACCGAGCCGACCAGGGTGGTCTTGCCCGCACCGAAACCGCCCGCGACCAGGATCTTCACCGCGACTGCCGGACCGCCGCGCCACTGCGGGTCGTTGGCGTTCGCCGGGTGGGACGCGGCACCGTCCGGGCGGAGGTGGTGGTCAGAGCGCACGGAGTCCATTGATCACGTCTCGCAGCAGGCGCTCGTCCGGCAGCTCGGCGAGCGGAACGGGTCGGGTGACGCTGATCAGGTCGGCGTCGTAGAGGTCGCCGAGCAGCACCCGCACCACGCTGACCGGCAGGTCGGTGTAGGAGCCGAGTTCGGCGACGGAGAGCGGCTCGCTGCGGCACAGGGACAGCAGCGTCTGGTGCTCCGGGTCGAGGACGTGCGCGGGCACGGCCCCCGCGTCCGGCCCGGGCTCGACGGCCGTGACCAGCGAGATCAGGTCGAACAGACCCTCCTCGACCGGCCGGGTGCGGCCGCGGGTCATCGAGTAGAGGCGCACCACCGGACCGGCCTCGTCGTCGAACCAGCGGTCGTCGACCGGGGTGCGGGGCCGGAACAGGTCGACATCAGGCCCGTCCGGGTCCACCGGCTCCGCGCCCACCGACTCCGGGTCCACCCGAGCGTCCGCAGGTGCGCCCGCGGGACCGGCCGGGGGACCGGCCGCCGGGGCATCCGCGGGACCGTCCGCGCCCTGGGACGCGGCCACGCCGGCCGGCGCGCCGGTCTCTGTCGACGCGTTCGCATCGGCAGGCGCGGTCGCACCGGCCGGCCCGTCCGTGCCCACCGGCACCTCCGGGCCGTCCGGCACGTCCGCCTTGGGATCCGCCATCGGACCGCTCATCTCCCCGGCGGGGCGATTTCGGTGCGCGGCTCGGCAGCCATGTGCTCGCCGACCCGCTTGACCAGCAGGGCCATCTCGTAGGCGATCTGGCCGATGTCGGCCTCGGCGTCGCTCAGCACGGCCAGACAGCTGCCGTCACCGGCGGCCGTGATGAACAGGAACGCCTCGTCCAGCTCGATCATGGTCTGCCGGACGCCGCCGACCTTGAAGTGCGCGCCGGCCCCCTTGGCCAGGCTGTGGAACCCGGCCGCGACGGCGGCCAGGTGCTCGGCGTCCTCGCGGTCGAGGTCGCGGGAGGCGCCGGTGGCCAGGCCGTCGCTGGAGAGGATCACCGCGTGCCGCAGGGCCGCGACGCGCCCCACGAGGTCGTCCAGGAGCCAGGTGAGGTCCCCGGACGGCTGCGTCGAAGTGGTCATGAATCAGTTCCTTCCGCTGGAGCGGGTGGTGCAGGTGATGCGGGTCGTGCGGGTGGTTCCGGTCGTGTGGGTGGTGCGGGTACGACGGGTGATGCTGACGGTACTGGTGATCTGGGGCCCGGTGTGCGGCGGACCGGCGGACCGGGCTGCTGCCGGCGCGCGAGCGGTGCCCGCCCGGTGTCCGAGGGCGCGGGCAACGCAGCCGGGGCGGGTGCCGGGGCGATCGCCCGGCGGGACATGTCCGGCGGCTGCCAGACCGGGACGACGGTGACGCGACCGCGCGGCGCGCCCTCGCGGGCCTCCGGCTTGCCGTCGCGCCCCTTCGTCGAGCCGTCACGGCCCTCGACGGCGCCGGTGCGGTCCGCCGGGGTGGCGGCACCGCGTCCCCGGGTGTAGCCGCGCTGGAACGAGGTGAAGGTCGCTCGGGCCTCCTCGGGCGAGCGCTCCCGCACCTCCCGGGCGTCCGGGTCGGTACCCGCGCCCCCCGCCGGCCCTTCCCCGCCGCCCGCGCTGCGGAATCGTTCCTTCAGCTGGTCCGCGCGCTGCTCCCTGAGCTGCGGCGCCAGGTTCGCCTGCCGGACCCGGCGCGGCAGTCCGCCCGCCGTCCGGGGCGCGGCGGCCACCGGTGGCGCCGCGGCGGCCTCGACGGTCGCAGCAGTGGTCGCGGTGGTCGCAGCGGCGGTCGCGGTGGTCTCACCGGCCGCACCGGACCCGGTGGCCGCCGCGGCCTCGAAGGCCTCCGCGGCTGCGGCCAGCACCACGTCCTCCCGCCGGTGCCGCCCCGTCCCCGGCGTCTCCCCGGAGTCCGCGCCGGGCGCGGGGACCAGGACCGGCCCGCCCTTGGTCCGCGAGGCCCGACGCGGCAGACCGCCCGCCGTGCGCCCCGCCTCGGGCACGGAGGGCCGGGGCCCGCCCGTCCCCCGGTGCTGGCCGCCGACTCCGTCGCCGGCTGCGGACGAGGAACCGGAGGAGGACGAGGAACCGGAGGAGGACCGGGACGGCCCTCCGGACGAGGATCCGACCGACGCCACGGACCCGACGCCGCCCCGGACACCCGCTCCCGCTCCCGTCCCCGGCACCGCGACCAGGTCCCGCTGCCCGCGCCGGTCGGAGCCCACCGACCGCCGGCCGGCCGCGGTCGGCTCCGGCAGCCCGTCCGGCGCCTCCGCCAGCAGCTCGCGCGGAATCAGCACCACCGCCGTCGTCCCGCCGTACGGGGACGGCCGCAGGTGCACCCGGATGCCGTGCCGCCGGGCCAGCCGGCTGACCACGAACAGGCCCAGCCGGTCGGTGTCGGCGAGGTCGAACTCCTGCTCCACGGAGAGGCGTTCGTTGATCTCGGCGAGCAGTTGCTCGCTCAGCCCGAGCCCGCGGTCGTCGATCTCCAGCGCGAAGCCGTGCGCCACCACCTCACCCTGGACGGTGACCTGGGTGGTCGGCGGGGAGAACACCGCGGCGTTCTCGACGAGCTCGGCGATCAGGTGGGTGACGTCCGCGACGGCGCTGCCGAGCAGGCCGGTGCCGGGGAACGGCCGGACGGCCACCCGGGCGTAGTCCTCGACCTCGCCGACCGCCGCCCGGACCACGTCCACCATCCGGACCGGCTTGCGCCAGGCGCGCCCGGGCGAGCCGCCCGCGAGGATGATCAGACCTTCGGCGTGCCGGCGCATGCGGGTGGTGAGGTGGTCGACCTTGAAGAGGTCCGCCAGCTCCGTCGGGTCCTCGGTGCGGCGCTCCATGGTGTCGAGCAGGGTGAGCTGACGGTGCAGCAGCACCTGGCTGCGCCGGGCCAGGTTGACGAACACGGCCGAGACGCCGCGCCGCAGTTCGGCCTGTTCGACGGCGGCCTCGACGGCGGCCCGCTGGACCGCGTTGAAGGCCTGGCCGACCTGGCCGATCTCGGCGTCACCGAAGTGCAGTTCGGGCGCCTCGGTGGCCACGTCCACCGGCTCGCCGCGGCGCAGCCGCAGCATGACGGAGGGCAGCCGGGAGCCGGCCAGCTCGTTGGCCGCGTTGCGCAGGCCGATCAGCTCGCGGGCCAGGCCACGCCCGATCCGGAACGAGATCAGGATCGACAGCACGACCGCGACCAGGCCGATCGCACCGGCGATGCCGCCGCGCCAGAGCATCCCGATCGCCGCGGACCGCGTGCGGTCGTCGAGCCCGGCGGCGATCCGGCTGTTGATCGAGGCGAGGTCGCCGAGCGCCCGGTCGGCGGTCTCCCGCCAGGAGTCGCCGTTGAGCGCCTGGACGACCCGGTCGGGGCCGCCGGCGCCGACGAAGTCCGCCTCGGCGCGGGCCAGCGCGCCCCAGGCCTCACCGCTGCGCAGCGCGATGTAGTCGGACTGGTCGGCGGGTTCGAGCTCGGCGACGTAGACGGTGTACAGCGCCTGCTGGTTGTGCAGGGCGTCCAGCGCGACCTGGTACTGCTCGGCGGTGGGCTTGGCGGCGCCCGAGCGCAGGCCCTCCATGGCCGCGTCCTCCTGCGACAGGTACTCGCGGGCGCGCACCAGCTCGATCAGGATGGTTCCCTGGCGCGGAAGTTGGCCGGTCTGCCGGGCGACGTAGGCGGACCGGAAGCCGAACACCGGCTTGACCAGGTCGCTGTACTGGCCCAGCGCGAACTCCCAGTTCAGCGCGGTCCGGCCGACCTGGGACCGCAGCGGGCCGATCTGGTCGGCGGCGGCGATGATCTGCACGAAGCGGCCGCGCTGGGAGGTGGAGAGCTTGGCGGCCGAGGCGTCCTTCATCTGCCGCAGCACGGCGAGGCTGTGGTCGGTGACGGTCTCGGCGTGCTCGTAGGCGTCCCTGGCCACGGGCGAGCGCGGGTCGGCCAAGCGCTGGACGGCGGCACGGCGCTCGTTCTGCAGGTCGGTGGCGTACTGGTCGACCGGGCCCGCGAACTCCTTGTACGTACGGCTGATCCTCAACTGGTTCCAGACGTCCCCGGTGGTGGCGATGGTCGCGTACACCCACAGGGCGGTGAGCGCGACGATGGGCACCAGGAGCAGCGCGATGATCTTCGCGCGGATCGAGCTGCTGCGCAGACGCATGGAGTCCTCGGTCGGGAAGTGCCAGGCGCGGACGGGGAGGGTGGGGGTCGTGGAAGCGGTGGCGCGCCGGGAGGGGTGGGGCACGGCGGGGACGGTAAGGAGGGATACGGAGGGGGCTCCCGGCCACGGGTCTGCGCGACTCTACTACGCCCTGACCACTCGTTCGAGGGTCGAACCGATCCACATCTCCGGCTTGCCCCGCACACGTCAGAAACCGGTCGCAATCTCCTCCACTTCGCGCCCGGATCATCCGCAGACGTCCGGTTTTTCGCCCGCTCCGCGCTCCGGCCCTCGCCCGACACCCTCGCCGGACCCTTCCCCGGCCCTTCCTGGGTCTTCCCCAAGTCCGCCTCCGCCTCCCCCGTGGCACGCCCCGACCCCGACCCCGACCCGCCACCGTCACTCCCCCGCTTCCCTCCCGCCCCTCGCCGACGCCGTCCCGCCTCCCCCTGCCTCCCCCGCGCCTCCCCGATCGCGACACCATCCGACCGGACCCGTGCCGATCTCGTCGCGTCACCGTCACAACCCTGGGAAGTGACCGGGCGATCCGATAGTTTCGCTCCACCCGCACAACCGGGCGCCGCCGCCCCGGCGGCCGGAGGGCGGGCCGGCCCGGGCCGGCGGAAGGCGCCGGGGAGACGCGAACTGGGGAGGAACGTGCGCGAGTTCACCACCCCCGCCCCGGCCGTTCCGGAGGCCACCGGAGGACTCGCCGACTCCCTCTACGACACCGCCGAGCGCACCCCCGACCTGGTCCAGCTGTCCTGGCGGACCGCCGACGGCCGGTGGCAGGACGTCACCGCCCGGGAGTTCCGGGACCAGGTGCTCGCCCTCGCGAAGGGCCTGCTCACCCACGGCGTCCGCTACGGCGACCGGGTCGCCCTGATGTCCCGTACCCGCTACGAGTGGACGCTCTTCGACTACGCGCTCTGGTCCATCGGCGCGATCACCGTCCCGGTCTACCCCACCGCCGCCGCCGAGCAGGTGCGCTGGATCCTCGCCGAGACCCAGGCGGTGGCCTGCCTGGTCGAGGACGAGGACGCCGCGATGACCGTCGGCGCGGTCTGCGACGCGCTGCCCGACCTCACCGGCATCTGGCAGCTGGACCGCGACTGCGTCGCCGCGATCACCGAGGACGGCCGGGGCGTACCCGACTCCCTGGTGCACCGCCAGCGCCTCGGCGTCACCGCCGAGAACATCGCCACCGTCGTCTACACCTCGGGCACCACCGGCCGCCCCAAGGGCTGCCTCCTCACCCACGCCAACCTGGCCTCCGAGGCCGACTCACTGCTCGCCGGCTGGGGCGACGTCCTGCGCGACACCGGCGGCAGCCAGCCCGGCACCCTGCTGTTCCTGCCGCTCGCCCACGTCTACGGGCGGGCGGTGCAGATCGCGGCGATCCGCGCCGGCTTCCGGATCGGCCACGTCCCCGAGGTCTCCACCGACGCGCTGCTGCCCGCCCTGGAGACCTTCCGGCCGACCTTCCTGCACGCCGTCCCGTACGTCTTCGAGAAGATCTTCCAGCAGGCCCGGCGCGCCGCCGAGGACTCCGGACGCGGCGAACTCTTCGAGCAGGCCCGGCAGGTGGCCGTCGACTGGGCCGCCGCCCGGGAGCAGAAGGCCTTCGGGCGCGGGCCCGGACCAGGCGCCGCGCTACGGCTGCGCCACCTCGCGTACGAGCGGACCGTCTACCCGAAGCTGCGCGCGGTGCTCGGCGGCCGGGTCCGCAGCGTGATGTGCGGAGGCTCCTCGCTCCGGCGCGAACTGGGCCTGTTCTTCACCGGCGCCGGGCTGCAGCTGTTCGAGGGGTACGGGCTCACCGAGACCTCCGCGGCGATCACGGCCAACCCGACCGGGCGGCAGAAGATCGGCACGGTCGGGCAACCGGTGCCGGGCGCGTCGGTGGCGATCGCCGACGACGGCGAGGTGTGGGTGTGCGGCGGCTCGGTCTTCGGCGGCTACCTCAACCACCCGCGGTGCACCGCCGAGTCGCTGGTCGACGGCTGGTTCGCGACGGGCGACCTGGGCCGGCTGGACGAGGACGGCTACCTCACCATCACCGGCCGCAAGAAGGACCTGATCGTCACCAGCAGCGGCAAGAACCTCGCGCCGTCGGGCCTGGAGGACCGGGTCGCGGCGCACCCGCTGGTCTCCCAGTGCCTGGTGGTGGGCGACGACCGCCCGTACGTGGCCGCACTGATCACGCTCGACCAGCCGGCGCTGTCGCACTGGCTGAAGACCCGCGGACGGGAGCAGCTGGACGCCTGGGCGGTGCTCGCGGACGAGGACCTGCACACCGAGATCCAGCGCGCCGTGGCGGCGGCGAACACGGCGGTCTCCCGGGCCGAGTCGATCCGCGCGTTCCGGCTGCTGCCGCGGGAGTTCAGCCAGGAGCAGGGCCTGCTGACGCCCTCGCTCAAGCTGCGCCGGACGGCCATCGCGGAGTACTACGCGGAGGACATCGAGGAGCTGTACCTCACCTGATCGGCATGCACGGCCGGCGTTCTGAGGGATCGTCTCCTCCGGTGCGGCGCGGGCTCGACGGCCGTCCGGTTCACCTGCCGTTCCCTTGACGGGCCGATTGGTCCAGTCCATTGTTTCTCTTCGGTCCGCGTGCGGCGCACCGCCACCCCCTCTGCTCACACGCCTCCTTCACCCACGCCCTCCGCCCTCCCGTCCCTCCGGGAGCGCCCGGGCCATCACGGTTCCGACCCTGTCACCCGATTCCGCTCACGCCCTCCCCACGGGCGTCACCCCCCACACGCTGGAGTCCTCACGTGTCGATGTCCACGCGCCTGTCCGCACTGGCCGCCTCCGTCGCACTGCTCACCGCCTTCGCCCTCCCGGCGGCCTCCGCCCGCACGGCGCCGTCAGCCGCGAGCACGTCCGCCGTGAGCACGTCCGTCGCCGCGCCCGCCCCGGCGGCCGCGCCACCTGCCGCGACCGTCAACCTTGCGACCGACCCCGGGTTCGAGGTGCCCGCGCCGAGCCTCGCCGACTGGGGCAGCATCCCCGGCTGGACCTGCACCGGCGGTCCGACCGAGGCCGCCCTCACCACCACCGCCCCGCACTCCGGCACCTCCGCCCTGACCGTCACCCCGGCGACCGCCGACTCCACCGGCGAGTGCACCCAGACCGTCGCCGTCCAGCCCGGCACCACCTACACCGCCTCCGCCTGGGTCCGCGGCACCTTCGTCCACCTGAGCGCCACCGGCACCGGCAACGACCTCCCGCCCGCCTGGACGGAGAGCACCGGCGGCGGCTGGCAACGGCTGACCACCCGCTTCACCACCGGCCCCACCGCGCGCACCATCCGGCTGTACGTGCACGGCTGGTACCAGCAGGGCCCGTTCTCGGTCGACGACGTCCGGGTCGACGGCCCCGCGCCCGTCCCGGCAGTGGCAACGGGCTCGATCCCCACCACCGACAAGGTCGTCTTCTTCACCGTGGACGACGGCTGGCAGCGCACCCCGGAGGCGGAACAGTTCATCGCCGACCACCACCTGCCCGTCACCGCCTTCCCGCTGCCGATGCCGGCGGGCACCGACCCGGCCTTCTTCCGGCGGGTCACCGCCGTGCCCGGCTCCTCCGTCCAGGACCACACGGTCTCCCACTCCGACCTCAGCAAGCTCCCCATGGACCAGCAGCAGGTCGAGATCTGCGACGCTCGCGACGCCATGACCCGCCTCTTCGGCACCACACCGGTGGTCGTCCGCCCGCCGTACTTCGCCTCGAACGCCGACACCCTGCAGGCCGCCGCCAACTGCGGCATCCGCACCGTGCTCACCGCCGACGCCGACTTCAGCTGGGGCGCCGCCGACATCTGGCACCCGGGCCCGCTGCAGCCGGGCGACGTCATCATCATGCACTGGACCGACACCCTGGCCACCGACCTACAGCGCGCCCTGGCCGCCGCCGACGCCGCCGGCCTCAGGCCCGCCGGTCTGGTCGACTACCTGCGCTGAGGCCCTGGCACGCCCGTCCGCGACCGCCCCTGCCGGGCGGTCGCCCGGCCGTCCCCGGCGGGCACTCACTCGGCCGTCCCGCTCGGGCAGTCACTCGGCAGCGTGCTGAGCGATCCCGCTCATCGACAGCCCGTCCGCCGCATGGCTCTCATGAGGCGGTGCAGCGCGGCGCCGGCCACAGAGAAGTGGGCCGGCCGGTGGCCGAGCGAGCACCCTTCCGAAGGGACGATGCGCGAGCACCTCGACCCGGAGGAGGCGGAGTTGCTGCCGGTCCTCGTCGGCATCCCCTTCCCGCCGACCGGGCGGATCCAGGTCCTGTCCGGCCGATCTTGGCGTCGCGGGCCCGGCAAGACCGGCCGGACAGGGCGTAGGCCGGTCGGGCGGGCCGGGGACGACCGGGCCCGCCCGACCGGTTGCCGGAAACGGCGTTGCCGCCGCCCCCTCCCCGTGCCTCTGGAGGGGGCGGCGGCACCCGCGGCAGGACGGCGTCGGAGACCGACGCGACCCGTCAGGACTGCGAGAAGACCGGGAGGTAGCCGCCCGCCTGGCCGGAGGCCTTCGGGTGGTAGCTCTCGTCGATCGGCAGGGTGGTGCTGTTCAGCCAGGTGGTGAGGCTGCCGCAGATCTCGTGGCCGGTGAAGATGCTGCGGACGTCGCCGAAGGTGAAGCCGGCGTTGGCGGCGCGCTTGGCGAGGACGCCGTCCAGGGTGTCGGCCGCACCGTTGATGGCGGCGCGCTTGGTGTCGCCGATGCCGAAGACGCAGTCACCGCCGACCTTGTAGATGTGCGGGTAGCCCATGACCACGACGTGGGCGTTCGGCGACTTGGACTTGATGGCGGAGTACACCTGGTCCAGCTGGGCGGGCAGGGTGTTGAGCGCGTAGTTCTTGGCCGTGTTGACGGCGTTGAGGCACGCACTGTCGGAGCCCAGGACACAGGTCTGCATGGTGTCGGCGAAGCCGGCGTCGTTGCCGCCGACCGAGATGCTGACCAGCGTGGTGCCGGAGTCCAGGGCGGAGATCTGGCTGTTCAGGATGTCGCCGGTGCGGGCGCCCGAACAGGCGACGAACTTGAAGGAGGACGGCGAGTGCGCGTTCTTCCACAGGTACGCGTACGCGTTGGTGCTGCGCTTGCAGCTGCCGCTGTCGCTCAGGTAGCTGCCGGCGCCGACACCGGCGGAGTACGAGTCACCGAGGGCCACGTAGTTGACGCCGGCCGCATTGGCGGACGAGGCGGCGAAGAGCGTCGTCATGGTGAGGCCTGCCGCAATCGCGGCGATGGACAGGGCACGGGCGGGGCGGAGCATGACACCTCCAGGGTGGGGGGGAGTGGGGGGTCGTGGCGTGGGTCACAGAAGTGATACCAGGCGGTCGGGGAACCCGGAAGCGCTCATGCCAAGGCAATTGACGAATCGTCTGATAGCAGAGAGGTGAACTGCCGCCGACGGTAAGTGACTTCACACTGGTCAGCGGGGGTGCGCTTTGACGCGCGTAGTACTGCGCGCGTAGACCGGCAACTTGCGGCCGTTAAGGCAGGGGTAAACCTGGAGTCGTTGTCCGACCATCGTTGAGTCAGTTTCGACAGCGGTCGGCCGTCGAGGCGAGGGCGCGGCGACGGGCACGAGGAGACCGCGGCGGGCGCGAAAGGGCCGCCGTGAGCGCGCGCGGGTGCGACCGGACACGGCTGGGCGCCGGCGCGAGCCTCCCCCGGCGCCGAACGCGCGAAATGCCCCGAACCAGCGGAAGGCACGGAACGCACAGAACACACAGAACGCATGGAACGCACGGAACACCGGGAATGCGCGGAACACCCGGAACACCCGGAACACCCGGAACACCCGGGGCACCCCGGGCACCCCGGGCACCCGGAAGACGCAGAGCGCACGGAACACTGAACGCGCGGAGCACGCGGAGGACACGAACCGTCAGGACATCGGCATCACCGAGGACTCGGGAGCGGCCGGTCGCCTCCCGGACCCGGTCCGGTCAGCCCCGCGCGCCCGAGTGACCGCCGCCCGGGTACACGGTGCCCGGCGAGACCGTGCAGCCCTCGACCGGCAGTTCCTCGATCGCCTCGTTCGCGGCGGCGGGCACGCCGAGCCAGCGGACGGCGGTGGCGACCGCCGCCCGGGCCTGGCGCAGCCCTGGCGCGCCCCAGCCCAGCAGCTCGACGGCGAGCCCCGGCGCGACCAGCAGCCGCCGGTAGTGCCGGCCCGAGGCCGGGTCGGCCGCGCTCGGCCCGACCGCCCGCAGCACCGCCGCCATCCGGACGCGCGCGCACTCGTGCCCGCCGTTCGCCGAACCGACCCGGTCGTAGAGGTAGCCGAGGTAGTACGGCCGGCCGATCGCCGCCTGCGCCTCCTCGGCGGCCTCCCTGGCCAGGGCCGCCGCAGGGTCGCCGGCGTCCTCCGGCTCCAGCGAGCCGCCGGGCAGCGAGCAGATCCCGTCCCTGGGGTTCACCAGGGTCAGTACCCGCCCGTCCGGGGCGAACAGCCACCCCCAGGACTGCTTGACCGGCAGCCCGTCCGGCACCTGCTCGCCCGGCCGCCACGGCCAGCCCGCCGTCGGACGCCGCCGTACCTTCCCGAGCAGGTCGGCGATCTCCGCGCTGTACTCGATCGGACTCATGCTCTCGCCTCGCGGCGCTCGGCGGGGCCTTCGACCGGGCCGGTGGAACCGCCGGTCGGCTGGGAGGAGGCGCCGGTCGACCGGGAGGAACCGCCGGTCGCCCACGTGAAGGCGCCGGTCGGTCCGGCGGGGGCATCGGCGGAGAAGCCCGCGCAGGCCTCGACCGTGGCGTCCGCCTGCGCGCACCCCCCGGCACCGGGCTCGCTCCGCTCGCTCATGCGTCCCCCTCTCGCTGTCGGGCTCGCCGGACCGGCGGTGCGCGGAGAGGACCTGCGGGGCGCGGTACGGAGCTGAGCGGCCGGAGCGGCGGCGTGGGGTACCGCGCGCTCCTGCTGTTGATCTTCTCCGAATCTTCCCCGAACAGGCGGTCGATGAACAGTCCCCAGCGCCGCATGGTGGATGCGGAGGCGGTGGACGCCGTGATCATCCCAGCGGCTGCCCCCCTTCCCGGGGCCCCGGGAAGGGGGGCAGCGGAAACCCGGGCCGCGGGTCGACGCCCGGCGGGAACGGCAGCCCGCGCGCGGCGTCGTCGGCGAGCTCGTCGAACACCTCGTGCGCGGTCATCGGCCGCAACCGCCCGTCGACCAGCGCCCACCCGCGCACCGGCGGCCGGACCGACGCGTCCCCGTCCGGACCGCCCTCCGGCCCGCCGAGCTGCGCGCCGGCCCGGCCGCCCGACGACGGATCGCCGTGCAGCAGCAGCGCCCCCGCCCCGCCGGAGGCCACGCCCGCCGCCAGCGTGACGCAGAACGCCTCGGTGTCCCGCCCCGCGGGGTACAGCTGCCCCTCCTCCACGCACACGTCCACCGCCGAGGTGAGCTCCTCGCCGTCCTCGGGACCGTGGCAGCGCAACGTGAGCAGGTGGCAGCCCTCCCCGGCCCCCTCGGCCAGGGCCAGGTAGACCGACGTCACGTACCGCATCACCGCCGCCATCCGGCGCTGCCCGGCCGGGTCGTCCCCGATCGCGTCCAGCAGGGCCACGCAGGCCACGGACATCCGCACCCGCGCCCGGTGGTCGTCCATCAGCACGGGCAGCAGCTCGACCAGCCGCTCCCCCGCGTAGACGAACGGCTCCCCGGCCAACTCGGGATCGCCGGCGTAGGCGACCCGGGCCGCGGGCATCCGCGGGTCGAGGCCGAGCGCCTCGCAGTAGTCCTCGAAGTCGTTCGCCTCCAGGACCCGCAGGTGCACCTCCAGGCCCTGCCGGTGCAGGGCCGTCAGCTGCTCCTCCGCCCGCCGCAGGTACTCCTGGTGGCCGAGCCCGCCGAACAGCCCGTACCGCGCGAGCCCGGCGAAGTCCCCGGCCGCGACGGCCAGCGCCACCGCGACCGGCTGCGGCGGCGCGCCCCGGGCCGGCCCGCCGCGCCGTGCCCGCGCACCACCCCCTCCCGTGCGCCCGCCGGGCGGCCGCCCGCCCCCGGGCGGCGCGGCCCCGCCGGGCCCGCCGCCCGGCGCCCCGCCGACCCCGCTCCCCCGCTTGCCGCCGGCCAGCACCAGCACCCGTCGGCGCCCCCGCGACGTCCGCGCGCCCGCAGCGCACACCACCTCGCGCACCACCCCGCACACCAGCTCCCGCACCGCAGCCATGGCTCCTCCTGCTTCTCGCTCGTCCGACACCCGACGGCGCCGGCCGCCCCGGACGACGGGCCGCCGACGTCGAGGAACATACACAGAGCCACTGACAATGCACCCCGGGTAATCGAACGCCGGGTCGGGAACGCCCCCCGGGCGGCCGGTCGGACGGGTCCCCGGCACGACGGCGGACCGGTCGGCGGCCCTCCGGCCCCCCGGTACGGGTGAGACGCATGCCTCCGCGGATCCGGGCGGGATTGTCAGTGCCGCGCGTTAGGGTCGGGGACCATGCGACTGCTGCATACCTCCGACTGGCACCTCGGGCGTTCGTTCCACCGGGAGAGCCTGCACGACGCCCAACGGGCCTTCCTGGACCACCTGGTGGACGTGGTCCGGGCCGAGCGCGTGGACGCCGTGCTCGTCGCCGGGGACGTGTACGACCGGGCCCTGCCGGGGCTGGAGGCGGTCGCGATGTTCGACGACGTCCTGCACCGGCTGGCGGACCTCGGCGTGCCGACGGTGTTCATCAGCGGCAATCACGACTCGGCCCGCCGCCTCGGGGTCGGGGCGGGCCTGATCGGCCGTGCGGGGATCCACCTGCGGACGGATCCCGGCGAGTGCGCCAGCCCGGTGGTGCTGGCGGACGAGCACGGGCCGGTCGCGGTGTACGGCCTGCCGTACCTGGAGCCGACGCTGGTGCGCGAGCGGTTCGGGCTGTCGAAGGGCGGGCACGCCGCGGTGCTCGGGGCCGCCATGGCGGAGGTCCGGGCCGACCTGGCGGCGCGCCCGGCCGGCACCCGCGCGGTGGTGCTGGCGCACGCCTTCGTCACCGGCGGAGCACCGAGCGACAGCGAGCGGGACATCGCGGTCGGCGGCGTCGCCGCCGTGCCCGCCTCGGTCTTCGACGGGGTGCACTACGTCGCGCTCGGCCACCTGCACGGCTGCCAGACGCTCGCCCCGCACCTGCGCTACAGCGGCTCCCCGCTCGCCTACTCCTTCTCCGAGGTGCGTCAGCGCAAGAGCACGTGGCTGGTCGACCTCGCGGCCGACGGCTCGGTGGCCGCCGAGCGCGTCCCCTGCCCCGAGCCGCGCCCCCTGGCCACCCTGCGCGACACTCTCCAGGCCCTGCTCACCGACGAGGCGTACACCGAGCACGAGCAGTCCTGGGTGCAGGCCACGCTCACCGACGCCGCCCGGCCGGGCGAGCCGATGGAGAAGCTGCGCCGCCGCTTCCCGCACACCCTGCAGCTGCTCTTCGACCCCGAGGAGTCCGACGCGGAGCCCTCCTCGTCGTACGCCGCGCGGGTGAGCGGCCGGGACGACCTGGAGATCGCCGAGGGCTTCCTGCGGCACGTCCGCCCCGGCGCCGAGCCGGAGCCGGACGAGCTCGGCTGGCTGCGCGAGGGCTTCGAGCGCGTCCGGGAGACCACCGACCGGAAGGCGGACCTGCCCCGATGAGGCTGCACCGGCTCACCGTCACCGCCTTCGGCCCGTTCGCGGGCTCCGAGACGGTCGACTTCGACGCGCTCGCCGCCGGCGGGCTGTTCCTGCTGCGCGGCCCGACGGGTGCCGGCAAGAGCAGCGTGCTGGACGCGGTCTGCTTCGCCCTGTACGGGGAGACGCCGGGCGCCCGCCGGGCCGCGCGGCTGCGCAGCGACCACGCCGACCCGGCACGGCTGACCGAGGTCCGGCTGGAGCTGACCCTCGGCGGGCGGCGGCTGCAGATCACCCGCCTGCCGGAGCAGCGCCGGCCGAAGAAGGTGGGCAGCGGGACGACGGTCGAGCGGGCGCAGACCCTGCTGCGCGAATGGGTCGCCGACTCCGGCGACGGCTCGCCGGGCTGGCGGGGGCTCAGCAAGTCGCACCAGGAGGTCGGAGAGGAGGTCCTCCGGCTGATCGGCATGAACCGGGAGCAGTTCTGCCAGGTGGTGCTGCTGCCGCAGGGCGACTTCGCCCGCTTCCTCAAGGCCGACTCGGAGGAGCGCGGCAAGCTGCTGCGGCGGCTGTTCGACACCGAGCGGTACCGGCTCGTCGAGGACTGGCTGGCCGAGCAGCGGCGCACCCAGGAGGCTGCGGTCCAGGCGGGTCGGCGCCGACTGCGCGACCTCGCCAGCAAGGCCGAGCAGGCGGCCGGCCCGGACGCCGAGCCCGCCGAGGGCTGGGTCCCGGCCGAGGACGCCTCCGCCGGGCTGACCGCCGGGGTGCTCGGCTGGGCCGCGGTCCTGCGCAGCGGCGCGGCCGAGCAGCTCGCCGTCGCGGAGTCGGCGCTCGCGGGCGCCGGGGACGCGCACGGTGCGTCCCAGCGGCACCGCGAGGAGGCCGAGGAGCTGGCCGGGCGGCAGCGCCGGTACCGCGCGGCGCTGGCCGAGGCCGAGCGGCTGGCCGGTTTCGAGCCCGCCGCGGCGCGGGACCGGCAGCGGCTGGCCGCCGCGCAGGGGGCCGTCGGGGTGGAGTCCGCGCTGCGGCTGCGGGAGGGCGCGACCGAGGCACTCCGGCGCGCGCGGACGGCGGAGCTCCGGCACCGCGAGGCGTTGGCCGCCGCGCCGGGCGAGGAGGGCCGGCGGCTCCACGGGGCCGACGCGGCCGAGCTGGCCGAGGCCGAGCTGCGGCTGCGGGCCGAGGTGGTCCGGCTGGAGGCGGCCCGCACGGAGGAGCGGAGCTGCGCCGAACTCGCCCGGGAGCAGCGCTCCCTGACGGCGGACCGGACCTCCGCCGAGGCGCTGGCCGAGGAGGCCGAGGACTGGCTGGCCGAGTTCGAGGGCGAGCTGCACCGCCTGGAGGAGGAACATTCCCGGGCCCGGGCCGCGACCGCCAGGGTCGAGCAACTGGACGGTCAGCGCGCCGAGTTGACCACCCGCCTGGACGCGGCGCGGGAGCGCGACGGCCTGCGCGCCGAGATCGCGGCGGCCGAACCGCGGGTCGTCGGACTGCGCGCCGCCGCGCTGGACGCCCGCGAGCACGGGCTGGACCTGCGGGACCGGCGGCTGGCAGGCATGGCCGCCGAACTGGCCGAACAGCTGCTGACCGGCGAGGCCTGCCGGGTCTGCGGCTCGCCCGAGCACCCGGCCCCCGCCGAGGCGGCGCCCGGCAGCCGGGTCGGCGCCGAGGACGAGGAGCGGGCCCGCCGCGCCCAGGCCGTCGCCGACCAGGCCTGGACGGAGGCCGACCAGGCGCTCACCGCCCTGCGGGTGCGCGAGGCCGCGGCCGCCGGCGCGGCCGGGCCGGACGGCGCCGAGGCGCTCGCACGGGCCCTCACCGAGCTGGAGCACGAGCACCGCGGGGCCCGGCACACGGCGGAGGCGCTCGGCCGGGTCGAGCAGGAGATCGCCCGGCTGTCGCGGGACCGCACCCGCCGGGGCGACGAACTGCACGAGGCCAGGGAGCGCGCCGCCGTCCTCACCGACCGGCTGCTGAAGCTCGGCACCGAGCAGGAGGCACTGACCGCCCGGGTGGCGGCCGCCCGGGGCGAGGCGGCCTCGGTCGCCGAGCGGGCCGCGGCCCTCACCCGGCTCGCCGAGCAGGTCGCCGCCGCGGCGACGGCCGCACGGGCCCACACCGAGGCGGCGGGCCGACTCGACGAAGCCGAGGGCGAACTGGGCAGGACCGCCGCCGCGGCGGGTTTCCCGGACGCCGCGGCCGCGCTGGCGGTGCTGCTGCCGCGCGAGGAACGCGACCGGCTGGAGGACCGGCTGGAGCGGCACCGCGCCGAGACCGCCGCCGTCCGGCACGAACTGGACCTCCCGGAGCTGGCCGAGGCCGCGACCCGTCCGCCGGTCGACCTGCCCGCCGCCGGGGCCGCGCTCCGCGCCGCGACCGACCGGCTCGGACAGGCGCACGCCGCTCAGGCCGCGGCCCGCGAACGCTGCGGTGCACTGGCCGAGATCGGGCGGCAGCTGGCCGGGCTCGCCGCCGAGCTGGCCCCGGCGCTGGACCGGTACGGGCGGATCAACCGGCTCGCCACGCTGGCCGCCGGCACCTCCGCCGAGAACCGGCTG
Organism: Kitasatospora sp. NPDC048545; assembly: GCF_040651155.1. Taxonomy (NCBI): domain Bacteria; kingdom Bacillati; phylum Actinomycetota; class Actinomycetes; order Kitasatosporales; family Streptomycetaceae; genus Kitasatospora; species Kitasatospora sp. NPDC048545. The sequence goes on from NZ_JBEZIQ010000002.1 coordinate 266,235, forward strand.
CGGATGCGCCTGGAGTCGTACGTGCTGGCGGCCCGGCTGGAGCAGGTCGCGGCGGCGGCCAGCGACCGGCTGGTCCGGATGTCCGGCGGGCGCTACACCCTGGTGCACAGCGACGACCGGGGCACCGGCACCAGGCGCTCGGGCCTGGCCCTGCGGGTGGTGGACGCCTGGACGGGCACCGAGCGGGACACCGCGACCCTGTCCGGCGGCGAGAGCTTCTTCGCCTCGCTCTCCCTCGCCCTGGGCCTGGCCGACGTGGTGACCGACGAGGCGGGCGGCATGCCGCTGGACACCCTGTTCATCGACGAGGGCTTCGGCACGCTCGACGAGCAGTCGCTGGAGGAGGTGATGGACGTCCTCGACGGCCTGCGCGAACGGGACCGCGCGGTCGGCATCGTCAGCCACGTCGCCGATCTGCGCAGCCGCATCCCGGCCCAGCTGCTGGTCCGCAAGGGGCGGCGCGGCTCGACGCTGGCGCTGGCCGGGCGGGAGGACGCGTAACGCGCGTGCCTCGACCGGGGGCGGCTCGACCACGGGCGGCCCGACCGGGGCGGTGTCAGCCCGAGCAGGCGATCCGCTGCGCCTGCTGCCAGGCGCACACCGGGCAGAGCGTGCTGCCCGGCTGGTCGGCGGACAGCTCGGTCGGCTCGCCGCACAGCACGCAGTCGGCGCGGGGCCCGGACGCCGCCGGGTCGTGCCGCAGCGCCGCCTCGGCGCTGCCGTCGGGGGCGAGTTCGCAGACCACCGTGGGCTCGTTCGTCGCGTTGTCGCTCATGCTGCCTTCCTACTCCGACGCTCCGCCCCGCCGCAAGACGGCCCCGGTGGTGGCCCCGGCGGCGGCACCGTTCCCGGCCCCGCTCCCGCTCCCGCTCCCGCTCCCGGCCGACTCGATCATGGTGGCGACCCCGTCCAGCAGCGGCTTCAGCCCGAAGGCGAAGAGCGCGTCCAGGTCCAGGTCGTAGCCGTCGCCGAGGCTGCCGGTCGTCCGCGCGAACACGGGGTGGCGCTCGCCGGTGACGATCGCCGTGAGGGCCGGGCCCTGACGGTCCATCCACTGGTCCTCGCTGAGACCGGTGCTCGCCTCGGCCTGCGCCTCCCGCTCCAGGTGGACGGCGATCCCCTGGACGTAGCTGTAGAGCAGGACGTGCAGGTCGAGCATCGTCGCGGCGTCGAGGCCGTGGCCGTCGAGTGCGGAGAGCGCCCACTCGGCGTGGTCCAGCAGGGCGGGAAGCATCAGCGGGCGGGTGAGCGCGCCGACCTGGGCGAGCCACGGATGGCGCCGGTAGATCCGCCACAGCATGTGCGCGCCGAGTTCCAGCCGCGCCCGCCAGTCCCCCGGCGGCCCGGCCGGGTACGACTCCTCCCCGAACGCGGCATCCGCCATCAGCAGCACCAGGTCGTCCTTGCTCGGGACGTACCGGTAGGGAGACATCGCGGCGACACCGAGCCGGGCCGCGACGCTGCGCATGGAGAGTGCGGCGAGCCCCTCGCGGTCGGCGATCTCCATGGCGGCCCGGACGATCCGCTCCGCGGTGAGTTCGACGGACGGCCCGGGAGTGGACGGTTCGGCGGGCGTCGGAACGCGTACACCCACCGCGGTGCCGGGCCGCGCAGCGGTGGCGGGCGCAGGGTCAGGGGAAGGGGCGGGGGCGGGGGCGGCTGCCACCACGGTGCCCACCCGGGGCCGGGTCTCGACCAGCCCCTCCAGCCGCAGCGTGGTGAGCACCTTGGTGGCCGTGGCCAACGCGACGTGCCACTCGCGGGCGATCCGCCGGGTCGAGGGCACCCGATCGCCCGGCGCGAGGGCACCCTCGGCGATCCGCGCGGCGATCTCGTCGGCGATGCGCCGGTACGGCGGCGCGGACCCGGGGGTGGCGGATCCGGGGATGGTGACAGGTCCGGGAACGGCGGTCCCGGGGGTGGCATGCGTGCGGCCGGCTCCGACTCCCTCGTGTGACACGGATCTCCTTCTGCGACGCCCGGAACTGTACTAGCTCAGACGCTACCAGGAGAGCTTCCCCGAAGTCCCCGGCTGCACTAGTTCAGAAGCGGGAAAACCGCACTTGGCAGGCCTGCATGTACGCCGTACATTCAGCGCCGCGTACAACGTACGGACCGGCGCGCGACACCGCGCGCGGACGGACAGCGAGGAGCGACCCATGAAGACCGTGCTCATCTCCGGCGGCGGCATCGCCGGCACCGCGCTCGCCGCACTGCTGAGCCGCCGGGGCTTCGCCCCCACGGTGGTCGAGCACGCCCCCGCACTGCGCGGCGGCGGACAGGCCGTCGACATCCGGGGCGCTGCACTGGAAGTGGCCGGGCGGCTGGGCGTGCTGGCACAGGCCCGCGCCCACCGGACCCGGATGCGGGGCATGTCCGTCCTGGACGGCGACGGCCGGGAGGTCCACCGCTCCACCGAGAGCACGATCAGCAGCGGGCGGCTCGACAGCGACGACATCGAGCTGCTCCGCGACGACCTCGTCCGGATCCTGCACGAGCGGGCAATCGCCGAGGGGAACACCCGGTTCCTGTTCGGCGACGGCGTCACGGCACTCGACCAGGACGAGGACGGCGTCCGGGCCCACTTCGAGCACGCCGCACCCCACCGGTACGACCTGGTCGTGGGTGCCGACGGCCTGCACTCCGCCGTGCGCCGGCTGACCTTCGGACCCGAGGAGCACTTCGCCCACCACCTCGGCATGCACCTGGCGATCTTCAGCTCGGACAACTTCCTCGGCCTGGAGGACTGGCAGCTGTGGCTGCGCGACGGCGAGGCCGGCTACGGCGTCTACCCGGTGCGGGACAACACCGAGCTGCGGATCACCTTCGGCTTCGGCGGCGAGCCGCTGCCGCACGGCCGACGCGGTCCGGAATCGCAGAAGGCGGTCGTCGCCGAGCGGATGGCGGCACTGCGCTGGGAGACCCCGAGGCTGCTGAAGGCACTGGCCGAGGCACCCGACTTCTACTGCGACACGATGACCCGGATCCGAATGGACCGCTGGTCGCACGGCCGGGTCGTCCTGCTCGGGGACGCGGGCTACTGCGCCTCCCCGCTGTCGGGCCAGGGCACCAGCCTCGCCCTCGTCGGCGCCCACGTCCTCGCCGACGCCCTCGCCCGCTCCGACGGCGACCACCGGGCCGCCTTCGCCTCGTACGAGGAACGGCTGCGCCCGTTCGTCGAGCTCAACCAGGCCCTGGCGACCGAGAATCCGGGCGGGCCGGCCGCCGAGGAGTCGGTGGAGCGGGCCAAGAGCGCGATCTCGCTCGACGGCTGACCGGCGCGGACGAGCGGCGGGCGACGCGGGCGGCGGGCAAGCGGCCCCGACAGCCAGGCACGGACAGGGGCACGACAAACAGATGTCAGAAGACGTTCGCTGAACTCTGTCATCTGAACTCTGTTCGCTGAACGTTGTTCGCCGAGCCCCGCCAGTCGGCCTCCGGCGCCCCGCGGGCCCGCAGCCCCCGGCAGCCCCCGGCAGCCCCTGGCAGTCCCCGACAGCCCCTGACAGCCCGCCGACCGGGCGGTCCCGGGCGGCGGCTACCGTGGCCGGCATGGCCACCGACCTCCACCGCCGCCTGCTTGCCGCCCGCGCCACCGCACCCTCGTACGCCGAGGTGGGGGCGACCAGGGGCGGGCGGTTGCCGGACGGCTACGCGCACCTGCGGCGCCGGGTGCACCTCGGGCGCGGGCCGGAGGTGCTGCAGCGGGCCGGGCGGTACGTGCGCGACTGGGGCAGCCAGACGGGCACCGGTTTCGCCGTCCACCCCGGCGGCCCGGCCCGGGACGGCGACACGGTGCTGTTGCGGCTGAGTCTGCCGGGCAGCCGGTGGCCACGGCTGGTGATCCCCTGCCGGGTCGTGTGGACGATGGACGAGCCGGACCGGGTCGGGTTCGCCTACGGAACGCTCCCCGGCCACCCCGAGTGCGGCGAGGAGGCGTTCCTGGTGTCGATGGACGCCGACGGCGAGGTGTGGTTCGAAGTCACCGCGTTCTCCCGGCTGTCCGCCTGGTACGCACGCCTGGGCCGCCCGGTCGCGCTGCTCTGCCAGCACCTGGCGATCGAGCGCTACCTGGCGGCGGTGGCCGCCCACGTCGGCCGGTAGCCGGTATCCGGTATCCGCGTCCGGCAGCCTGCACCCTGCAGCCGCCGGGACCGACCCGACGCCGACCCAGCCCGACGCCGACCCGAATCAGCCCCAGCCCGACGCCGACCCGGATCAGCCCAGGAAGGACAGCCGGACGGTACGGCGCGGATTGTCCCCGTTGGTGTCGACGAGCACCACGGACTGCCAGACGCCGAGCGCGAGTTGGCCGCCGAGCACCGGCAGCGTCGCGTGCGGGGCGACGAGGCCGGGCACCACGTGGTCCCGGCCGTGTCCGGGGCTGCCGTGCCGGTGGCGCCAGCGGTCGTCGGCCGGGAGCAGGTCGCGCAGGGTGGCAAGGAAGTCGTCGTCGCTGCCGGAGCCGGTCTCCAGGACGGCGATCCCGGCGGTCGCGTGCGGCACGAAGACGTTGAGCAGGCCGTCGCGCCCGGTGGCCCGCTCGTCCAGGAACGCCGCGCAGCGGTCGGTGATGTCGACCGCGACTTCGCGGCTGCCCGTGGTGATCTCGAAGGTGGTGGTCTGGAACCGGCCGGTCGGGGTGGAGTGGTTGTTGTCCGCCATGGCGCCATCCTGGCCCAGGTCAGGGGGTCGGGCCTACTGCCTCGCCGACTCGCCTTGCCAGGGAGGCAAACTCGCATAAGGTGAAAGGTTCAGACCACAGCGCGGGCTTCGGGACGCCCCGGAGCGACGGGCCGTCCGGACACGCCAATGACCCGGCGGACCGGACGGTCCACCGGGTCTGTTCCCGACCAGGGCGGGACGACGACCGACGACGGCTGGGGACGAACCCCTAGCCGCGCCCGCCGAAGAGGCTCCGACGCAGTCGACGCAGCGGCGTCAGCAGCGAGATCCTGGTGTGGCGACGACGGGTCGTCGGGGCCCCGGCGCCGCGAGGCGTCAGTTCCCTTATCAGCCCGAGCGCCTCGGCGGTGTCCACCGCCGGGAGCGCGGGCGCGCCGAGCACGGCCAGGTGTCGTTCGATCCGGCGGCCGGTCGTGCCGACACCGCACTGGATCGCCGGCACACGGGGCCGAGTCCGCACTTGCATGTGTTCCATCAGTTTTCCCACCCCTACGAGGCGCCAGGGCCGTGAGGCGAAGACTATCCGTGACAGACGGCCTTCGCGCAACCGTCCTTGGTGTTGTGCCACCGTACCGTGCGGCGCCAACTGACGATGCACCAGGGGCCACCCGGCCGATCACGACTAGGCATCAATGATGGTGCACGACCGGCCATCCGTCAGCAGTGCCCGGAAGTGCGGACCGGGTAACCGTCCGCGCCGTCCGCGCCCGGCGCACGTGGGGCGCTGCGGCGGCACCCGGCACGGCGTCGGCCGGAGCGCCCGCGCACACCCCCGCGACCTCCGCAGACGGACTCCCCATATAGGGGACAGCCGCCAGATCGACAAAGTGATCTTCGGGACGCCTCCGACCCCGCGTCGACACCGGTTCCCGAGCCGACGCCGAGCCGGCTCCGAGGCGACACCGTCGCCGGTTCCCGAGCCGACGCCGAGGCGGTTACCGTCGCCGCTTCGCAACCCGACGCCGCGAGCCGACCGTCGACCTCCACCCGCCCCGACGTGACCCGCGAGCCCCGGATCGCCACCCCTCGTCACCCATCGCCACCTCTCGTTACCGGACGCCACCGACCCCCGCCGATTCGACCCCCCTCACCCCCCGCCCGCTTGCTTTCATGAAGTGAACACATTCGAGGGATTGACTCCCGCCCCACCTCCAAGCAATATCTGATTGCACGCGCTGTGCCCGCACCGCACCCAGGCGCGTGTTCGATTGATGAAGAACTCCGGCTCCCGCGAGCCACTGCCCGGCCGCCTCGACGCTGCGGTGGCCAGGCTCGCGCGGTGCCCGGACCGGCGGTCGGCCGTCGAGGGTCGGCCGGACCGCCACCTGACTGCCGGTGCCGCCCCGCGAGGGGCCCGGCACCGGCGGTTCCGGGTCGGTCCGCCGCGGATCCCGCCGGCGAAATCCCGCCCGTCCCCGGCGAGACCGCTCGCACCGGACGTCCGCGCTGGTCGCGCCCGGTGGATCGGTAGACTCGGCCAGCGTGTCCCTCCTCCTCAGCATCGTGCTCCCGGTCCACGGCGTGGAGCGGTACCTGCCGCGCTGCCTCGACTCGATCCTCGGCGACACCCCCGCCCTGGAGTCCCGCTTCGAGGTCATCGCGGTCGACGACCTCTCCCCCGACGGCTCCGGCGCGATCCTGGACGCCTACGCGGTCCGCGACCCCCGGCTGCGGGTGATGCACCTCACCGAGAACCAGGGCCTCGGCGGCGCCCGCACCGCCGCCCTGCCGCAGGCCCGTGGCGAGTACGTCTGGTTCCTGGACAGCGACGACTGGCTGCCCGAGCGGACCGTCAGCGTGGTCCTCGACGAGCTGGCGCAGGAGCGCCGCCGCGAGACCCCCGCCGACGTGCTGATCACCGACTTCACCCACGTCTACCCGGACGGCGGGACGGAGTCCAACCCCTGGCGCCACGTGCTGACCGGCTCCCCGCTGGTCGAGGGCAGCACGCTGGCCGAGCACCCGGCACTGTTCCAGACCGTGATGTCGGTGTGGAACAAGGTGTTCCGGCGCGAGTTCCTGGACAGCCTCGGCGTCTCCTTCGGCCGCGGCTACTACGAGGACATCTCGGTCACCTACCCGGCGCTGCTGGCCGCCGAGCGGCTGCGCTACGTCGACCGGGCCTGCTACAACTACCGGCGCGGACGGGACGGTGCGATCACCGCCACATATTCCCCCAAGCACGCCGACGTCTTCGCGCAGTACGACGCGATCTTCGCCTTCCTGGACCGCCCGGACCGCCCCGGCAGACCCGTCCCGGAGTCGCTGCGCACGCTGGTCTTCGACCGGACCGTCCGCCAGGCGCTCAACGTCTACGACTCCCCCGGGCTGGTCCCCGCCGACCTGCGCCGGGACTTCTTCCAGCAGATCGCCCGGCACTTCGACCGGCACCGCCCGGTCGGCTACCGCTACCCCGGCGGGGTGCGCGGCGTGCAGTACCGGCTGGCCGCCCGCGGCGCCCGGATCGCGTACGCCGAGCTGCGCCGCACCGGCCGGCTTCCGCGCGAACTCAAGCGCGGGGCACGGGCGGTGGCGCCCGCGGTGAAGAAGGGGGTGCGCAGCGGCGCCCGGTTCACCGCGTACAACGCCTTCCGCCGGTTGCCGCTCGACGAGAACCTGGCGGTCTACGCCGCGTACTGGCACCGGGGCTACGCCTGCAGTCCGGCGGCGATCTACGAGAAGGCGAAGGAACTCACGCCGCGGATCCGGGGCGTGTGGGTGGTGGAGAACCGCCGGCAGGCCGGCACGCTGCCGCCCGGGGTGCCGTACGTGATCGTCAACACCCCCGCCTACCTCAAGGTGATGGCGACCGCCAAGTACTTCGTCAACAACGTCAACTTCCCGCGCACGATGGTCAAGCGGCCCGGCTCGGTGCACGTCCAGACCCAGCACGGCACCCCGCTCAAGACCATGGGCATGGACCTGCGCGACCGCCCCGAGGCGGCGGAGGGGATGGACTTCGACCTGCTCCAGGAGGCCGTCGACCGCTGGGACTTCCTGGTCTCCCCGAACCCGCACACCAGCGAGCACTTCGCCCGCGCCTTCCCCGGCCGGTACGAGATGCTCGACACCGGCTACCCGCGCAACGACCGGCTGGCCGACGCGTCCCCGGACGAGGTGCGCGCGGTGCGCGAGCGACTGGGGCTGCGGCCGGGCACCAGGGCCGTGCTGTACGCGCCGACCCACCGCGGCGGCAAGGGCGGCTACGTGCCCCTGCTGGACGTGGCCGAGCTGGCCGGGCGGCTGGGCCCGGACTTCACGCTGCTGGTGCGCACGCACTACTTCCACACCGGCGGACCGGGCGATCTGGCGGCCGACGGGGACGCGGCACGGATCGTGGACGTCTCGGCGCACCCGACCGTCGAGGACCTCTACCTCGCAGCGGACGTGCTGGTGACGGACTACTCGTCGATGATGTTCGACTACGCGGTGCTGGACCGGCCGGTGGTGGTCTTCGCCCCGGACTGGGAGGAGTACCAGCGGGAGCGCGGCGTCTACTTCGACCTGTTCGCGGAGCCGCCGGGAGCGGTCACGGAGACTGCGGGGGAACTGGTGCGGGCACTGCTGGCGGGCGATCCGGCACCGGGGGCGCGGGCGCGGTTCCGGGCGAAGTTCTGCGTCTGGGACGACGGCGGCGCGGCGGACCGGGTGGTGCGCCGGGTGTTCCCGGTGACCGACGGGCGGTAGGGCCCCACGGGACGTCACTGGGCGGCCCGGGGCACACGGGACGCGACGGGGCGGCACGGGGGACGGCGGAGCGGCCCTGGCGCGGAGAAGCGACGGGGCGGCCCGGGGCACGGGGGACGGCGGGTCCGCCGGGCGGGGCCGGTGCCGCCGGTACGGCGACCGGCCCCGTCGGCACGCGGGCTCAGCGCCGGCGCGCGGCCAGGAACTCGTCGAAGGTCAGGACGCCGTCGTGGTTGGTGTCCATGCTGTGGATCAGGGCCTCGGCCATCGAGAGGGTGACGTCGTGGTCGCCCATCTCGTTCGCGGCGAGCGCGTACTCGGCCGGGGTGATCTTGCCGTCGCCGTCCTTGTCGAAGCGGTCGAAAAAGGCCTTGATCGCCTCGGTGGTCTCCATCGTGCCCTCCTGGGTACTGCGGGGTGTTGCTCGGTTCGGACGGCCGTACCCTACCTGTCCGTGGTGTGCACCACGGTCGGCGGGAGTGGACGGGCGCGGGGGTGGGTGTCGTAGTCTGCGGATCTGATTGCGGGCCCGGGCACCTCCCGGGCGGTCGTTCGTCCAGGGAGGGAATCGTGCTCGACCTCGTCACCAAGCTGGTGCTGAAACCGGTTTCGCGGGGAATCTGGCGCCCGGTCATCGAGGGGGTCGAGAACGTACCGCGCAAGGGCGGGGTCATCCTGGCCAGCAACCACCTGTCCTTCATCGACAGCGTGGTGATCCCGCTGACCTCGCCGCGCCGGGTCCACTTCCTCGCCAAGGCCGAGTACTTCACCGGCCCCGGGCTCAAGGGCAAGCTCTCCAAGGGCTTCTTCGAGGCGATCGGCGCGGTGCCCGTCGAGCGCGGCACCTACCGTTCCGCTCAGGCCTCGCTGGAGTCGGCGCTGGAGATCCTGGAGGACGGCAAGGCCTTCGGCATCTACCCCGAGGGCACCCGCTCGCTGGACGGCCGCCTCTACCGGGGCAAGACGGGCGTCGCCTGGCTCGCGCTGACCGCGGGCGTGCCGGTGGTACCGGTGGCGCTGGAGGGGCCGGAGCAGATCCTGCCGGTGGGCAAGCGGGTGCCGCGACTGGAGAAGGTGACGGTCCGCTTCGGCGAGCCGCTGCACTTCGACGAGCTGCACGGGCAGGCCCGCTCGCTGAAGGCCCGTCGGCAGGTGACCGACGAGGTGATGGCGGCGATCCAGCGACTCTCCGGCCAGGAGGTCGCGGAGACCTACAACGAGGTGCCGAAGGCGGCCTGACCGCCTGGGGTCGCCCCTGTCCGAGGGGTCCACGCCCGGGCACGGGTTCACGGCCGTGCACGGGCCCACATCCGCTCGAAGGCTTCACACCGGGGTGGGGTTCGCACCCGGGCTGGGGTTCGCACCCGGGCCGGGCTTCACACCCGGTCGAGGGCGGCCTCCGGCAGGACGGCCTCCGGCAGCGCGGCCGCTTCCGGTACTTCCCGGCGCAGCAGGGCCGCGTACCGGCCGTCCAGCGCCACCAGCTCGTCGTGGGTGCCCAGTTCGACCACCTCGCCGTGGTCCAGGACGGCGATCTGGTCGGCGGCGCGGACGGTGGAGAGCCGGTGCGCGATGGTGATGGTGGTGCGGCCGGCGGACAGGGCGTCCACGGCCTGCTGGACGGCGCGCTCGGTGCGGTTGTCGAGCGCGCTGGTGGCCTCGTCGAGGATGAGCACCGGCGGGTTGCGCAGGATCGTCCGGGCAAGCGCGAGGCGCTGCTTCTCACCGCCGGAGAAGCGGTAGCCGCGTTCGCCGACCATGGTGTCGTAGCCGTCCGGCAGGGCAGCGATGGTGTCGTGGACCTGTGCGGCCCGGGCGGCCTCGACCAGTTCGGCGTCGGTGGCGCCCGGCTTGGCGAAGCGCAGGTTCTCGGCGACCGAGGCGTGGAAGAGGTAGGTCTCCTGGGAGACCACGCCGACCGAGCGGGCCAGGGTGTCGAAGGAGAGCTCGCGGACGTCGACGCCGTCCAGGGTGACCCGGCCGCCGGTGACGTCGTACAGCCGCGGGACGAGGTAGCTGAGGGTGGTCTTGCCCGAGCCGGTCTCGCCGACCACGGCCAGTGAGCTCCCGGCCGGGACCGTGAGGTCGAGGCCGGAGAGGGTCGGACGCTCCTGGGCCGGGTCGTAGCGGAAGTCGACGCGCTCGAAGCGGACCTCGCCGCGCGGCTCGGCCAGCGTGACCGGCGCGGCCGGCTCGGCGATCTCCACCGGGAGGTCGAGGTACTCGAAGATGCGTTGGAAGAGCGCGAGCGAGGTCTGCACGTCGACGCCGGTGGACAGCAGGCTCACGGTGGGGCGGAAGAGGCCCTGCTGGAGGGTGACGAAGGCGACCAGGGTGCCGACCGACACGATCGGGGCGCCGGCGGCGGAGGTCAGGCCGGCCGCCCAGTAGATCAGCGCGGGCATCGCGGCCATCACGATCTGGATGGTGTTCATCCGCCAGCGCCCGGCCATGCCGGCCCGGACCTCCAGGTCGGCGAGCCGGTCGGACTGCTCGGTGAAGTCGCGGGCCAGTGAGTCGGAGCGGCCCATCGTGCGGCCGAGCAGGATGCCGCTGACCGACAGCGACTCCTGGACCGCCGAGCTCATCACGGCCAGCTGCTTCTGCCGCTCGGTGGTGATCTTCTTGCGTTCCCTGCCGACCCTGCGGCTGATCCAGACGAACAGCGGGAGCAGGAACAGGGAGACGACGGTGAGTCGCCAGTCCAGGGCGAGCATGGCGACGACGGAGGCGACCACCGCGGTGAGGTTGGACACCAGGCTGGTCGCGGTGGAGGTCACCGTGGACTGCATGCCCCCGATGTCGTTGGCGATCCGGGACTGCACCTCGCCGGTGCGGGTGCGGGTGAAGAACGCCAGCGACTGCCGCTGCAGGTGCCCGTAGACGGCGGTGCGCAGGTCGTGCATCACGCGCTGGCCGACGGTGGTGGAGACCAGCGTCTGCAGGACGTTGAAGACGCTGTTCACCACGGCGGTGAGGATCATCCCGAGTGCGAGCAGGCTGAGCAGCCCGGTGCGGCCCTGCGGGATGGCGGTGTCCAGGACGGCCTTCAGCAGGAACGGCGAGACCACCGAGACCACGGCGGAGGCGGCGACCAGCAGCCCGACGGTGGTCAGGCGGCCCCGGTACGGGCGGAAGAGCGCGAGGATGCGCCGCCACTGTGCGGGCGGGCGGGGCTCGCCCTCGGCGCGGGCGGGCGGGGTCCAGTTGACGGCGGGCCTCAAAGGCGGGCCTCCAGGGTCGGGACGCGCGCCGGGGGCGCGACGACGGGTGGCACGGCGGTCGGATGAACGCCAGCATAGCGAGCGTAGCTCATAGTTAGGCAAGCTAATAGTGAGGGTTACCCTATTCCCCGCCGCCCAGCGACCCCGCAGCCCCGCAGCCCCGCAGCCCCGCCCGCCATACGCCGCCGCCCGCCCGCCGCCCGCCGCCCGCCGCCCGCCGCCGCGAGCCTCAGTTCGTCCGGTAGGTGCGCGCCGCCTTCGAGGAGAGCCCGCCCAGCCCGCCCGGCGGCAGCAGCCGGGCGATCGCGACCGCGACCTTGTACCGCTTGCTCGGCACGGACACCGACCGGCCGCGGGCCAGGTCGCGCATCGCCTCGTCCACGACCCGGTCGACGGAGAGCCAGGACCAGGCCGGGATGTTGCCCGTGCCCATGCCCGCCCGCTCGTGGAACTCGGTCCGGGTGAAACCCGGGCACAGCGCCATCATCCGCACGCCCGTGCCGCCCAGGTCGCGCAGCACGCCCTGGGTGAAGCTGACCACCCAGGCCTTGCTCGCCCCGTACGTCCCGCGCGGCAGGAAGGCCGCCACCGAGGCGACATTCACGATCGCACCCCGGCGGCGCTCGCGCATGCCGGGCAGTGCGGCCGTCGTCAGCCGCAGGATCGCCTCGACGTGCACCTTCAGCATGTCCAGCTCGTCCTGCAGCGGGACGGTTCCGAACGCGCCCTTGTTGCCGAACCCGGCGTTGTTGATCAGGAGGTCCACCGGACGGGCGGGGTCGGCCAGCCGGGCCTCGACGGCCCCGATGCCGTCGTCGGTCGCGAGGTCCGCGGTCAGCACCTCCGCCTCGACGCCGAACTTGCCGTGCAGGTCGGCGGCGGCGCGTTCCAGGCGCTCGGTGTCCCGCGCCACCAGGACGAGCTGGTAGCCGCTGCGGGCGAGCCGGCGGGCGAACGCGGCTCCGATGCCGGCGGTCGCGCCGGTGATCAAGGCTGTGGTCATGCCCCCGACCGTACCCACTCGCCGCTGTCGAGCCCACACCGAGTGCAACGCCCCAGTTCAGGACGCTGCGGATACAGGTACTCGATCGTGCTCGTAGTGTCGGACGGGGGCACCGCCGGACCTGGCGGTGAAATCCAGACGAGGAGGCACATCTGACGCTTACTCAGTTCCGGACCGAATCGGTTTCGACGTCACGCAGCGCGACGTCGGCCGAAGCCGGCCTTGGCCAGCGACCGCTCTGGCTTTGGGAGCGGCCGCTCCGCTCCTCAGGCAGCGACCGCTTTGGCGCGGTCGGCGGCGATGTGCACGGCCAGCCCGGCGAGGACGGTGCCCATCACGTAGCGCTGGACGCGCAGCCAGGCCGGACGACGGTTGAGGAAGGAGGCGATGCCGCCCGCGCTCATCGCGATCAGTCCGTTGACGGTGATCGCGATCACGATCTGGATCAGCCCCAGCAGCAGGCTCTGCAGCGCCACGTGACCGCGCTCCGGCACCACGAACTGGGGCAGCAGCGAGATGTACATGATGGCGATCTTCGGGTTGAGCAGGCAGGTCAGGAACCCCATCGCGAACAGGCGGCGCGGAGGGTCCGGCGGCAGTTCCTGCGGGGCGAACACCGCCGTGCCTCCCGGCTTGACCGCCTTCCAGGCCAGCCAGAGCAGATAGCCGGCACCGGCCAGCTTGATCGCGGTGTAGAGGGCCGGCACCACCGAGAACACCGCGGCCACCCCCGCCGTCACCGCGACGAGGTAGACCAGGAAACCGGTCGCGACCCCCAGCAGCGAGATCAGCCCGGCACGGCGGCCCTGCGCGATCGAGCGCGACACCAGGTAGATCATGTTCGGCCCCGGCGACAACACCATGCCCAGTGCCACGGCGGCGATCCCGAGCACGGCGTGACCGTCCACAGCGGTTGTCAACGTGTCCATGCGAGGAGGCTAGGCCGGGCGATCAGCTCGGCGCAATGACGACTTTGTGCTCGGTGCAATGATGGCGGGGCGCGTCGTGTGTGATGCGGGGCGCCGGACGCGGGGTGCAGGGCGCGGGGGTGCAGGACGCGGGATGCCGGGCGCGGGGCGCGCAAGGCATACCCGGACACGCAGGAGACGGAGGGATCGACGCCGATGGACGACTACCGCCAGATCGCCGACCAGGTCGCCGCCGACATCGCCGCCGGGCGGCTGCGGCCCGGCCGGCAACTGCCCACCCAGCGCGCCTTCGCCCGCAGCCGGGGCATCGCCGCCTCGACGGCGGGACGGGTCTACCGGGAACTGGGCCGCCGCGGCCTGACCGTCGGAGAGGTCGGACGCGGGACCTTCGTCCGGGCCGGGCACGACCCGGACGGCGGGCGGGTCGCGCTCGCCGAACCGGCCGCCACACCGGTGGACCTGGAGCTCAACTACCCCGTCGTCCCCGGGCAGGCCCGGCTGCTGGCGGGCGGGCTGACTCCCCTGCTGCGCGCGGACGCGCTCGGCGACGCGCTGCGGCCGGTCGGCGCGGCCGGGACGGACGCGGCACGGCACGCCTTCGCGGACCTGCTCCCGACTGGCACCCGGGCGGCCGGCGGCCCTGACCTGCTCTTCGCGGGCAACGGGCGGCAGGCCATCGCGGGGGCGCTCGCCGCGCTGGTCCCGCCGGGGCAACGGCTGGGGGTCGAGGAGCTGACCTATCCGGTGGTCAAGGCGACGGCGGAACGGCTGGGCATCAGGCTGGTGCCACTGGCGGTGGACGACCACGGACTGCTGCCGGACGCCGTCGCCGTCGCCCACCGGGCGGCGCCACTGCGCGCCGTGTACGTGCAGCCCCGGCTGCAGAACCCGCTCGGCGTGAGCCTGCCGCACGAGCGGGCGGTTGCCCTCGCGGAGGAGCTGCGGCGACTCGACCTGCCGGTGGTCGAGGACGCCGTCTGGTCCTTCCTGTGCCCCGGGTCGACCCCGCTGGCCGCGCTCGCACCGGAGCGCACCGTCCTCGTCGACAGTCTCTCCAAGCGGCTCGCACCTGGTCTGACCACCGGGTTCGCGGCCGTGCCGGCCGGGCTGCGCGAACAGGTGGCGGGCGCGTTGCGGTCGGGCGGCTGGACGCCCAACGGGTTCGCGCTGGAGGCGGCGGTGCGCTGGATCGGGGACGGCACGCTGGTCGCCGTCGAGGCGGCGAAGCGGGCCGACGCGGCGGCCCGGCAGAGGCTGGCGCGCGAGGTGCTGGCGGGGCAGGGACTGCGGGCCGACCCGTGTTCGTACTACCTGTGGTGGGAACTGCCGGGCGGCCGGCGGGCCGAGACATTCGTCGCGGCGGCGGCGCGCGCCGGGATCGCGGTCACGCCCGCGACGGCGTTCGCCGTGGATCCGCGGCGCTCGCCGTCCGCCGTCCGGGTCGGGTTGGCCTCGCCGCCGCTGCCGGTACTGGCGCAAGCCCTTGAAACGCTGGCACGGATCGCGGGCGAGAGCGAGGGCGAGGGAGTCGACGACGGCGAGGGAGCGGACGACGGCGGGCGGCGAACAGATAGCAGATGACAGCTGACAGCTTTCGAAATCTGTCAGCTGTCATCTGTCACTTGTCGCCTGCCGCCTGCCGCCTGCCGCCTGTCAGTTGTCAGCGGCTGGTTGGCCGCAGTCAGCCGTCCGCGTCAGCCGTCGCCTCGGCTGTCCGACCCACGTCGGCTCCCCCGAGCCTCGGTGTCCGCCGCACCCCCGGCGCCGACGGCGCGCAGGCGGTCGGCGGCGGTGGCGGCGAGCTGCGGGGCGAGCCGGGCCACGTCCCGGGAGCCGACCACCGCGATCAGGCTCGGCAGCAGCCAGCGGACCGGCTGCATGCCCCGAAGCCAGGCCTGGGCGTAGACGTGGGCCGACCGGCGGGCGATGCCCGCCACGATCCGGTCCACTGCGGGCTCCAGCGGGTACGTCTTGTTCGCCGGCCACGGCAGCCGCGACCGCATCTGCTTCAGCACGGCGTCCTCGTCGGCCCCGCGCACCATGTCGGTGTCGGTCCAACTCAGGTATCCGACGCCGACCTTCACACCCCGGTAGGCGACCTCGGCGCGGATCGAGTGGGCGAAGGCCTCCACCCCGGACTTGCTGGCGCAGTACGCGCTCATCAGCGGTGCCGGTGTCAGCGCCGCGAGCGAGGCGATCTGCAGCAGGTACCCACGGCTCTCGGTGAGGGCCGGCAGGAAGGCCCGCGCGGTGGCGACGCTGCCGAGCAGGTTCACCTCGATGACCCGGCTGAACGCCCGGTGGTCGCTGTCCGTCAGCGGCCCGCCGAGCGCGATCCCGGCGTTGGCGACGACGGTGTCGATCCGCCCGTAGTGCTCCTTGACCCGTCGGGCGGTGTCCTCCAGCGCGTCGAGGTCGGTGACGTCCACCTCCCAACTGGTCGCGTCCGGGCCGCACTGGGCGGCGACGGCCTTCAGCTCCTCCGGCTCCAGCCCCAGCAGGGCGACCTTGGCCCCGCGCCGGGCGAGCTTGCGGGCGAGCGACGCGCCGACCCCGCGGGCGGCCCCGGTGACGACGACGACCTGCGCGGACAGTGACGGGATGGCGGTCATGCGACGGCGGTCCTCTCATCGGCGGGTTCATCGGCGGACTCGGGGCGATCAGCGGAGCCGGCGCCGCCGACCAGGTGCGCGGCGGCCATCCGGTGGATCTCGGCGGCGACCTCCGCCGGGCGCTCCAGCGGCGACATGTGGCCGACCCCGGGCAGCAGCAACAGCCCCTGCGGGTCAGCCAGTTCGGCGACCATCCGGTGCGCGTGCACCGGCGGGGTCAGCCGGTCGGCGGTGCCGACCACGACCGCGGTGGGCGCGGCAAGCCGGGCCAGTCCGGCGCGAACGTCCAGCCGGTCGAGCACCGCGGCCCAGTTGGCGCGTACGACGGTCGGGCAGGCGTGCACGATCCGGGCCGTGGCCTCCACCTGCCCGGCGGGCGAACCCGGCCCCATGGTGGCGTACTTGAGCGCGACCCGGCTGACCGGCGAGACCGGTCCGAGCGGCAGCCGGGAGCGGAGCAGCTGCCGGTGCAGGAAGCGGCGCAGACCCGGGGAGCGGACGCCCGGGGGCAACACGGTGAGTTCGGCCACCAGGTCGGCCGGACCGGTGGAGATCAGGATCGCGGCTGCGGTGCGGTCGGCGACCTCGGGGCGGCCGCCGGCGGCCATGATGGTCATCCCGCCCATGCTGTGTCCGGCCAGCACGGCCCGCTCCCCCGCCGGAACGGTCCGGGCGAGTACCGCGGACAGGTCCTCGGCGAGCGCCCTGGTCGAGTAGCGGGCCCGGCTCGGCGGGATCTCGCTGTGACCGTGGCCGCGCTGGTCGTAGGCCACCACCCGGTAGCGGTCGGAGAGTTCGCGGATCACCGGGGCCCAGAACGTGGTGGAACAGGTCCAGCCGTGCGCCAGCACCACGGTGGGTGCGCCGGGTTGGCCGTGCACCTCGACGTGCAGCCGGATGCCGTCCGCCGACCGTACGCTCAACTCCTCAGCGGGTACCGGAGGTTCGTAATCGGCAGGCAGATGGACGGCGCTCACGCGGAGACCTCCTGGACGGTGCGGGTGGCGGCCGGTGCGGCGCGCATGATCAGCTCGTACTCGCCGAGGTCCACCTTGCGGGTCGCGCGGCGGAACGAGGTGGTGGAGCCGGGCCAGAGCACGGTGTTCCTGCCACTCGGGTCGAGGTACCAGCTGCGGCAGCCACCGGTGGTCCAGACGGTGCGGTCCATCCGGTGCTGCAGTTCGAGGTTCCACTGCCGTTGGGCGCGCGCGGTCGGCTGCATCGCGGCGGCACCGATCGAGCCGAGCATGGTCAACGCGTCGATCATGTAGTTCAGTTGGGACTCGATCATGAGGATCATCGAGCTGTTGCCGAGGCCGGTGTTGGGCCCGATGACGAAGAAGAGGTTCGGGAAGCCGCGCACGGTCGAACCGCGCAGCGCCTCCATGCCGCCCTTCCACTCCTCGGCCAGACTGGTGCCGTTGACGCCGAACACTCGGTCACCGATGGGCATGTCGGTGACGTGGAAGCCGGTGCCGAAGACGATGGCGTCCACCTCGTGCTCGCTGCCGTCGGCCGCGACCAGGGTGGAGCCGCGCAGTTCGCGCAGGCCGGAGGCGACGACCTCGGTGTTGGCAGCGGAGAGCGCCGGGTAGTAGGTGTTGCTGAGCAAGATGCGCTTGCAGCCGATCCGGTAGTCCGGGGTCAGCCTGGCGCGCAGCGCCGGGTCGGCGACTCCCTGCGCGATGTGGCGTTCGGCGAGCTGCTGGACCAGGCGCAGCATCCCGGGGCGGCGGACGAAGGCGTCGACCTGGAGCTCGCGGAGGGCGAACAGGGTGCCACGGCGGACCTTCGCCGTGACCGGCAGGCGGCCGTGCAGCCACTTCTCCAGCTGGGTGATCTCGCGGTCGCGGCGCGGCAGGACCCACGCCGGGGTGCGCTGGAAGACGGTCAGCTTGCCGACCTCGGGCTGGATCGACGGGATGATCTGGGCGGCGGAGGCGCCGGTGCCCACCATGGCGACGCGCTTGCCGGTCAGGTCGAAGTCGTGGTCCCAGCGGGAGGAGTGGAAGACCTTGCCGGGGAAGCCGCTCAGCCCGGGCAGGTCGGGGACCTGCGGGTCGGCGAGCGGCCCGGCGGCGGAGACGACGGCGTCGGCGGTCCACTGACCGGCCGAGGTGGTGATCCGCCAGCGGGTCTCCTCGCTCTCCCACCGCGCCTCCAGCACCTCCGCGTTGAAGCGCAGGTGGGGGCGGAGGCCGAAGACCGTCGCGACCTTCTCCAGGTAGGCGCGGATGTCCGGCTGGCCCGAGAAGCTGCGCGGCCAGTCGGGGTTGGGGGCGAAGGAGAAGGAGTAGAGATGCGAGGGTACGTCGCAGGCGCAGCCGGGGTAGCTGTTGTCGCGCCAGGTGCCGCCGACGGAGTCCGCGCGTTCCAGGACCACGAAGTCGGTGATCCCGGCGCGCCGCAGCCGGACCGCCGCACCGAGCCCGCCGAAGCCGGAGCCGATCACCGCCACCCGGACGTGCGGCACGGTCTCCGCCGCCACGCGGGCGCCGGTCGCGGCCGCCGCTTCGGGCGTGCCGCCGGCGTCGGGGGCACCGGGGGTGCCGGAGGTGCCGGAGCCGTCGGCTGCGCCGGGCGTGTCGGGCCCGCCGGCCGTGCCGGAGCGGGGGCGCTTGCTGCTGGATGCCATGCGGCCTCCTCCTGAGGGTGGGCGGTGGTCGTCGCGCTCTCCGGGGACCCCGCCCCCGGACCCTGCCAATCGCGCCAGTAATCACTGGCATGGTTGGCAGGGTAGCCCTTGCTGACACCGGAGGGAAGAAGCGCGACGGACCCGACCCCGGGAACGTTCCCGCCGACGGACCTATGCTGATCGCCGTGGACAAGGTCAGAGCTGCTGCCGGCGACAGAAAACGCGAGTACCGGGTGGAGGAACTGGCCGAAGCGGCCGGAATCACCACCCGCACCCTGCGTTTCTACCGCGAGCGCAAACTGCTCCAGCCACCCCGCAAGGCGGGCCGGATCGCCTGGTACGGCGAGGAACACCTCTCCCGGCTGCGCATGATCGGCGAGCTGCTGGAACGCGGCCACACCCTGGGCGGCATCGCCGAGCTGATCGGCGCCGGCGAGAGCGGGCGGGACGTCGCCGACCTGATCGGGCTGGAGGCCGCGATCGTCGCCCCCTGGTCGGACGAGACCCCGGTACGCCTGGACTGGGAGGAACTGAAGACCGCGTTCGGGGACCAGCTCACCGAGGAGAACACCGCCGAATCGATCGAACAGGGCTACATCAGCATCGAGGAGGACGGGATCACCCACGTGAGCCGCCGGCTCATGGACGCCACCACGGAACTGGTGGCGGAGGGTGTGCCGCTCTCGGCGGTGCTGGACGCCAGCCGGCGCACCAGGGAACACGTGGACGCCATCGCCGAGATCTTCATCGAGGTGGTCACAGAGCACCTGCTCAGCGCACTGGCCACCGACACCCCGCTGCCGCCCGGCGAAGCGGCCCGGCTCACCGAACGCATCCTGCGGGTACGGCCACTGGCCCGCACCGTCGCCGACGCCCAGTTCACCCTGGCGATGGACCGCCGGGTGCACGCCGAGTACGACGAACTGCTGCGCCAGCGGCGGGAGAACGGAACCGAGGCCCAGGACAGGACCTGACGGGGCCGCGGCGGGCTCCGGGCGCTCAGCGGTGATCCTGCGCCTCCGGAGGGTGCGACCGATCCCTGTGGCTCCAGGCGTGACCCAGTGGCCGCACGGGCAGGAATTCCCGCGCCCCGCACACACGTTGGAGGTGCCGTCGATGTCCAGAACCCTCAGCCGCCGCGCCGCGCTCGGCCTCGCCGCCGGGCTCGCTCCCGGACTGGCGCTCGCCGCCTGCGGGCCCGACTCCCCCGCCCCGAAGGCCGGTTCGTCCGGCAGCGGCAGCACCCGGACGGTCCGGCACGCGCGCGGCGAGAGCACCGTACCGGCGCGGGCCGAACGGGTCGTGGTGCTGGACACGGACGCGCTGGACTCGGTGCTCACCCTCGGTCTCGCCCCGGTCGGCGCCACCACCGTCAGCGCGGGCGCGCCCTTCCCCGCCTACCTCCCCGCCGATCGGCTCGCCGGGACGAAGACCGTCGGCACGATCGGCCAGCCCAGCCTGGAGTCGATCGCGGCACTGCGGCCGGACCTCATCCTCAGCAACCAGGTCCGCGACGACAAGCGGTACGACGAGCTGTCCAGGATCGCGCCGACCGTGCTCTCCAAGACCACCGGGCCGACCTGGAAGGAGAACGTCCGGCTGCACGCCGAGGCCCTGGGCCGTCAGACCGAGGCCGCGGCGGCGGACGCGGCGTACCGGACGAAGCTGCGCGACCTGGTCACCGCGCTCGGCGGGCCGGCCAGGGCCGCGGCCACCCGGGTCGCGATGGCCCGCTTCCTGGCGGGCGCGCCGACCAGGCTGTACCTCAACGACACCTTCGTCGGCTCGGTCTTCAAGGACCTCGGACTCGGCCGTCCCGCCAACCAGGACAAGCCCGGCTTCTCGATGGAGATCAGCCCGGAGCAGGTCGACCAGGCGGCGGCCGACGTCATCTTCTACTCGGCGTACGGGGACGCGGCCGAGTCCGACCAGGGCAAGGTCACCGAGGGCGCGCTGTGGAAGAACCTGGACGCCGTCCGCCACGGGCGGGTATTCCGGGTGGACGACAACCTGTGGATGCTCGGCATCGGGTACACCGGGGCCGGCCTGATGCTGGACGAGGTCCGCAAGGACCTGGCGCCGACGGGCGGGTGACGGTCGGGTGACGGCCGGCCGCGATCCGCCAACCGCCCACCGCCCGGCCACCCACCGCCCGGCGGCTACCGCCAACCGCCCACCGCCCGGCAGGCTACCCCCGGCCGTACCGGGACGGGCGCAGCCGGCCGGTGCACGCGAGGAAGGCCACGAACGCGCCGAGGACGATCCAGCCGGGCCAGCCGCCGAGCCCCATGGTGAGCGGGTCCAGCTCGGCCGCCGGGTCGGCGAACTCCTTGACCATCGACACGCTCATGCTGCTCGCGAAGGTGTGCGCCAGCACGGCCGGGACCACCGACCCCGAACGCAGCCGCAGCCAGGTGAAGACCGGCAGGACGAGCACGCAGCTCACCACGAAGGCGGGCACCGCCACGTACCAGGGCCGCCCCGGGTACTGACCGCCCATCAGCAACGGCGGCAGGTGCCAGAGCGCGAAGGCCGTACCGGTGAGCAGGTACGCCCGGACCAGGGCGCCCGTGCCGTCCTCGGACCCGCCCTCGGTACCGGCCGCGGCCCCGCCCTGGGTACCGGCGCCCAGTCGGACCAGTCGGGGGAAGAGGAAACCCTGCCAGCCGAGTTCCTCGCCGAAGAAGAGCGGCAGCGAGACCGCCATCCCGATCACGCCCTGGACCGCCCAGGAACCGACCGCCCCCGCGTGCAACGCGCCGAACCCGGCGAACGGGTAGCTGCCCGCCAGCGTGCCGAGTACCAGCACCGCCGCCGTCAGCCCGCCGAGCACCGCGACCGGCAGCAGGCAGGCCCGGACCGCGCGGGCCCGGGGGCGGGGCCAGTGCAACGCGAGGGCGTCCCGCACCCCACCGCGCCCACCCGCGCGCCCACCCGCGCGACCGTCCTCGCGACCGCGCTCGACGAAGCGGACCACGAAGAGCGCGGCCAGCGCGGGCGCGAACATCGCTGCGCCGATGCACAGTTGCTCCAGCCCGCCGACCTCCTCCCGGGCGTCGGCCCGCCGGTAGCCGTCGGCCAGCAGCGGCGCCATGGCCGCCCACATCCCGGCGTACGCGAGGACCAGGTAGACCACCAGGCCTCGACGGCGAACAGTGCCCGGCGGAGATTGCGTCAGTAACGTCATGCCGAGGACGCTACGGACCCGAAGCATGCCGGTGGAACCAAGTGCGCTGCCGGTCAGGGGGGTTGTCGGCTGCCGGCGGATGGTCGAGTTTTCTGGGTATCCGACGACCGGTCCGGCGTGCTAGGTCCTGTCCGGGGCCGGACCGGGCCTGGTCGCGGCCTGGTCGTCCATCGCTCCCGGCGCGAGGGCCGGCGACGGGAAGACGTGCCGCGCCTCGCCGCCGGACCACCAGACGCCGATCGCGAACACGGCCGTCGCCTCCAGCAGCCCGGCCCGGTCGAGGCCGCCGCAGTGCACCGGGACGCAGTCCATGGAAGTCACCAGGTCGGCGACGAGCGCGCCGGCCACCGGGTCGTCCACGCAGTAGGGGACGCCGAGCGGGGCGCCGCCTTCGAAGGCCGGCCGCGGCAGGGTCCAGATGCTCTCGTGGCAGATCCCGAACACCTTGGCCACCCGGGCCGTCGGCGCCGCCACGGCGAGCCGGGCGGCGACGGAGTCGGCCGTGCCCTCCGTGGTCAGCCCGGGCCCGGCCGCGCCCGGGGCCATCGGTACGGTGCAGTCGAGGAGGGTCCGCCCGGCCAGGTCGCCCGCCAGCGGCGCGACCACCGGCACCGCCGCTCCGGCCGGGACCGCGACCAGCACGGCTTCCCCGAAGCTCGCCGCACCGCCCAGTCCATCGCCTCCCGACGCGCCGATCGCGACGGCGAGCCGCTTCGCCGCCTCCGGGTCGCGCCCGCCCACCAGGACCTCGTGCCCGGCCCGTACCCAGGCCCCGCCGAGGGCCGCCGCCATGGCGCCGGTCCCGAGAATGCCGATCCGCATGTCCACTCCTCGCCGTCGATGCCCGACCTCAGTCGGTGCGAACTTCCGCACCCGGCACGCTAGGCGGGCCGATGCACACCATCCGGTGCGCATCGGATCGGGCAGGATGGACGCATGGACACCCTGAACCGGAAGAGCGGGAGTGGAGCGGATTCCGGCCCGGCGGCCGACGGTGCCGGCGCAACCGTGGGGCCGGGTCCGGACGGTGATCCGGACGGCACCGTCTTCGCCGCCGACTGCCGTGCCCGGCTGGCCTTCGAGGTGATCGCGAACCGTTGGGACAGCGTGGTCGTCCACGTCCTCGGCGAGCGGGGCCCGATGCGGCCGCGCGACCTGCTCGACCGGATCGGCGGGATCAGCCCGAAGGTGCTCAACGAGGCCTTGCGGCGGCTGGAGTACAACGGCCTGGTGGAGCACCGCCGGTACGCCGAGGCACCGCCCCGGGTCGACTACGCCCTCACCGGCGCGGGCGCAGCCCTGCTCGGGCCGATCCGCGCGCTCGGCGCCTGGGCCGCCGCGCACGGTGATGCGGTCCTCGACGCCCAGGAGCGGCACGGGACACGAGGGGCCTGAGGGCACACCGCGCCACAGCGGGGGGTGTTCCACACGTCCCGGGATGCTCCGCACGTCGCGCGGGGTGCGCCGCGCATGGAGGAGCGGCGGGAACGACGGTGGTCCGCGCACCGTCGCTCCCGCCGCTCACGGCCCTTCCGGCCGGCACCCACGGTCCGGCAGGGCCCCGACTCAGTTGACGTTGACCGCCGTCCAGGTGGCGGCGACCGCGTTGTACTCCGTGCCGCCCGACCCGTACAGGTCCGCCGCCGCGCTGAGGGTGGCCGCACGGGCGCCCGCATAGTCGGTGGTGGAGGTGAAGTACGTGGTCAGCGCCTTGTACCAGATCTGCGCGGCCTTGTCCCGGCCGATGCCGGCGAGCGTCGAGTTGTCGTACGTCGGGCTGTTGTAGTCGAACCCGTTGATGCTCTTCGCGCCGCTGCCCTCGGACAGCAGGTAGAAGAAGTGGTTCGCCACGCCGGAGGAGAAGTGGACGTCCAGGTTGCCGACGTTGGCGTCCCAGTAGTCGGCGGACTGGCCGTCCTTGCTCGGCTGGTCCATGTAACGCAGCGGCTTGCCGTCGCCGTTGAGGTTGATCAGCTCGCCGATCCAGTAGTTCGGCGGGTTGGAGGGCAGCTTGGCGTACCACTCGACCATCGTGCCCATGATGTCCGAGGTGGCCTCGTTGAGGCCGCCGGACTCGCCCGCGTAGTTGAGGTTGGCGGTCGCGGCGGTCACGCCGTGGGTCATCTCGTGACCGGCCACGTCGATCTCGGTGAGCGGGGCCGCGTCGCCGCTGCCGTCGCCGTACGACATACAGAAGCAGTCGTCGCTCCAGAACGCGTTGACGTAGTTGGAGCCGTAGTGCACCCGGCTGAGGGCACCGACGCCGTCGTTGCGGATGCCGTTGCGGCCGAAGGCGTTCTTGTAGAAGTCCCAGGTGGTGGAGGCGCCGAACTGGGCGTCCACGGCGGCGGATTCGCGGTTGGCGGCGGTGCCGTCACCGAAGGTGTTCGTGGTGTTGGCGAACAGCGAGCCGCTGCCCGAGGTGCTGTTGCTCATGTCGGTGGTGGACTGGCCACCGCGGGTGTCGTCCTTGAGCGAGTACTGCCCACCGCTCTGCGCGGTGGTCAGCGGCACCTGGCCGACGAAGACGCCGTTGCCGGTGCCGGCGGCGGTCTGCACCTTCTCGTGGGTGGAGAGCACCTGGCCGCTCGCCGCGTCGGTCACCAGGACCTGGCTGCTCGGGGTGCCGTCGGCGCGCACGCCCTCGACGGTGGTGCGGTAGGCGAGTCGGGGCTCGCCGTCGGTGGCCCAGACCACCAGCTGGGCCTTGCCGGTCTGGTGGACGTCGGACAGCGGCGACTGGTCGGCGTCGAGGGTCACCCCGACGGTGGCCTTGACCGCGCCGGTGGCCTGCGCGGCGGCCTGGTCGGCCGGGAGCTTCGGGGTCACGCTCGGCAGGTCGATCCGTGCGGCGACCGCCTTGGAGACCGACTTCACGGCGCCGTCGGCCTTCTGGTGGACGACCAGGTCGCCGCCGATCACGGGCAGGCCGGCGTAGGTGCGCTCGAAGCGCAGGTGGCGGGTGCCGTCCTTGTCCACGACGGCGTCCTTGGCGACCAGTTGCTCCTTGTCGCCGAGGCCGAGCGCCTTGGCGAGCGGACCGGCCTGGCCGCTCGCCACGGCGAGCGCGGTCGCGTGCTGCTGGGCGGCCTGGGCCTGCAGCGAGGGGGTGGGGGCGGCCTGGGCGGCGGTGCTCACCTGGATCACACCGGTCAGCAGGGCGGTGGCCGAGAGTACGGCGACGGCCGCGAGCTTTCGCTTCACGTACGAGTCCTTCCGGGAAACCGCGCAGGGGCGCGGTCGCACCTCGTCCCGGGGGGCCGGGTCGGCACCTGTGGGGCGGGACGGGCGCTGACGTGCTGGAATCCCGTGCAGTCATGCGGCTCGCCACCGAGGGGTGGGGGTGGGGGCTGCCGCTGGGGATGAACAGAAGCATGACAATCCAACAGATGAAATGACAGGTCTACTTCAGGAGTTGGCCAGGTCCCGCCACCGGGTAAAGAGTCGTCAAGCGACCGGAGAACCGGGGCAATTCATCGCATTCCGCGAACGGTCCTGCCACGAACCACATCCGGCCGCCTGCGCCGACGGCCGCCCGCCCGTCGAACGGGGGTTCGGCGGGCGCCGCCGACCGACCGGCGCTCGACTTTTACATCTGTGTAGAAGTTTCCACACGGTCCCTTGACACCGGGGTGGCGGGGTTCCGCCACCCCGGGCCCTTGCCCCGGCCACTGCTCCTGTGCTATCCGCCTCCCGCGGACCGCCGCGGCCGTCGCTTCAGGGGCCGCCGCGGCCATCGCTTCAGGGAGCGGAGCGACTGCCGCGCCGCCGTCACTGGAAGCGCCACTCCTGGGCCGTGTTGCCGGGGGTGCAGGCGACCATGGTGACCGCGTTGCCCGGGCCGTTGGAGGTCATGCAGACCGAGTTCATGTAGTCGGCCAGCGTGTACGAGCCCGCGGTGGAGCCGTTGCGGACGGTCCAGTTGGTCAGATAGCTGAACCCGCTGCTCAACTCGACCTTCCCGTCCGGGGTTTGGACCAGCTGCGGGCCGCCGTTGTTGCACGCGTTGAAGAGGATCCACGCGCCGGGGTTGGTCGCGCGGACCCAGCCGTACTGCGTGGCGCCGCCGAGCACGATCGGATTGCCGCCGGTCAGGCTGTCGTTGCGCATCCCGATCGGGCGGTCCTCCTTCACGCTGACGACGGTGCTCCAGCTGGTGCCGCCGCAGGACGACGGCCGGCTCGGGCCCTGCGGGGCCGCGGTGGTGGCGCCGCCCGAGGTCTGGGCGGGCGGCTGCGGGTTCTGGTTGACGGGCGGTGCGGGCGGATTGCCGCCGGCGCCGCCTGCGGACTGGTTCGCCTGGCCGCCTGCGGCGCCTCCGCCGGACGCACCACCGCCGGAGGTCGCACCCGTGCCACCGGCCCTGGCGCCGCCCGAGGTGCCACCGGCACCGCCCTGGGCCGGGACCGCGACGGGCGGCGGCTGCTGGTTCTGGGTGCCAGGGGCCGACTGGTCGGGGGTCGGGGTGGCCGCCGGGGTGTCGGTCGGCGGCGGGGTGACGGGCGCGGTGGTGGCAGCGGCCGCCGGGGAACCACTTGCGGGGTTCGCGGGGACGGTCACCACGACGGTCGGCTGGGCGGCCGGTGGCGCTGCCGCGTCCGAGCCACCGGGGCTGCGGTCGATCAGCAGGGCGGTGGCGGTACCCGCCGAGATGATCACGGGGATGATCACCGGCACCAGCAGGGTGCGCCGGGGCCGGCGCCGACCGGCCTCGGTCGGCGCCTGCGGCAGCAGCTTCGCGACCTCGTCCCGCGCGGCGGCGCCCGTCGGCGGATCCTCGTCGCCTGCGCCTGCGCCTGCGCCAGGAACGGCCCCGGCCCCGGCCTGTCCGCCCTCGGCGCCGGCCCCCTTGGCGGTGGCTCCCTTGACGGCGGGCCCCTTGACCGCGGGTCCCTTGGCCGGCGTTCCCGCAGCTGCCGTTCCCGCGGCCGCGTCCGGCGTGGCCGCACCCGCCCCGGCTTCCGCCGCGGGCGCTCCCCCGGCCTTCCCTCCGGTCACGGGCACCGCGCCGGGCCGGAGGGCGATCGTCCCGCTGCCGGCAGGCCCGGACGTGCCCCCGCCCGGGCCGCCCGCCACGCCACCCACGCCACCAGCGCGCCCGACGCCCCCCGCGTGCCTGATCGCCGCCCGGGCCGCCGCCGCCATCGCGGCGGCGTCCGCGAACCGCTCCTCGGGCTTCTTCGCCAGGGCCCGGGCGACCAGGGCCCGGACGGCCACCGGGAAGGTCTCCGGGAGCTCCGGCACCGGCTGGTTGACATGCTTGAGCGCGATCTGCAGCGGGCCGTCACCGGTGAACGGCGGTTCGCCGAGCAGCAGTTCGTAGCAGACCACGCCGATCGAGTAGAGGTCGGTGGCCGGCCCGAGGGCGGCTCCCTCGGCCTGCTCCGGCGACATGTAGAGCGCGGTGCCGATGATCGCGAACGGGGCGGTGAGCTTGGTGCTGGCGAGAGCCCGGGCGATGCCGAAGTCGGTGACGGTCACCCGGCCGTCGGTGCGCACCATCAGGTTGGACGGCTTGACGTCCCGGTGCACGATGTCCCGCCGGTGCGCGGCGTGCAGCGCGTCCAGGGCGCCGGCCACCAGGTCGAGGGTGCGCTCGACGCCCATCGGGCCCGTGTCGGCCAGCACCCGGTCCAGCGGACGGCCGTCGATCAGCTCCATCACGATGTAGGCGCAGCGCTCGTCGCCGTCCGCGCCGCCCTCGCCGTAGTCGTGGACGTGCACGACGCCGGGGTGGTCGATCGCGGCGACCAGCTGGGCCTCCCGGCGGAAGCGCTGGGCGGCGGTGCCGTCCTCGAACAGTTCCGAGCGCAGGATCTTGACCGCCACCTGTCGCGCCAGCACCGTGTCCTCGGCCCGCCAGACCGAGCCCATCGCGCCGCCGCCGATCTTCTCGATCAGCCTGTACCGTCCGCCGAGCACGGTGCCCGCGCCGCCCATACCTCTGACCCCCGTGTGTCGCGACCCTCCCCGACAGGTCGACGGCACACAGTGTGCCAGAGCGTGTCGTGTCCTCAGCAGCCCGTATCCGGGCACCAATTGACCACGACTGTCGGATTCCCGTCAGACCTTCCCGGCGTACCGGGCGTGATCGGACACCTCCAGGACGGCCGCGATGACGGCCCTGGGCCGGTCCGCGTGGACGCCATGGCCGGCGCCGCGCACCAGGATGTGCGTCCCCCGGGTGGCTCCGGACGCGATCCGGGACTGCAGGGCGGTCCAGCGGGACCGCATCACCCCGGGCAGCCCCTCGGTGGCGCTCAGGACCGCCACCGGCACCTCGGGCAGCCGGGAGTCGGAGCGGCGCCGCCTGAGCTCGGGGGTGGCGACGGTCGTCAGCCGGCTCTCGGCGAGGACGGTCCACCGCTGGTGGTGGTGCGCGACCACGACCGCCTCGGCCCGGGCGAGCGGATCCGCCGGCCCTGCCGTCGGCGTGGCCAGCGCCGCGCGGAGCAGCCACAGCCGGTTCAACGCGCCTTCGGCGACGCGGACGGTCGACGGCTGGAACTCCTCGTGCGCAGGGTCCACCAGAACCAGGCCGGCCACCAGCTCCGGCGCCTGCCAGGCGAGGAGCTGGGCCAGCTGGCCGCCCCAGCTGTGGCCGACCAGGACGGCCGGGCCGGCGCCCAGGTGCCGCACCAGGGCGGCGAGGTCGTCGAGTTGGCCGTCCAGTGTCGGGGCCACGACCCGGCCCGCACCACGGTTGGGGTCACTGGCACCGGTCCCGGCCCGGTCGTAGGCCACCACCCTTCCGTGCCGGGCGAGTTCGGGCAGTACGGGCGCCCAGGTGAGCGACGACGTGCCGCAACCCGCGATCAGGACCACCGGCGCTCCGCCGCCCTGTCCGGCCTCCACCCAGCGCAACGCCCGCCCGTCGCGGTCGAGTTCGCCCGTCCGCACTCCGCCGGGCGTCGATTCGGCGATTGCCTGCGCGATGGCGTCCTGGACGCCGCGCAGGCCCGGCCCGGTCCGCGTCCCCCGTCTGTCCTGCATGGTGTGCACGTACGGCCCCCCTGGATCCGTCGCTCCGCTTCGTTCCCCGATGCCGGTGTCCGGCCCTCTCGTCCCCCGTGCCCCGTGTCACGCGGCCGGACTCGGCGTCAGGCATTCGACGTTGTCGGCCTGTTCGCTCCAGTGCCAGAATTCCGCCCGTCCCGCACATGAACGGGAAGCCAACAGATCGGGCGCGGACCGTGCCGCCGGAACGGACACCACCGGACGCGCCGGAGAGCGCGACCGAACCGCACCGGGCCCCGCTCAGGCCGGCAGGACGCGCTTCAGCAGGCCGAGCAGAGCCTCCCAGTGCCGCTCGTCAGCGGCCGCGTCGTAGCGGGCGGTGTCGGCCTGGGTGTAGCCGTGCAGGGCACCGGTGTAGACCTCGGCCCGGTGGCGGACGCCGGCGGCGGTGAGGGCCGCGGCGAGCCGCTCGATCTGCTCCGGCGGCATCGACTCGTCCTCGTCGGCGTGGCCGAAGTACAGCTCCGCGGTGATCCGGCCGGCCCCGAGGTGCGGGCTGTCCGGGCGTTCGGTGGCGAGGTTTCCGCCGTGGAAGCCGGCCGCCAGCGCGATCCGGTCCGGATGACTGGCGGCGGTGCGCAGGGCGAGGAGGGCGCCGCGGCAGTAGCCGGTGAGGCCGACCGGGCCGTCCTGGACCAGCGGGGACCCGGCGAGCCAGCGCAGGTAGGCGTCGGCGTCGCGTTCGGTCGCCTCGGGGGTGAGGGTGGCGAGCAGCGGGACGAGCCGGTCGAAGATCGTGTCGTCCTTCTCCGGGTCGATGAACTCCGGCAATTCGACGACCGGCGCACGGCCGTTCCGGTAGTAGGCGTTGGGCACGAGCACCGTGTACCCGGCCGTGGCGAGGCGGTCGGCCATGCGCTTGAGGTGCGGCCGGAGCCCGAAGGCGTCCATGTAGAGGATGACGCCGGGGTGGGCCCGGCCGTCGTCGGGGTGGGCGAGGTAGGCGTCGGCGGTTCCGTCCGCCGTCCGGATGGCCACGAGGGTTCCGCGCACGGTCATGGTGAGGGCATTCCTTCCGTTCGGGTGACAGCGTATCCGGCGGACTCACCGCCCGGTCCGTCCCCTCCGCACGGGAACACCTGTGCTCCCGTGCCACGTTGAGCGGGCATGGGGCTGATCGTGGGTGCGGTGGCGGCGGTGGCGGCGATCCTGGGGCTGGCCGTGCTGGCGGCGTGGCAGATCCGGGACGAGGCGTCACCGCGTCCACGGCGGCACGGGCCCGGGGTGGGGCTGGGCGCCGGCGGGCTGGACGAGTTGCACGCGCTGTTCAGCCCGGGCAAGCGGATCCAGGTGGAGCAGAAGAAGGAGCAGCTGGCGCTGCGGGACGACGCACACGCGGGATCGCCGCCGCACGTCGGCGTGGACCTGGACCGGGGCGTGGCGGTGCTGCCCCGCTCCGGGGACCGCACACCCGGCCCCGCGCCGTCCGACGGGAGCGCAAGCGGCCCTGCCCTGGGCGGCGGGAGCGGTAGCGGCCCTGCCCTGGGCGGCGGGAGCGGTAGCAGCCCGGCGCCGGGTGGCAAGAGCTGAAGCGGCCCGGTGCCGGGTGGCAAGAGCTGAAGCGGGAGCAGCCCGGCCGGTCACTCCCCCCAACTGCGGGCGCAGAGCACCAGCCGGTAGCCGTCCGGGTCGGCGATCGTCACGCCGAACTCGTCCCAGTACGGGTTGTGGGCCTTGACCCGGGTGCCGCCGGCCGCCTCCAGCCGGGCGACCAGGGCCTCGTCGACCGGCGCGCCGAGGTAGACGACGAACAGGTCGTCGACCGTCGGGGTCGGCTCCAGCGGCCGCTCCGGGTCGTGGGTGAGCTCGAAGTGCCAGGCGCCGCCGGCCGGACCAACCATCAGCAGGTCGTGCTCGCCGGAGACCCGCTCGGTGGTGCGCCACAGCACGTCGAGGCCGAGACCGCCGACGTAGAAGCGCTCGGCCGCCGCGAGGTCGCGCGAGGGACGGGCGATCCGGACCCGCATGGTGGAATCGATCATGCCGGTGACCATAGCCGAAGCCACTGACAACGAACCGGGCCACATCGGGCGGCGGTGGACGACCCGTCAGGAGTCCGCCGAATCCGTCACGGTGGCCGGCACCGACGTCGACGACCGGGCGGTCAGAGCCGCCGCAGCCGCTCCTCGTCGGAGGTCCGCGGACAGGTCAGGCAGGCGACGGCCGCGGGCTTGACCGCGTAGTACATGCAGCAGCCGAGCCGGGTGCGGGTGTGGTGGGCGCGCCCGTCGGGGGTGCGCAGGCGGCGGAAGTCGGCGGCGCCCGGGAGCGGTCGGGTGCCGCCGGGCAGGACGGCGTCGGCGGCGGCGACGGCGGCGTCCTCCTCTCCGAGCATCCGGCCGAGGTACCAGACGGCGGAGGCGAGGTCGTCCGTCACCATGCCCCAGAGCGCCCGGTCGTGGCGTCGGGTGGGTCCGGCGAACGCGGCGAGCACCGGTCCGACGTGCGCGACCACGGCGGCCCGCAGCTCGGCGCGGAGTTCGTCGTCGCCGGGGAGGCTGACATGGCCGCGCGGGCGCAGCGCGAGGGCGCCGGTGGGGGCGTGCAACCAGAGGTCCGCGGGGGCGACGACGGGGACCCGCCGGGCGAGGTGCCAGGGGCCGGCGACGATCAGGCAGGCCGACCAGACGTAGTGGTGCAGCAGCCGGGAGGCGGTGACGTGCGGACGTGGGGCGCGGCCGTGCTCGGCGGCGATGCGGGCCTCCTCGCCGGCCAGGACCGCGGCCAGCGCCGCTTCGTCGGTGGCGAGTCGGGCGCCGGAGTACCAGCCGTCGGCGGCTCGGGGGTCGGGCTCCGTGGCGCCGAGTACACGCAGTTCCAGCACCGGGCACAGTTCGAGCAGCCGCCGGTAGTCGCCGACGAGCCCGGAGGACGCCGTCACCGGGAGGGCGCCGCGGGGCGCGGCGGGCAGGGGTGTTCCGGGAACCATCGACACTCCCGAGATCGATTCCGTATGATCGATTAAGGTGAGGCTCACCTTACAATGCCTCATGTCGCCCGGCGACCACGCGCGACTCGGCACGACGTACGGCGACACATGACCACGCACGACCCGACTCGACACGACCCGACTCGACACGGCACGACACGACACGGCACGACACGGCACGACCTGGCGCGACGCCGCCGGTCGACGCGGCGATCGACACATCGGACCAACCGGGGGTCAACCGGCCGAATCGCCCAACCTTGACGAACTTAGGTAAACCTAACCTAAGATGTTGCCTCGTGTTGAGAACCGACCCGCCGGCCCCCACGGCCCCCGCGCCCCGCGCCTCGACGGTCCGGCAGCCCCTGTTGCTGGCCGCCGGCCTGTGCGCGCTCGTGCTGTGCGCGGCCCTGAGCCTCGCGCTGGGCTCCCGATCCATCCCGCTCGCCACCGTCGTCGACGCCCTCACCGGCACCGCCCACGGCGGTGACGCCGACGTGGTGACGGGCCTTCGGGTACCGCGCACGCTCATCGGACTGGCCGTCGGGGCCGCGCTCGGCGTCGCCGGGGCGGTCGCCCAGGGGGTCACCCGCAACCCGCTGGCCTCCCCGGTCACCCTCGGCATCAACGCGGGCGCGAGCCTCGCCGTGGTCGCCGCGATCTACACGCTGGGCCTCGCCCGCCCGGTCCAATACGTCTGGTTCGCCTTCGCCGGAGCGGCCGTCGCCGCCGTCGCCGCGTACGCGATGTCCCGCCGCGGCGGGGACCTGGACCCGGTCCGGCTCGCGCTCGGCGGCACCGTGCTCACCGTGGTGCTCACCTCCTGGACGTCGGCGCTGATGCTGGCCAGTCACCGCACGCTGGACGAGGCCCGGTTCTGGCTGGCCGGCTCGATCGCCGGGCGCCACCTGGACACCCTCACCCCCGTCCTGCCCTTCCTCGCGATCGGCCTGGTCGGAGCCCTGGCCATCGCGCCCGCGCTCAACGCGCTGGCCCTCGGCGACGAGACCGCGCAGTCGCTGGGCGTACCGGTGGCCCGGATCCGGGCGGCCGGCGGGCTCGCCGTGGTACTGCTCGCGGGCAGTGCGGTGGCCGTCGCCGGACCGGTGGCGTTCATCGGACTGGCCGCCCCGCACCTGATCCGCCCGCTGCTCGGCAACGACCACCGCCGGCTGCTGCCCGGCTGCCTGATCGCCGGTCCGGTACTGCTGCTCACCGCCGACGTGCTCGGCCGGCTGGTGGTCCGCCCCTCCGAGATCGAGGTCGGCATCGTGACCGCCTTCCTCGGCGCGCCGCTGCTCGCGGTGCTGGCCCGGAAGGTGGCCCGGTGACCGCGCTCGTCCTCCCCGCCCGGGCCGTCGCCCGCCGTCGCGCCCGTACCGCCCTCTGGTCGCTGGTCGCCGCCGCGCTGCTGGTGCTGCTCACCGGGATCGCGCTCGGCACCGGACAGGTCGGCATCCCCGTCTGGGACGCGCTGCGTGCGCTCTTCGGACAGGGCGAGCCCGGCAACGTCCTGGTGGTGCAGCAGTTCCGCGCGCCCCGCGTCGTCTCCGCGCTCATCGCGGGCGCCGGACTGGCGCTGGCCGGCTCGATGCTGCAGCGGCTGTTCCGCAACCCGCTGGCCGCCCCCGACACCATCGGCATCACCGGCGGCGCCTCCTTCGGCGCGGTGCTGATGCTCGCCACCGGCGCCTCCCAGCAGCTGATCCCGCTGGCCGCGGTCGGCGGCGGGCTGCTCGCGGCGCTGCTGCTCGGCGGCTTCGCCTGGCGCTCCAGGATGGCCGTCACCCGGCTGGTGCTGGTCGGCCTGGCGGTGCAGCAGGGCCTGGCCGCCGCCGTGAACCTGATGATCGTACGGTTCCCGGCCGAGCTGGCCTCCTCCGCGCTGCAGTGGACCACCGGCTCGCTCTACGGCCGCAACTGGACCGAGGTGTGGATCGGCGGCACCGCCATCGCGGTCACCGCCGTCGGCGTCCTGCTCTGCCGGCGCCGGGTCGCCGTGCTCGACCTCGGCGACGACTCGGCCGGCGGCCTCGGCCTCGACCCGGCCCGCGACCGGCTCTGGCTGCTGCTGCTCACCATCACCCTCGCCTCGCTGGCCGCCGCCCTCACCGGGCCGGTCGCCTTCGTCGCACTCGCCGTCCCGCACCTGGTCCGGCTGCTCGCCGGGCCGCCCACCCTCGGCACCCTCGGTCTCACCGCGCTCACCGGCGCCGTGCTGCTGCTCTCCGCCGACCTCCTGGTGCTCCACGTGATCCCCGTCCACGGTCTGCCGGTCGGTGCCGTCACCGCCACCCTCGGCGCGCCCTGGCTCCTGGTGCTGATGATCCGCCAGGGCCGGCTTCCCCAGAGGAGCAGCTGATGACGTCCGCCAAGACCGCCGCCGAGGCCTCCACCGGGGCCTCCACCGGGGCTCCCACCACGACCCCCTCCGCGGACCCCGCGGAAGGCCCGATCCCGGCGGCTCCGACCGCGGCGGCCAACCGGCTCGCCACCCGGGGCCTCGGCCTGCGCTACGGCGACCGGACCATCGTCGAGGGACTCGACCTCGAACTGCCCGGCGACGCCGTCACCGCGATCGTCGGACCGAACGCCTGCGGCAAGTCGACGCTGCTGCGCGGTCTCGTCCGGCTGCTCGACCCGGCCGCCGGGACCGTCACCCTGGACGGCGCCGACATCCACCGGATGCCCGCCCGGGCGCTCGCCAAGCGGATGGGCCTGCTGCCGCAGCAACCGGTCACGCCGGAGGCCGTCACCGTCGAGGCGCTGGTACGGCTCGGGCGGTATCCGCACCAGCGGATGCTCAGCCCGTGGTCCAAGGCCGACCAGGCCGCGGTCGAGGAGGCACTGGAGCGCACCGGCACCGCCGAACTGCGCGACCGGCAGGTCGACCGGCTCTCCGGCGGGCAGCGCCAGCGGGTCTGGATCGCGCTCGCGCTCGCCCAGGAGACCGACCTGCTGCTGCTCGACGAGCCGACCACCTTCCTGGACCTGCGCCACCAGCTCGACGTGCTCGACCTGGTCGCCGACCTGCACGCCGAGGCCGGGCGCACCGTCGTCATGGTGCTGCACGACCTCGGGCAGGCCGCCCGGTACGCCGACCACCTGGTGGTGCTCAAGGACGGCCGGCTCGCGGCCGCCGGTCCGCCCGCCCAGGTGCTGACGGCCGAGTTGGTCGAGGCCGTCTTCCAGGTGCCCTGCCGGGTCGTGCCCGACCCGGAGACCGGCACGCCGCTGGTCGTGCCCCGGGCGCGGGAGCGGGTGCGGGGCTCCGGATCCGCCTCCGCCACCTCCACGACCTCCACTGCTTCCGCCACGTCCCCGGCGGCCACCGCCGGCTGACCCCCCTCCCCCGTCCCCCCGTTCGACCCGATCCAAGGAACCCCGATGAACCGCCGACTCCCCGTCGCCGTCCTCGCCGTCGCCCTCTCGACCACCCTGCTCGCCGCCTGCGGCAGCAGCGGGGACGGTGCCAAGTCGGGCGGCGACTCCGCGTCCTCCGCCCCGGCCGGAGCCGCCGCCGGATTCCCGCGCAGCGTCAAGCACGCCGCGGGCACGGCCGAACTCAAGAGCCGGCCGAAGCGCGTCGTCGTCCTCGACAGCGGTGAGCTGGACGACGTCACGCTGCTCGGCATCACGCCGGTCGGCGCGGTGTCCCCGCACATGAAGACCGAGGGCGGGTTCCCGAACTACCTCAAGGACAAGATCAAGGACACCAAGGACGTCGGCCCGATGAACGAGCCGAACCTGGAGCTGATCGCCTCCCTCAAGCCCGACCTGATCCTCTCCTCCAAGGTCCGGCACGCCAAGGTGTACTCCCAGCTGAACGCGATCGCGCCGACCGTCCTGGCCGAGACCACCGGCTTCCCGTGGAAGGACAACCTGGCGCTCTACGCCCAGGCCCTCGGCAAGGAGGACGAGGCGAAGAAGGCGCTCGCCGACTACGAGGCGCGGGCGAAGAAGCTCGGCGAGGAGATCAAGACCAAGTTCAACGGCACCATGCCGACCGCGTCGGTGGTCCGCTTCGTGGCCGGCCCGACCCGTCTGTACGCCAAGTCCTCCTACAGCGGCGTCGTACTCAAGGACGTCGGCCTGACCCGCCCGGCCCCGCAGGACGTGGACCAGAACATCCTGGAGGTCAGCGCCGAGCAGATCAACCAGGCCGACGCCGACCTGGTGTTCGTCACCACGGCCGACGACCCGACCAAGACCAAGGAGAGCGAGGTCCAGCAGACCCCGGTCTGGCAGGGCCTGAACGCCGTGAAGAACAACAAGGTGTTCAACGTCCCGGACGAGACCTGGATGTCCGGCATCGGCGTCCAGGCCGCCGACGCGATGCTCGTCGACATCGCCAAGGCCGCAGGCGTGGACGCGCCCAAGTAGTCGCCCCGCGAAACCGGTCACCGGATGACAGCGGCAGCCGGCGGCCGACAACCGACCGCTGACAGATGACAGATGACAGATGACAGATGACAGATGACAGATTTCAACCTCTGTCATCTGTCATCCGTTCCCCCGCCCTCCTCCGCCATCTCCCCGAGGACTCCCTCCATGCGGCTCTACCTGCTCGCCCTGAACCCCACCGACTCGGTGACCGACGGATTCCTGCCCGCCGCCGCGCGGCTCGGGCTCGACGTCACCGTTCTCACCGACTGTGCCGAACCCCACCGGCAGGCCTACGCCGAGCTCCCCTTCGCCGCACCCGAGGTCCTGGAGTGCGACGTGCGCGACTTCCGCGCCGTCCTCAGCCTGGTCTCCCGCCGCGCCCTGGCCTCCCCGGAGCACGCGCCGGACGCGGTGTTCAGCAACAGCGATCACCTGCAGATCCAGACCGCCCTGGCCGCCGAGTACTTCGGCCTCCCCGCCAAGGACTGGAAGGCCGCGCTGCGCGCCAAGGACAAGGGCGAGCTGCGCCGCCACCTCGAACTGGCCGGCCGGGACACCGTCTGGTCCGCCGAACTCGCCCCCGGGCAGGACCCGGCCGAGCTGGACCCGCCGTTCCCCTGCGTGGTCAAGCCGCGCGAGGGGGTGGCCAGCGAGGACGTCACCCTGGTCTCCGACGCCGCCGAACTCGCCCAGCGCTGCAAGGAGATCCAGCACCGCAGGGCCGGCGCCACCCTGGTGGTCGAGGAGTTCCTGGACGGGCAGCTGTACACGCTGGAGACCCTCGGCGACGGCCACCGTCGGCACGTCCTCGGCGGCTTCCGCACCCGGCTCTCCCCGCCGCCGGACTTCATCGAGGAACTGCTCACCTTCGTCCCGGCGCACCCGCAATCGGTGGTCGACCAGGTACTCGCCCAACTCGACGCGCTCGGCGTCGGTTTCGGCGTCTGCCACACGGAGTTCGTGCTCCAGCCGGACGGCCGCGCCCGGATCATCGAGGTCAACTACCGGGCGATCGGCGACCAGTGCGACCTGATGCTCGCCGAGATCCTCGACATCCCCCTGTTCGAGCTCGTCCTCGGGGTCCACCTGGGCCGCGTCCTGCCCGGCGACCTGTCCGAGCGGTGCGCCGCCACCCCGCGCCGGGCCCGCAACGAGTTGATCTGCGCCGACCGCGCCGGCGTCCTCACCACCGCCCCGGGCCCGTACGACGAGGAGCGCGACGGCGTCCGGCTCGCCTACCGCCCACTGCGCCCGCTCGGCGAACGCCACGAGCACTACCGCACCAACCGGGACTACCTGGGCGTCATCTGGGCCGTCGGCACCGACCAGGGCGCGGTGGACGCCGCCGTCGCCCGCTTCCTCGCGGCCAACCGCTGGGAGATCACCCCGTGACCACCGGAGACCGTCCCGCAGCCACCCGGGACCACCCCGCCACCGCCACCCCTCCGGCCGCTGTCCCTTCGTCCGCCGGTTCCTCGGCCGCCGGCCTCATGTCTGCCGGCCCCGCGTCTGCCGGCCCCGCGTCCGCCGCCGAGCAGCTCACCCTCCGGGTGCTCTCCACCCTGCTGCGCGAGGACGTCCTCGGCCTGCGCACCCGCGGCGCCGTGGAGGACCGCCCGGACGGCCCCTGGCTGACCGTCCCCGAGGCCCGCCTCGCCCTGCCGGTGGCCCCGGAGGGCTTCCAGTGCGAGTACGCCGCCCGGCTGCCGCTCCTGGAACTCGACGGGCGCCGCCTCACCGGCCCGGACACCGTCGTGACGGCCCTCTCCGCACTGGCCGAGGCCGAGGACCGGCCCGGCTGGACCGCCTTCGCCGAGGAGTGCCGGCAGACCCTCGCCACCATGGAACTGCACGAGCGGAACCGCGCCGAGGTGCACGACCGGCTGACCGACCTGTACGGTGTCGACCCGGCCGACTGGACCGGCCCCGGCGCCGCGCTCGGCCACGACACCCTGGCCGCCTACCTCGACCACCCGGTCTACCCGACCGCGCGCGGCCGCTCCGGCCTCACCGAGACCGAACTGCGCGCCTACGCACCCGAGTTCCACCCGGCCTTCGAACTGCGCTGGCTGGCCGTGCCGGTCGGCGCGCTGACCGTCCACGGCGAGCGTCCGCTGCCGAGCTGGTGGCCCACCCCGGCCTGGCTCGGCCTCGGCGACCGCTGCCCGGGAGACGGCTGGGCCACCCTGCCGGTCCACCCGCTCACCGTCGGAGCGCCGCTGGACGAGGCGCTGGCCGCCACCGGCCTGGCCGGCCGCGCGGTGCTCGCCGACCGGCCGTACCTGACCGTCGTCCCGACCCTGTCCATGCGCACCGTCGCCGTCGCCGACGACCCCGCCTGCCACCTCAAACTCCCGCTCGCCACCGCCACCCTGGGCCGCCTCAACCGCCGCACCATCAAGCCCGGCACGCTACTCGACGGCGCGGCCGGCCAGCGGCTGATCGAGGCCGTGCTGGAGCGCGAACCGCGGTTCGCCGACCGGATCCTGCACGCCGACGAGCAGACCTGGGCACACGCCGGACACGAGCTGCTGGCCGTCCTGCTGCGCCGCTACCCGGCCGGGCTGGAGCAGGCGGCGACCGTGCCGCTGGCGGCCCTGCTGGCCCCCGCGCCCGACGGCCGCCTGGTCCTCGACCACCTTGCCGACCGCCACCACGGCGGCGACGTCCTGGCCTGCTACGACGCCCTGCTCGAACTGCTGCTGGACTGGCAGACCACGCTGTTCGGCTACGGCATCGCCCTGGAGTCGCACCAGCAGAACACCTCACTGGTGCTCGACCGGGACGGCCTGCGGCTGCTCTACAAGGACGACGACGGCCCGCGCGTGCACACCGCGCGGATGACCGCCGCCCTCGGTGAACTGGCACCCGCCGTCGACGAGTTCGACGACGCGCGGATCTTCGGCGGGGACGACCGCGCGCTCACCGACCTCTTCGCCACCATCACCGGGCACCTGTGCACCGGCTCGCTCGCCTTCGGCCTCGCCGACCACGGCCGGGCCGAACTCATCGACACCCTCACCCTGTTGCGCAAGCGCACGGCGGAGGCCGTGGATCGGCTCGGGCCGGTGGGCGCGCCGCTGCGGGCGGCCCTGCTGGACGCCGAACGCCTGCCCGTCAAGGCCATGGTCACCGCCGGGACGCTGCTCAGCAAGCAGCGCTCGGGCGCCGCCGACATCAACAAGCACTACACCAGCGGCCCCAACTACCTGCGCGACTCCGCGCGCGAGCCCGCACGGGACTCCGCACACGAGCCCGTACAGGAGCACGTTCCGGACTCCGCGCGCGAGACCGCGCGCCACGCCGCGGGCACCGACGGGGCCGTCCGATGACCGTGGAGACACTGCCGCAGCAGTCGCCTCCCTCCGCCGCACACTCCGGCGGGCTCGACCGGCGCCAGGTGCACGCCGTCGCGGCCTGCTACTTCGTCGCCTCCTTCGCCGCGCTCGGCCTGCCGCCGTACCTGACCGCGATCCTGCCCTCGCTCGGCGACCCGCAGGCCCGCTGGGCGGGCGTGCTGTACATCGTGCCGACGGTGTTCAGCGGGCTCGGCGCACCGCTGTGGGGCCGGCTGGCCGACCGCTTCGGCCGCAAGCGGCTGCTGCTGCGCGCCCAACTCGGGCTCACCGTCTCCTTCCTGCTGGCCGGCGCGGCCGACAGCCTGCCCGCGTTCACCCTTGCCCTGGTCCTCCAGGGCTTCCTCGGCGGCACCTTCGCCGCCACCAACGGCTACCTGGCCGCCGCGCTCGACGGGTCCCGGCTCTCCCGTGCGCTCACCCTGATGCAGGGCAGCGCGCGGGCGGCCCTGGTGGCCGCGCCGATCCTGGTCGGGGCGCTCTCGCCGTGGATCGACCCGCACCGCCAGTACCTGGTGATGGCCGTACTCCCGCTCACCGCAGCGGTGTTCCTCTCACTGCTTCCCGAACCGGAATGCCCGGAGGCCCCGACGGCCACCGCCGACCGGGCACCCGTGAAGTCCGCCACGGCGCCGCTCCTGACGCTCTACGTCCTCGAGTTCGCCTTCGTCTTCGCGACGGTCATCTCCTTCCCGTACCTCATCGCGCTCGCCGAACAGCGCCTGCCCGGCGTGGACGGCACCACCACCGGCGTGCTCTTCGCCCTGCCCCACCTGTGCTACCTGGTGTTCGCCGCCCGCACCCACCGGGTGTTCGACTCCCGCCCGCACACCGGCATCGCGCTCGGCTTCGGCCTCGTGGCGCTCGGCCTGGCCGGACACGCCGTCGCGTACTCGCTGCCCGTGTTCGTCGCCGTCCGCCTGCTACTCGGGGCCGGACTCACGCTGGGCCTCGTCTGCCTCGCCGTGCTCGCCGCCGGCGCCGCCAAGGGCCGCCCGCCCGGCCGGATGTTCGGCACCCTCGAACTCGTCTCCAAGGGTGGCGCCGTCGCCGCCGGCGCCGTCGCCGCGCTGGCCAACGGGCGGTTCGGTGCCGCCGCCCCCGTGGTGGCCGGAACCGCCGCCGCCCTGCTGGCCGCCGTCGCGGCCACCGCACTCACCCTCCCGTCCCTGCGCCAGCGCTGGAGTCGCCGATGACCGCCGAACCGATGACCACCGAGCCGATGACCGACCGGCAGATGTCCACCGAGACGACGGCCGACCGGCAGATGACCGCTCAGCCGATGACCACCAGGTCGGCGAACCGCGAGCCGGCCACCTCCACGCCCCGGTCCGGTGAACTCCCCACCTCCACGCCCCGGTCCGGTGAACTCCCCACCGCTGACGAGGCGGTGGTCCACACCCTGCTGAACTGCCTGCTGCGCGAGGTCTCCGCGCCCGAGCACCAGACCGCCGCCGACGACGGCCGCCTGCTGCTGCGCCTGCCCCGGCGCGGCACCCTGCTGCGGGTCGCCCTGCGCCGCACCTCGCTGCTCGGCGCGCACCGCTTCACCGGGCCGGTCGAGGTCGAACGGGACGGCGAATGGGACGCGTTGGGCTGGCCGGAGCTGGCCGAGTACGTCCAGGACGAGCTGGAGCTGCGCACCGGCACCGTCAACGAGGAGTTCCTCGACCAGGTGACGTCAAGTCATGACGGCGTCCTCCAGGGCCTGGAGCACCGCCCGGCCGCCGGGCCCGACCGCTACCTGGAGTCCGAGCAGGCACTGCTGTTCGGTCACCGCTTCCACCCGGCCCCCAAGTCCCGATCGGCCGCCCGCGGCGACTGGCGCCACTACGCCCCGGAGTCCCGCGCCGACTTCCCGCTGCACCACCTCGCCGTCCGCGCCGAGCTGCTGGCCGAGGAGTCGCTGGACCCGGGCGTCAGTGCCCTGCTGGACGGGCTCGGCGAGGTGCCGGCCGGCTACCGGCTGCTGCCCGTCCACCCCTGGCAGTACCAACTGATCGGCGAACAGCCGCTGTTGCGCGAGGCCATGGCCCGGGGCGACGTCCTCGACCTCGGCCCGCGCGGCGAACGGTTCACCGCCACCGCCTCGGTGCGCACCCTGCACGGCGCCGGCGCCTTCCTGAAGTTCAGCCTCAACGTCCGCATCACCAACTGCCTGCGGAAGAACGCCGCCTACGAGCTCACCGGCGCCGTCGCGCTCACCCGGCTGCTCGCCCCGGCGTTCGCCGACCTCGCCCGACGCTTCCCCGACGCCGCGATGCTGCGCGAGCCGGCCTTCCGCACCCTCGCCCTGCCCGGTGCCGACGGCCTCCCCGACCGGGCGCTGTACGAGGGCTTCGGCCTGATCGTCCGCGAGGGCTTCGACGGCGTGCTGCGGCCCGGTGTGACCCCGCTGCTCGCGGCCGCCGTCGCCGACGAACACCCGACCAGCTCCGCCCACATCTCCCGGCTGCTGGAGGGCGGTTCGGACCGGGCCCCGGTCGAGGACTCGGACGGCACGGCCGCGCTCGACTGGTGGCGCGCCTACCTGCGGCTGCTCGTCCCGCCGGTCCTGGCCGCATACTTCGACCACGGCGTGGTGCTGGAGCCGCACCTGCAGAACGTGCTGATCGGCGTGGACGCCGACGGCCGCCCCGTCCAGGTGCTCTTCCGCGACCTGGAGGGCACCAAGCTCGTCCCCGAGCACAACGCCGACGTCCTCGCCGCCCTCCCGACCGAGGTGGCCGGCCCGATGACGTACGACGCCGAGCGCGGCTGGGACCGGGTGGTCTACTGCCTCCTGGTCAACCACGTCTCCGAACTGCTCGCCGCCCTCGCCGACCGCCACCCCGAGCAGGAGTGCGCGCTCTGGCAGACCGTCCGGGACACCCTGGAGGAGTACGCCGCCGCCCACGGCTGCCCGCCCCGGCTGCGCGCGCTGCTCGCCGGCGTCCCGCTGCCCGCCAAGGCCAACCTGCTGACCCGCTGGGAGCGCAAGGCCGACCGCGAGGCCGGTTACGTCCGGATGCCTTCCCCGCTGGCGGGCTCCGTCCTCGCCGAGGCCGCCCGTATGCCCGCCCACGTGTCCACCAACGTGCCCTCCCACCTGCCCGCCCGCCTGCCCGCCGGGAGCGCCGCCCGATGACCGAGACCGTCCGCAGCCACGTCGCCGCCCTCGCGGCCGACGAACTGCCCGCCTACCTCTACGACCTGACCGCGCTGCGCGCACACGCCGCCGCCGTCCGTGCCGCCCTGCCCGAACGGGTCGAGCTCTACTACGCCGCCAAGGCCAACCCGGAAGCACCGCTGCTCGCCACGCTGCGCGACGCCGTGGACGGCTACGAGGTCTCCAGCGGCGGCGAGTTGGCACACGTCCGGGCCGCCGTGCCGGACGCGTTGCTGGCCTTCGGCGGACCGGGCAAGACCCCCGCCGAGATCGCCGCCGCGGTGGAGGCGGGGGTGCACCGCTGGCACGTCGAGAGCGAGCAGGAGCTGCACCGGCTCGCCGCCGCGCTCGCGGACCGGCCGGACGCCGTCGTGGACGTGCTGCTGCGGGTCAACCTGGCGGTCACCACGGACGCGCTCGATGCGGTGCCGCTCGCGATGGGCGGACGGCCGACGCCCTTCGGCCTGGACTCGGAACAGGCCGAGGAGTGCGTCCGGCTGCTCACCGGCGACGGCCCGACGGGTCGGCAGCTGCGCCTGCGCGGCGTGCACGCCCACCTGGCGAGCGGACTGGCAGCGGAGGAACAGCTGTCGGTCGCCGCTCAGATCGTCACCTGGTCGGCCGCGCTGGCGGAGCGGCACGGCTTCCCGCTCGCGGAGGTCAACATCGGCGGCGGAATGGCCGTGGACTACGAGGACCCGGTCGCGCGCTTCGACTGGACGGCCTTCGGCGAGGGCCTGGCAAAGCTGCTCGACGCCCGCCCCGGACTCACCCTGCGGATCGAGCCGGGCCGCGCCCTCACCGCCCACTGCGGCTGGTACGCGACCGAGGTGCTGGACGTGAAGCAGAGCCACGGCGAGGACTTCGCGGTGGTCCGCGGTGGCACCCACCACCTGCGCACCCCGGCGACCCGGGGACACTCGCAGCCCTTCGACGTGCTCCCGGTGGACGCCTGGCCGCACCCATGGCCGCGCCCCGCCGTCACCACCGGCCGCGCCACCCTGGCCGGACAGCTCTGCACCCCGAAGGACGTCCTCGCCCGCGCGGCCGAGGGCGCGGCGGGACTGCGGGCGGCGGACCGCGTGCTGTTCGCCATGGCGGGCGCGTACGCGTGGAACATCTCGCACCACGAGTTCCTGATGCACCCTCGCCCCGGGTTCCACTACCTGGGCGGGTGACGGGAGCCGGTACCTCGTGGCTGACGGGCACCGCACAGCGGCGACGCACAGCGGGCGAGCGACGACGGACGGGTGACAGATGACAGCTGACAGATGACAGCTTTCGAAATCTGTCAGCTGTCATCTGTCAGCCGTCGGCCGTCGACGGCCGTCCGCCACCCGTCAGCCGAGGTCCGCCAGGCTGTCGACTGTCCGCGCCCCCGGCCGCCGCCGCCCTCTTCCCGCACTCGTGGGAGAGTGGTACACAGCGAAGGGAGCGCGAACGTGCTGATGGACAAGGTGGCGGAGATACTCGCCGAGGCGTCGGCCGAGGCGGTGGAGCCGCGTTTCCGGGCGCTGGCCGCCGGCGAGGTGATGGAGAAGGCACCCGGCGAGGTCGTGACTGTTGCCGACCGCGAGGCCGAGGCCATCATCGCCCGCCGCCTGCACGAGCTGCTGCCCGTCCCCGTGGTCGGCGAGGAGGCCGTCGCCGCCGACCCCTCGCTCGCCCGGGCCCTCCACGACGAGCCCGCCGCCTGGCTGGTCGACCCGGTCGACGGCACCGCCAACTTCGTCGCCGGCCGCCCCGAGTACGCGGTGATGTGCTCCCTGGTCCGCAACGGCCGGACCGTCGCCTCCTGGATCTGGCAGCCCGCCACCGCCACGGCGTACCGCGCCGAACTGGGCGCCGGCGCCTGGCGCGACGGCGAGCGCCTCACCCGCCCGCCGGCACCGCGGGACGCCGCCGAGCTGCGCGGCTCGGTGAAGAGCCGTTACCTCGACCCCGACCACCGCCGCCGCCTGCAGGCCAACTGCACCGCCTTCGGCGACGTCTCCCCCGGCCGGCACGCCGCCGGGATCGAGTACCCCGACGTCATCGAGGGCCGCTTCGACTTCCTCCTCT
Organism: Kitasatospora sp. NPDC048545; assembly: GCF_040651155.1. Classification (NCBI taxonomy): domain Bacteria; kingdom Bacillati; phylum Actinomycetota; class Actinomycetes; order Kitasatosporales; family Streptomycetaceae; genus Kitasatospora; species Kitasatospora sp. NPDC048545. The sequence continues at coordinate 311,095 of NZ_JBEZIQ010000002.1, forward strand.
ACTGGCGCACCCTCCCCTGGGACCACGCCCCCGGCTCCCTCCTCGTCACCGAGGCCGGCGGCGTCTCCGCCCGCCTGGACGGCAGCCCGTACCGCCCCGAGGCCCCCGGCTGCGAGGACGGCCTCCTGGTCGCCGCCGACCCCCACACCTGGGAGCTCACCCGCGGGATCCTCATGGGCGCCTGACCCGCCCCCCCCCGGACCCGCCCCCACCCTGCGGGCCGGGCCTCGTCCCGACCGGGCTGTACGCCCCTGGCCGTGCACCCCCCGGCCCTGCATCACCCGGGTCGCACCCCGCCTGGCCCGTCACACCCCGTGGCGGGCTATCCGGCGCGTTCGCCCGCCACCTTGCGGCCCGCACCCACCACCTCCCGCAGCAGGGTCCCGACCTCCCCCACCGTCGTGTGCGGGTTCAGCAGTGTCAGCTTCAGCCGCACCCGCCCCGGCCCCTCCCCCGGCAGCTCCGTGCGCCCGACCACTGCCCGCCCGGTGCGCAGCAGCAACCGCCGCAGGCGGCCGTTCATCTCGTCCAGCGCCGCACCGTCCGTCACACCGGGCGGGCGGTAGCGGAAGAGGAGGACCGTGAGGACGGGGTCGGCGTGGAGTTCGAGGGACGCGTCGGCGCGGACGGCGTCGGCGGCGGCCAGGGCGAGGTCGTGGCAGGTGTCGACGAGGCGTCCCAGGCCGTCGCGCCCGAGGGTGCGCAGCGTGACGGCGAGCTTGAAGGCGTCGGCCCGGCGGGTGGTGCGCAGGGAGCGGCCGAGCAGGCTGGGGTAGCCGGCCTGCTCGTCGTCGACCGGGTTGAGGTATTCGGCACGGCGGGCGAGCGAGACGTAGGTCTCGGCGCGGCGGACCAGGAAGACGCCGGCGGCGGCCGGTTGCCAGCCGAGTTTGTGCCAGTCGAGGGAGACCGAGTCGGCGCGGGCGATGCCGTCGAGCAGTGGGGCGAGCCGGTCGGAGAGCAGGGCCCCGCCGCCGTACGCGGCGTCGACGTGCAGCCACGCGCCGTAGCGGGCGGCGAGGTCGGCGGCGGCGACGAGCGGGTCGACGGCGCCGGTGTCGGTGGTGCCGGCGGTGGCGACGACGGCGATCGGGGTCCGGCCCGCCCAGCCGGCCTCGGCCAGTGATCGCTCCAGCTCCTCCTCCCTCATCCGGAGCCGCCGGTCGACGGCGACGGGGACGACGGCGCGTTCGCCGAGCCCGAGAAGCGCGGCGGCGCGCTGGACGGAGAAGTGCGCGGCTTCGGAGGCGAGGATGCAGGGCCGGACGCCCGCCGGGATCCCGTCCAACTCGACGATGCCGTCGAGCTTCTGGTCGCGTGCCAGCATGAGCCCCATCAGGTTGGACTCGGTGCCGCCGGAGGTGAGCACCCCGGTGGAGCGCCGCGGGTCGTAGCCGACCAGTTCGGCGAGTTCGGCGAGCAGCGCGGTCTCCAACGCCGTGGCCGCGGGGGCTTGGTCCCAGGAGTCCTGGGACGGGTTGAGGGCGCTCACGGCGAGGTCGGCCGCGGCGGCGACGGCGAGCGGCGGGCAGTGCAGGTGGGCGGCGCAGGCCGGGTCGGCGGGGTCGGCCGCTCCGTAGGCGAGGAGTTCGGTGAGCCGGGCGAGTGCGCCGCGGCCGCCGGTCGCGGCCAGGGCGTCGGCGACGAGCGCGGCGATCTCGGCGGGGCTGCCCGCCGGCAACGGCCCGGACCGCATGGCGATGCCGGTGTCGAGGGCGTCGAGGACGGTGGCGAGCAGCGGCGCGAGGGCGCCCGGTCCGGCGGCGCCGCCGGCGAGGGCGTCCGACGGGGTCTCGCCGCCGGGCAGCCCGACCGGTCCGGGCCCGAGGCTGCTCACCGCTGCGCCTCCCCCGCACCACCCGCCGACGGCACCGCGGCGGCCCCGGCCGCCGCCCCGGCCCGGGAGCGGGAACCGGTCGACGGCCCGGACCCGGCCTTGGCCGCGGCCGCGATGGCCTCCGCCAGCCGCTCCAGCACCGCCGCCACCTGCTCGTCGGTGATGGTGAGCGGAGGGAGCAGCCGCAGCACCGCGTCGTGGCGGCCGCCGAGTTCGACGATCAGGCCCCGTTCCAGGCACGCCTCCCGCACCCGTACGGCGAGTGCCGGGTCCGCCGGGTGTGCCCCGCAGGCGTCGGCCTCGACCGTGGGGTCGACCAGTTCGACGCCGACCATCAGCCCCCGCCCGCGCACGTCGCCGATGACCGGCAGTTCGTCCGCGAGTGCCCGCAGCCGGGCGGTCATCCGCTCGCCGACGACGGCCGCCCGCTCGACCAGTCCGTGCGCCGCGACGTACCGGAGGGTCGCGGCCCCGGCGGCCATGGCGAGGGTGTTGCCGCGGAAGGTGCCGGTGTGGGCGCCGGGCCGCCACCCGTCGTAGTCCTCGCGGTAGACGACGACGGCGAGCGGCAGGCTGCCACCGATGGCCTTGGAGAGCACCATCGCGTCCGGGACGACGCCGCTGTGCTCGACCGCCCACATCGCGCCGGTGCGGCCGACGCCGGTCTGCACCTCGTCCACGATCAGCGGAATGCCGCGTTCGGCGGTGATCCGGCGCATCTCGCGCAGCCAGCCGTCGGGCGCGGGGACGACGCCGCCCTCGCCCTGGACGGCTTCCAGGACCATGGCGGCGGGCGGCACCACACCGCCGGAGGGGTCGTCCAGCAGCCGCTCGACGTACGTCGCGGCGAGGTCGGCGCCGGCCTCGCCGCCGACGCCGAACGGGCAGCGGTAGCCGTACGGGTAGGGCAGCCGGACGACCTCGCCGCCGCTCGGCAGGGGCTCCTTGACGGCGACGTTGCCGGTGAGCGCGAGGGCGCCGGCGGTCATGCCGTGGTACGCGCCGGTGAAGGCGAGCGCGCCGGAGCGGCCGGTGGCGGTCTGCGTCAGTTTGAGCGCGGCCTCGATGGCGTCCGTCCCGGCCGGGCCGCAGAAGTGCACGCGGGCACGGGTGGCGAACTCGGCGGGCAGGCTGTCGAACAGGGCGCTGGTGAAGTCGTCCTTCTCGGCGGTGGCGAGGTCGAGCAGGTGCAGCGGGGCGCCGCTGTCGAGGGTGCGGCGGATGGCCTCCAGCACCACGGGGTGGTTGTGGCCGAGGGCGAGGGTGCCGGCACCGGAGAGGCAGTCCAGGTAGCGCCGCCCGTCGGCTCCCTCGACCGTCATGCCGTTGGCGCGGACCGGGACGATCGGGAAGGAGCGGGCGTACGTCCTGGCGGCGGACTCGCGGACGCGCTGACGGCGCAGGATGGCCTCACCGGCGGCCGGGGCTCCGGAGGCGGCCTGGACGGGTACGGCAGCGAGCGACACGACAAACCCCCAGGAAAAGTTAGGTAAGCCTAACTTTACCGGTCCTGACCTGGAGGGATGCCAGCGGGGCACCCAGAATCACCCGCGCGAGTGAACCTCTCCCGATTCCGCCCCGCCCCGTTCCTGGACACCCCCGGCCCTTTCCAACGACCGCCGCACCGAAAGGTCACGGCCCGGAAGGTCACGGCCCGGAAGGTCACGGCCCGGAAGGGCACGGAACGCACGCTCGCCCGGGGGAACCACACCCGCGAGGGCCGCGCCCACGGCAGGCAGCACCGCCGAACCGCCGGGCAACCGAGCGGTCACGTCGCCGGCCCCGGAGCGCTCAGGCCTTCGCCTTCCACCGGTAGCAGAGTTCCGGCCGCCCGACGTTGCCGTACTGCGGCTCCCGCACCGCCCGCCCGGTGTCCACCAGGTGCTCCAGGTACCGGCGCGCGGTGATCCGCGAGACCCCGGCGGCAGTGCCCGCGGCAGCCGCCGACAGTCCCGTGGCGGCCTCCCGCAGCACGGAGGCGACCGTGTCCAGGGTCGGCGCGCTCAGCCCCTTCGGCAGGGTGCTGCGCTCGGGGGTGCGGAGCAGGGCGAACGCCTGGTCCACCTCGTCCTGGCCGGTCGCCTCGCCGGTGCGTCCGAGGCTGTCGCGGTAGCGGGCGTAACGCTCCAGGCGGTCGTGCAGGGCGGCGGCGCTGAACGGCTTCAGCAGGTACTGCACGACGCCCGCCGAGACCGCCTGCCGGACCATGGCGAGGTCGCGGGCGGAGGTCACCGCGATGACGTCGGTGCTGTGGCCGGCGGCGCGCAGCGTCCGGCACAGCTGCAGGCCGTGGCCGTCCGGCAGGTAGAGGTCGAGCAGGGTGAGGTCGACCGGGGTCCCGGCGGCGCGGGCCCGGTCCAGGAAGCGCAGCGCGTCGGCGCAGCTGTGGACGGTGCCGGCGGCGTGGAAGCCGGGCTCGCGCTCGACGTACAGGGTGTGCGCGGCGGCCGCGACCGGGTCGTCCTCGACGACCAGCACGGAGATCCCCGCCGGGCCGGCTCCGCCGTGCGGGGTCATGCCGGGACTCCTTCCGATGCGCGCCCGGCACGCCCCTGCCGGTCCGATGCCGGCCCTTGCCCCGCCCGCTCGCCCGGTCGCCCCGGCGGCTCAACCGGCTCAACCGGCTCAACCGAGTCAGCCGCCCCCGCCGACCGGCCGGCCAGCGGCAGCCGGACCGTCAGCACCGCCCCGACTTGCCGCCCGACCTCGACGGTGCCGCCGTTGCGCCGGGCGGCCTGGGCGACCAGCGCCAGGCCGAGGCCGTGCCCGCGGCCGTCCTGCTTGGTGCTCCATCCGCGCCGGAACACGTCCTCGACGGCCGAGGGGTCGATGCCCGCGCCGGTGTCGGCGACCCGCAGCAACAGGCAGTCGCCGTCCGCACCCGCCCCGACGCCGCCGCGCGCACCACCGTCGAGTGCGCCGCCGTCACACGAACCGGCGTCACGCGAACCGGCGCCGTCGATCCGCGCCGTGACGGTGACCTCCGGCGGGACAGGGCTCTGCGCGGCCCCGGCGATGGCGGCGTCCACGGCGTTGTCGATCAGGTTGCCGAGCACGGTGATCAGGTCCCGGGCGGAGAGCCCGGGCGGGAGCACCCCGTCGTCGATCCGGCTGTCCTCGGTGAGGGTCAACTCCACTCCCCGCTCGGCTGCCTGGGCCGCCTTACCGAGCAGCAGTGCGGCCAGCACCGGCTCGCTCACCGCCGCGACCACCCGATCGGTGAGCTGCTGAGCGAGTTCGAGTTCGGCGGTGGCGAACTCCACCGCCTGTTCGTGGCGGCCGAGTTCGATCAGCGAGACGACGGCGTGCAACCGGTTGGCGGCCTCGTGCGCCTGGGCTCCGAGCGCCTCGGTGAAGCCGCGCACGGAGTCCAGCTCGCCGCTGAGCGACTGCAGTTCGGTGTGGTCCCGGAGGGTGACAACCCGGCCGAGGCCGGTGCCGATGGTGGAGGTGTTGAGCACCACGACCCGCTCGGCGGTGAGGTGCACCTCGTCCCGGACCGGCTCCCCGCCCAGGACGGCCGCCACCAGCGCTTCGGGCAGCCCCAGCCCGGCGAGTTCCCGCCCGTCCACGTCGCCGGTCAGGCCGAGCAGTTCGCGGGCGGCGTCGTTGCACAGCACGACGCGGTGCGAGCGGTCGAGCAGGACCAGCCCCTCGCGCACCGAGCGCAGCGTGGCCTGGTGGTACTCGTAGAGGTGACTGAGCTCGCCCGGTCCCATGCCGTGAGTGTGGCGCCGCAGACGGGAGTTGGCGAGGTAGGTGCCGGCGCCGCCGAGCGCGAGCGCGGCCACCGCCACCCCGACCAGGGCCATCAGCGGACCGCTGAGCTGCGCGGAGATCGACTCGACGGTGAGGCCCACGCTGACCAGGGCGACCACCCGGTGCCGGTCGTCCCACACCGGCGTGACCACCCGGACGGACGGGCCGAGCGTGCCGGTGTACGTCTCGCTGCGGGTCTGCCCGGCGAGCGCCCAGTCGATGTGCCCGAGGTAGCGCTTGCCGATCTGTTCGGGCAGCGGGTGGGTCCAGCGGACGCCGTCGGTGTCCATGACGGTGATGAAGGAGACCCCGGTGTCCGTCCGCACCTGCTCGACGTACGGCTGGAGCACCGTGGTCGGGTCGGGGCCGGTCACGGCCGCCCGGACGGACGGCGAGTCGGCGACGGCGTGGGCGACCGCGGTGACCTGGTTGCGGGCCGCGCGCTCGTTCCGGTCGGCGGTGAAGAGGTACGCGAGGACCGCACCGCCCGCGACCACGGCGGCGACGATCACTACCTGGACGACGAACAGCTGCCCGGCCAGGCTGCGGACCAACCGACGCGGCAGCAGCCGCGGCCGGCGCGACGAACCGTGCGGGCGCGACGGACGCGACGGACGCGACGGACGGAGCAGGCGGTGCAGGGGGAGCCGACGGCGCCGGGCGGTGGGGGCGGTGCGCTCGGACATGCCAGCCAGTGTGCACCACGCAGGGCGCGGCGGACCCCGGTGCAGCAACCGTGAACTCTATGAACGCAAACGTGACCTCCGTCACTCCCCGGCCCATAGTCGGATCGGCCCACCACCCGGGGCCGCCAGGACTGCAGGGCGAAGGAGCCGCAGATGTCGATCGCTGGAGCCGCAACGGCGGGGGGACCCAGACGCAAGGACCGGACCCACTACCTCTACCTCGCCGTGATCGCCGCGGTGGTCGCGGGTGTGGTGGTCGGGCTGGCCGCCCCCGGCTTCGCCGTGGAGCTCAAGCCGGTCGGCACCGGCTTCGTCAACCTGATCAAGATGATGATCAGCCCGGTGATCTTCTGCACCATCGTGCTGGGCATCGGCTCGGTGACCAAGGCCGCGAAGGTCGGCAAGGTCGGCGGCCTCGCCCTCGGCTACTTCCTCCTCATGTCGACTGTCGCACTGGCCATCGGCCTCGTCGTCGGCAACCTCCTGGAGCCCGGCGGCGGCCTGCACCTGACCGCCGCGCTCGCCAAGTCCGGCCACGCCCAGGCGGCGGCCGGCGGCTCCCAGTCGACCACCGACTTCCTGCTCGGGATGATCCCCGACACCATGTTCTCGTCCCTCACCCAGGGCAAGGTGCTGCAGACCCTCCTGGTCGCCCTGCTCACCGGCTTCGCCCTGCAGGCGATGGGCCCGGTCGGCGCCCCGGTCCTGCGCGGGATCGAGCACGTGCAGCGGCTGGTCTTCCGGGTCATGGCGATGATCATGTGGGTCGCGCCGATCGGCGCCTTCGGGGCGATGGCGGCCGTGGTCGGCGCCACCGGCACCGCCGCGCTGAAGAGCCTCGCGGTCATCATGATCGGCTTCTATCTGACCTGCGCACTGTTCGTCGTCGTGGTGCTGGGCACCCTGCTGCGCCTGGTCGCCGGGGTCAACGTGTTCGCGCTGCTGAAATACCTCGGCCGCGAGTTCCTGCTCATCCTCTCGACCTCCTCCTCCGAGAGCGCCCTGCCCCGCCTGATCGCCAAGATGGAGCACCTGGGCGTCAGCCGCCCGGTCGTCGGCATCACCGTGCCGACCGGCTACAGCTTCAACCTCGACGGCACCGCGATCTACCTGACGATGGCGTCGATCTTCATCTCCGAGGCGATGGACAAGCCGATGTCGATCGGCGAGCAGCTCTCGCTGCTGGTGTTCATGGTGATCGCGAGCAAGGGGGCGGCCGGGGTCACCGGCGCCGGACTCGCCACGCTGGCGGGCGGGCTGCAGTCGCACAAGCCCGCGCTGGTCGACGGGGTCGGCCTGATCGTCGGCATCGACCGCTTCATGTCCGAGGCCCGCGCACTCACCAACTTCGCGGGCAACGCCGTCGCGACCGTGCTGATCGGGCACTGGACCGGTGAGCTCGACGCCGAGCGCGCCCGCCGGGTGCTGGCGGGCGAGGTGCCGTTCGACGAACTCACCCTGGTCGACAGCCACGGCGCCGACGCCGGGAGCCCGGCACCGGAGGCCTCACCCGAGGCCGTCCCCGCCCAGGGCGCCGCGCCCGCCGCCGTCTGAGCGACCGCACGCCCCCTCACTCCCCCGGTCCGGCGCCTCCCACCAACCCCCGGAAACGGCGCCGGGCCGGGGGTCCTCCTTTTCCCCGGCCCCGGTACGACCAGCCGCGCGCAACCCCGCCGCCAAGACTCCGGGCGGCCACAGCCCGGCGGTCACGACCGGGCGGTCACGGCCGGGCGGTCACAGCCCGGCGGTGTCGACCTTCGCAGTCACGGCCCTCACGACCACGGCCCCCACGACCACGGCCCGGCGCTCACAGCTCCTGCGACCCGCTGACCGCCCAGGCCACCCCGCTGGCCGGATCCTCCAGCGCGACGTGCAGGTGGTGCAGCCCGGCCGCCGGCTCCTGCCAGGTGAAGCAGCGCATCCGTTCCACCAGCGCGTTCACCTCGCCCGACCCCGGCCCGTCCGCCCCGGCCATCGCGACCAGCGCCCGCCACAGCCCCAGCCTCCCGTGCGCGCAGCCCTGCGCCCGCCCGACCGCGGCGGCCCGCACCAGCGCCGGGTAGGCGAGCGCGAACGGCAGGTACCCGCCGACCACCCGTCGGCCGCGAGCCAGCAGGGCGGCCGCCAGCGGGGCCTCACCACGCACGCACACCACGTCCGCCCACGGCGCCAGCGCGCCCAGCTCCCCCAGCGCCCGGGTGATCCGCTGCCCACCGGGCCGACCGTTCGTCCGCGCCACCGACACCGGCAGGTCCACCTCCCCGAGACCCTCCCGACTGGCCGGCAGGGTCAGCAGCGCGCTCCGCGCACCCCCGCCGGGCAGGTACTCCCGCACCCTCGCCGACTCCTCCCACCCCGCCGCCTCCCACGGCTCCAGCCGCAGCGGCACGCCCTCCGGGTCGGGCTCGGCCCCGTAGGAGAGGTCCTCGCCGAGCAGCACCCGGGTGTGCGCGACCAGCCGGCGCACCGGCGCCGGGCCGAGCAGCGGGGCCAGCCTCAGCCAGGAGTGCCGGGTCGCCAGCACTTCCCAGAGCGGGCCGGCATCGTGGTCGGCCACCCCGGCGACCGCGCCCTCGCCTCCGTCCCGGTCGAACAGTCGGACGGCCAGCTCGGGCGGCGCCGCGTAGGCGATCAGGTGGCCGAGCGGCGCGGTCAGGGACGCCGCGGTCTCCTCCCCCGCTTCGACCACGGCGGCCGCCCGGCCCTGCCGGTAGGCGGCGAGCAGCTCGTGCCAACGGCCGTCCTCGGCCAGGGCGCGCAGGCGGCGGTCCTCGTGCGTGATCACGATTTTCAGCGTACGGGCCGGGGGGACGCATCAGCTGACTTGTCGTCAGCTCGGTGCGTCGTACCGCCGGGCGGCGGCAATCCGGCCGGCGTCGCTCCCGGCGGCAGGCGGCGAGCGGCGGGCGCTCCGGACGGCGAGGCGGACGGCAAGGCGGTGGGCGGCGGCACGAAGGCTGACGCCCGGCCGCTATCCGCGACCCCGTTCGCGCTCCCGTTCGAGGACGGCGCGCAGCCGCCCGTGGGCACGACGACGGGTGACGGCCAGGGTGCAGCCCGAGCAGTTCGGCGGCCTCGTCGACGCTGTAGCCGTCGAGGTCGACCAGCGCCACGGCGCGGGCCTGCTTGGCGGTCAGGAACCCATCGGTGAACACCCGGTTGAACTCGGCCGATCGACCACCGGCCGATCGACCGCCCGCCCCGCACGGGCCGAAGCCCTTCCCGGGCCCGCCGTCCATCCGTCGACCACTGCAATCCGCCATGCCGTTCTCCCCGGAAATCGGCACCCGGACGCCCCGCCGGGCCCGGCCACGGCACCATCGGGCGTGTTGTGACGCAGGCCACATCATGGTTCGTCGCCGTCACCTTGCGCAGCCGTTCGCCCACAATGCACCACCGCCTCCGCGGCGGCGGATGACGCATGACAGATGACAGATTTCGAAATCTGTCAGCTGTCATCTGTTCGCTGAAGCCCGTCGCCCGAGCGCCGCCGGCCCTCCGCTCCGACGCCGCCTCACCCCGGGGCCGTCGGCGCGGCATCCGCGAGCAGCCGGGCGGCACGCACCCGGCCGGCGTGCTCCACCAGGTTGATCAGCACCTCCTTGCCCGACGAGCGGTGCCGCGCGTCGCAGAGCAGCACGGGCGTACCGGCGTCCAGGTCCAGCGCGCGGGCGACCTCGCCCGGGCCGAACTCCCGGGTCCCGGCGAAACGGTTCACCGCGACCACGAACGGGATGCCCCGGTGCTCGAAGAAGTCGACGGCCGGGAAGCAGTCAGTCAGCCGCCGGGTGTCGGCGAGCACCACGGCACCCAGCGCGCCCTGGGCCAACTCGTCCCAGAGGAACCAGAACCGGTCCTGTCCCGGGGTACCGAAGAGGTAGACCGCCAAACCCTCACGGATGGTGATCCGCCCGAAGTCCATCGCCACCGTCGTGGTGCTCTTGCGCTCCACGCCGTCGAGGTCGTCCACCCCGCGCCCGACCTCGGTCAGCCGCTCCTCGGTGCGCAGCGGGCGGATCTCGCTGACCGCGCCGACCAGGGTCGTCTTGCCGACCCCGAAGCCGCCCGCCACCAGGATCTTGAGGGCGAGCACGGTGCCGTCGGGGTCCTCCGTCGCGAACGCCCGGGACGCCCGGGACGCCCGGGACGCCCGGGACGGCCTGGACGACCCGGGCGCCGCGGAGGGCCCCGGCGGATCGAACGGGCTGGGCGGGGCGGACGGACCGGACGGGCAGGACCGGTGGTCAGAGTGCGCGGAGTCCATGGATGACCTCCTGGAGGATGCGCTCGTCGGGGAGCAGGGCGGGCGGGACAGGACGGTTGACCCGGATGAGCCCGGCCGCCAGCAGGTCGCCGAGCAGTACGCGCACGACGCCCACGGGCAGGTCGAGTTCGGCGGCGAGCTCGGCCACGGACAGCGGTGTGCCCCGGCACAGCGCGAGGATGCGTGCCTGTTCGGGCCCGGCCGGCGGCTCGGGCGCGGCCGGGGCGAGCGCCGGGTCGGGCAGGTCGCAGACGACGACGGCGATCAGGTCGAGCTGCCGCCCACCGGTTCCGGTGCGCCCCCGGGTCACGGCGTACGGGCGGACCAGCGGGCCGGCCTCGTCGTCGTACCACCGGGCCCGGTGGGCGGCGGCGAGCGGGTTGCGGGGTTGGCGGGCGGGATCGGCCCGCGGGTGTTCCGGATGTCGCCCGGGGGGCGGGCCCTCGGGGGACGGTCGGGGCATCCGGCTCACCAGCCGTCCGCCGCACGCGGCGCCGTGCTCAGGTGCTCGCCGACCCGGCGGACCAGCCTGGCCGTCTCGTAGGCGATCAGACCGAGTTCGGCCCGGGAGTCGGCGAACACGGACAGGCAGGTGCCCTCCCCGGCCGCCGCGACCAGCAGGTATCCGCCCTCCATCTCGACCATGGTCTGGCGGACTTCACCCGCGTCGAAGTACCGGCCGGCACCCTTGGCCAGGCTGTGGAACCCGGAGGCGACGGCCGCCAGGTGCTCACCGTCCTCGCGCGGCAGACCGGCCGAGGTGCCGATGGCCAGTCCGTCGGCGGACAGCATCACGGCGAAGCGCACCTCGGGGGCGCGCCGGACCAGCTCGTCGAGGATCCAGTTCAACTCTCCTACGCGGTGGGTGGTGCCGATCACGGGTGCTCTCCTTCGGGTCGGGGTGGGGTCAGTGGGCCGCGCGGGCCCTGCGGCGGCGGATCGGCGGGCTGCCGGATGGTGGGCCGCCGTGTGGTGGGCTGGTCGGCGGACCGGTCCGCGGGCTGGACAGCGAACCGGTCCGCGGGCCGGTCGGACCGTCCGTCGTCGGGGCGTAGGCCACGCACCCACCCGTTCCGGAAGGCCGCCATCGCCGCACGCGCCGCCTCGGGACTGCGGTTCTCGGGACTGCGGTTCTCGGGGCTCTCGGGATGCCCGGGGCGCTCATGGTCTCCGGGATTCCCGGGGTGCCCAGGGTGCTCAGCGCGCTCAGCGCGCTCAGCGCGCTCAGCGCGCTCAGCGCGCTCAGGCTGTTCGGGGCTCCCGAGTCCGTCGGGTCCGAGACGCTCCGGACCGCGACTCCCCCGGCCGCTGCTTCCCGCGCCGTGGCCCCCGGAGTTGCGCCCCGAGGGGCCCGTACCGGGCGCCGTGGCCGGGCCCGGGGTGGTGCCGGTCGTACGGCCGGTGTGCGCGCCCGGTCCGGCCGGTGCCCCGCGCAGTTGCGGCACGAGGCTCGCCTGACGGGTCCGGCGCGGCAGTTCCCCGGGCCCCGGATCGGGCCTGCGTCCACCGGGCGCCGGGGCGGCCTCCGGTCCGGTGCGGTTCGGCTGCGGCGGCCCGAACTGCGGACGGGCGGCGGCACCCTGGCCCCCGTCCGCAGCCGGGTCTGCCCTCCGGGCCCCGGAGGCCCGGAGGGGAGCGCGGCGCACCGGGCCGGGGGCGTTCCCCCGGACACCGAACGGCAGCAGCGCCCCACCCTCCGGCGGCGGCCCACCCACCGCCGGAAGTCCCGTCTCCCCCGCAGCGCGCGGGGTGTTCCCGCCCGTCGGGGCGAACTCCCGGTCGGGCCGACCCGGATGAGTGCTCCCGACCGGGACCGGCTCGGCGTCATCGTCCGGCCGGACGTCCAACTCGACGACGGGATCGTACGGTTGGTACCGATCGCCCGCCGCCCGGACCGCCGCACCGTCGGCCAGCAGCGTGGTCGGCAGCAGGACCACCGCGGTGATACCGCCGTACGCGGAGGTCACCAGCGAGATCCTGACGTCCTGCCGCCGGGCGAGCCGGCTGACCACGAACAGGCCGAGCCGGTCGCTGTCGAAGAGGTCGGTCCGTTCGGCGGCGGCGATCCGGCGGTTGGCCGCGTTCAGGGCCTCCGGCCCCATGCCGAGGCCCCGGTCCTCGATCTCCAACGCGTAGCCGTTGCCGACCTGTTCGCCCCGGATGTGCACCCGGGTGTGCGGCGGGGAGAACCCGGTGGCGTTCTCGACCAGTTCGGCGACCAGGTGGGCGAGGTCGGCGACGGCGTGCCCGACGACGGCGGCGCGCGGCAGCGGGTGCACCTCGACCCGGGTGTACTCCTCGACCTCCGAGACGGCCGCGCGCACCACGTCCACCAGCGGGACGGGCTTGCGCCAGGCCCGGCCGGGCGCGGCACCGGAGAGGATGATCAGGCCCTCGGCGTGCCGGCGCATCCGGGTGGTGAGGTGGTCGAGCCGGAACAGGTCGGCCAGCTCGGACGGGTCCTCGGTGCGGCGCTCCATCGCGTCCAGCAAGGTGAGTTGACGGTGCACCAGGACCTGGCTGCGGCGCGCCAGGTTGACGAACACCCCGGACACCCCGGACAGCACCTCGGCCCGCTCGACCGCCGCCGTCACGGCCGCCCGCTGGACGGTGCCGAGGGCCCGGTGCACCTGGCCGATCTCGTCGTCCCGGCCGGGCGGCTGCGGCGCCTCGGTCTCGACGTCCACCTCCTCGCCCGCCCGCAGTTTCCGCATGGTGGAGGGGAGTTTGCGACCGGCCAGCTCAAGTGCCTCGTTGCGCAGGCCGATCAGTTCGGTCACCAGGCCGCGCCCGATCTGCACCGAGATCACCAGCGACGCCACCACGCCGAGCAGGCCGAGCAGCACCGCCGTCCCGGCCGGGGTGAACAGGCCGAGGGCGTAGGGGCTCCGGCGCTCGGCGGCGACCCGTCCGGCCTGGTCCTCGACGGCGCGCAGGCCGCTCTCGACGTTCCCGGCGACCATCGCCCACCGGTCCGCCGGCACGGCCGCCACGGCCGCACGACCGTCGGCGGCCGCACGGACCAGGTCCTCGTACCCGACCAGCTCGCGGTGGTCCCGGCCGCCGGTGACGGCGAGCAGCGCCTCCCGGTCGGCGGGGCCCAGGTCGGCGGCCGACCCCCGCTCGAACTCCCGCCGGGCGAACGCCGTACCGGAGAACTCCCGCAGCTGCTCCTCGCCGAGCGCACCGGAGAACCGGGCCGCGCGCAGCAGCGCGTCCTCGCGGGCCAGCAGCTCGCGCGAGCGCGCCAGTTCCAGCAGCACCCGGACGTCACCGGCGGCCGCGTGCTCCTGTTGCGGCGCGGCGGCACCGGCCGCGGCGAGTGCCCGGTCGACGGCCTCGCCGTACGCGGCGTACACCTCGGGCCAGCCGACACTCCGGGCCAGCACCCCTGCGCGCAGCTCGGGCAGGGCCGCGAGGGCGGCGCCGAGGGCGTCCAGGCGGGCGGCCGCGTCGGCGCCGAGGCCTTGGGCGTCGGCGCGGTTGTAACCCCCGTCGGGGTGCCGGGGATCGGGGAACAGCGGGGTGATCGCGCGGTCGGTGGCCGCCGAGGCCTCGCGCAGGGCGGTCTCCCGGGCGGCAGTGGGGGCGGTCGCCGAAGCCGCCAACAGCTGCCCGGCCGCGGTGCGTTCGGCCTGCAGCCCGGCGACCGCCTCGGCGACGGGGGTGAGCACGGTGCGTTGGGCGTCGCGCTGGCGCAGGAGGTCCCAGACGCCCTGCGCGGCGGTGACGGTGGCGAACCCCCACAGGGCGATGATCGAGACGACCGGGACCATCAGCAGGGCGATGATCCGGGCACGGACGGTGCGGGGGCGAAGGCCGCACAGCCAGGCTCCGGGGTGCGGCGGCCGGGCGGGCGGACCCGGTTGGGCACCCCGGCGGGCACCGGGGGCGGCGCCGCGGTCTTCTCGCATCGGTGAGGAGCCTTTCGGGCAGGACGGGGGCTGAGGCGGGACTGGGCCGGGCGGTGCTGGGCGGGGCTCAGCGGGGAGGACCCAGCGGGGAGGGGAGCACGTGCACGGACGGTGTGGTCCCGCCGCTCAGGCCGCTCGGTCGTGCCGCTCCGCGCCGTACCGCTCAGCCCCGGACCCGAGCCCGGACCCGAGCCCGGCCCCGATCCCGGCCCCGATCCCGGCTCTGAGCCCCTCCGCGGTCCCGCCCGAGAGCCCGGCCCCGGCTCCGAACCCGGGGAAGGCCGGCTCCCGCGGTCCGGGTGCGGGACGCGCGGCCGCGGCGGGGAACTCCTCGATGGCCGGCTCGCCGGCCTCCCGGTGGCCGGCCCGTTCCCGCACGGTCGGCGAGAGTGCCACGAAGGCCGAGGCGAGGAAGAGGAACGAGCCGAGTCCGACGGCCAGCGGGAAGACGAATTCCATCGGGCCGGCCCCGCCGAGGCCGGCCCTGGCCGGCTCCAACCGGACATGCACGGCGGCCATCCCGGTGTAGTGCATGCAGCTGACGGCGAGGCCCATGGCCAGTGCGGCGGCCCCGGCCGCGAGGACGTTGCGGATGGTGACGGCAGCCCAGAGCGCGGCGGTGGCGGCACCGACCGCGACCAGGACGGACAGGGCGACCGTCCCGGCGTCGTAGCGCAGACCGGCGTGCATCCGTACGGCGGCCATGCCCAGGTAGTGCATCGCGGCGACGCCGATGCCGGTGGTGACGCCGCCGGCCAGCAGGGCGAGGCCGCGGTGCCCGCCGTAGCAGACGACGGCCAGGCCGAGGCCGGTGACCAGCACCGCGACCACGAGGCTGAGGACGGTCAGCGGGACGTCGTAGCGCAGCTCGGTGCCGTCGACGGTGAATCCGAACATGGCGACGAAGTGCATGGTCCAGATGCCGGAGCCGATCGCGGCAGCCGCCGTGACCAGCCAGTTCCTCCGGGCGGCACCGCTCGCGGCCAGACCGCGCAGCGTGCAGCGCAGCCCGAGGGCGGCACCGGCGCAGGCCATCAGGTACGAGAGGGCAGGGGTCAGCCAGCCGAGGGTGAGGTGGTTGAGGGTGCCCATCGGACCTCCGGTCGACCGGTCGGGCCCGGGGCGGTACGCGGTGCGCCCGGGCACCCGGGCCGGGCGGACTCCGTGCGACCGGCGGCGAGGGCGGTCGGGTCCGTGGTGACCGGGTCTCGTCATATGCCAGCCGCATGTGCGCTTTCGGCCTGGGGTGCGTGGGACGCTATCGAGGGGCCGGAAACGGCCACCCGAAGATCCGAAAAGCTGCCCGCAAATGGCGAGCGATGTGTTCGAATAACCCGGTCGTATGCCCGGACGGCTGACGGAACGGCCAGCGGCCGGCGGCGGACAGCCGGCAGCGACCGATGAACAGCAAACAACGAACGGCGAACAGACGACAGAGTCTGAAATCTGTCATCTGTTCACTGTCATCTGTTCGCTGTCATCCGTCCGCCCGGGCCCGGCCGGCTGTCAGCCCCCGGCCGTCACCCGGATCCGCATCGGGCTCGCCGCCCGCAGGGTGATCCCCTGGGCGAGCGCCACCCGCCGGTCCACGGCCTCCACCTCGAAGTCCCGCAGCAGCAGCCCCAGGGTCAGCACCGACTCCAGCATCGAGAAGTGCTGCCCGATGCACGCCCGCGGCCCCCCGCCGAATGGGAACCAGGCGTAGCGGTGCCGGGCCCTCTCCTCCTCCGGCAGGAAGCGGTCCGGGTCGAAGCGTTCCGGGTCCGCCCAGTGGTCGGGGTGCCGGTGGGTGACCAGCGGTGCGACGACGACCTGCGCCCCCGCCGGGATGACGTACCCGTCGATGACGGTCTCGTCGACCGCCCGCCGGCCGACCAGCGCCGCCGCCGGGTAGAGCCGCATCGCCTCCTTCAGCACCCGCGTGGTGTACGGCAGTGCTTCCAGGTCCGCCGCCGTCGGCGCCCGTCCGGCCAGGACGGTCCGCGCCTCCTCCCGGGCGAGCTTCCGGTGTTCGGGGTGCTTGGCCAGCAGGTGCAGCGCGAAGGCCAGCGAGACGGCCGTGGTCTCGTGTCCGGCGACCAGGAACACCAGGACCTGGTCCCGGAGTTCGGCCGGGTCCAGCCGCTCCCCGTCGTCGTCGCGCGCCCTCCCGAGCAGCGTGAGCAGGTCGTCCGCGTCCTCGTCGCCCCCTCCGCGCGCGGCCCGTTCGGCGATGATCCGGTCGCAGACCCCGTACAGCGCCCGCTGCGCCTCCAGGCCGCGCCGGTTGCCCGGGGTCGGCCAGGTGCGCGGGATGCGGACCGGGGCGAAGCCGCGCTCCTTGACGTACTCGCCGAGCACCGGGAAGTTGTGCGCCACCACGGCCACCGCCTCCTCCACGTCGGCACCGAAGAGGATCCGCGCGACCGTCCGCATCGCGAACCGCGACATCTCCTCCGCGGCGTCCACCACCCCGCCCGGCGCAGCCCGCCAGCGTTCGGCGAGCGACTCCACCTCCCCGGCGACGGCGGCGGCGTAGCCGTCCACCCGGCGACGGGTGAACAGCGGCTGGATCAGTCGACGCTGGCGCTGGTAGTCGCCGTCCTGGCTGGTCAGCAGCCCGTTGCCGACACTGGTCCGCAGTTCGTCGTAGAACGAGTTCTCCTTGCGGAAGTTGGCCGCCTCGCCGGCCAGGACCTGCTGGACGCCGTCCGGGGAGAACACCGCGTGGAACGAGGTCCGCAGGCCGGGTGGTCCGGCCTGGATCCGCACCACGTCCCCGTGGTCACGGCGGGCGGCGAGGTAGGTGCGCAGCGGGCGGCGGGTGAGGTCGAACAGCGATCCGACCAGCGGATGTCCGGCCGGACCGGGTATGGGGGTTTCGGTGGCCATGGCGACTCCTTCTGTAACAGGGATGCGCACCGTCGACTGTACTGACGGGTAGCCAACGCGGGAAGGCGCGAGCACCGGTCCGGGGACCGGCAACTCGCGCCTCCTGTCGGGCACCGACTGCGCACGGCTCGACCGTGTGCGGGCCACCCCGCGCACCGGGCCCACCCGTACGTGGGGCCCGCCCGCGCACCGGGCTCAGCCGCGCACGCGGGTCTACTCGTACTCGGTGCCGCCCTTGCGCGTCAGGTAGGCGTCGCTGACCACCTTGGCGATCGCCCGCCCGCCGGTCACCGGGCTCCAGCGCTCGGTCACCGTCCGCACCACGACGCCTTCGCGCAGGTGGACTTCACGTCCGGAGAAGGTCTCCCGGCCCTGCGCGTGCCCCAGCACGGTCTCCGGGTCGAACGGCCCGCGCCACAGCTCGGGCACCAACGGCAGCTCGCCGTCCAGCAGTTCGGGCGCGGACAGCCAGGTCAACCGACCGCCCACCACCGCCGAGACGTCGAACGCCGCGAACCCGGGCCGCCCGGCGCGCGCCGAGACCCCGTAGTTCAGGTCCTGCACGCCTTCGCCGAAGACCTCGCCGAAGATGCCGACCCGCTCGGCGCCGAGCCGCTCCGCCAGCCGGGCCGCCACCGCCGGGATGTCGTACGCGCGCACCGCCCGCCAGTACAGGTTGCGCTCGTCCTCGGCCAGCGACAGCCCCTTCGCGCCGATCCCCTTGGACGACACCTGCACCTCGCCGGTCCCGGCGGTGTACGTGACCAGGCAGCAGCTGCCGTGCAGCTTCTCGGTCAGCACCACCGGCTCGCCGGGCTCGAAGATGTCGGGGTAGCGCTTGAGGTTCTCGATGTCGACCCAGGGCAGCAGGTCCGGGGCGCCGAGCACATCGCCGTTCATCGACGTGGGCACCGGGGGCTGCCACTTGACCACGCCGAGCAGTTCGGCGAAGTCCGCGCCCTGTTCGGCCGCGGCGGACAGGTCGGTGCCGGCGAGCGCGGCGGGCCGGCAGACGATGCCCTGGGACAGCTGTCCGCGCAGCCGTACCGCCCTCACCCGGTTCGCCCGCGAGCCGGCCAGCTTGCCGGTCAGACCCAGCTCCGCGATCAACTCATCCGGGAGGACGGACTGTTCGGGAATGTAGACGGCGAAGTCCCCGGTCCGGTAGGCGCCCCTCGCGACCACCGCCCGGTAGAGGCCGACCTGTGCGAGCTCCAGAGCATCGGCATTCGGGTGCTCCAGGATGGTCAGCTTCTCGGCGGTGACGCGCAGCGTGGACATGGACGGGACTCCTCCCCTTGACTCGACCGCGGCGGCACGCCTGCACCACCCGGTCGCATGGACGGACGTCCGTGCGTACGGGTGTACACATGTACGGACGGCGACCACTCTGGCCCGTCGACCGCCCCCGGCGCGACGCATTTACCGTCGGCCCGGCCCTCGGAGGCCGCTGCCGGCGCACCCGTTCGAGCCATCCCACAACAGCTCCGAGGCCGCTGGCCGCCCCCGGCTGTGCGAAGTGACAGGGGATTTATCGCTTGCATTTGCGGCACTATGATCGCCGTAATGGCCGCAGCTGCGGTCAGTCCCTCGCGCCCCTCCCGGCGCGCCCCCGGAGGGGAACCACCGATGAGCACCCGTACGACCGGCACCACCCGCAGACTCGCCGCCGCCGCCGCAGCCGCCCTCGTCCTCAGCCTCGGGGTCACCGCCTGCGGCAGCGACGGCGGCAAGCCCTCCGACACCACGGCCTCGACCGCCGCCACCCAGGGCTCCTCCGCCTCGGACGGTGCCGTGCCGAAGGCGAGCGGCGCCATCACCGTCTTCGCCGCCGCGTCGCTCAAGGAGACCTTCTCCGAACTCGGCAAGAAGTTCGAGGCCGCCAACCCGGGCAGCAAGGTCACCTTCAACTTCGGCGGCAGCTCCAGCCTCGCGACCAGCATCAACTCCGGTGCCCCGGCCGATGTGTTCGCCGCCGCCAGCCCGGCCACCATGAAGACCGTGTCCGACGCGGGCGGCGCGAGCGGCCAGCCGACGACCTTCGTCAGGAACACGCTCACCATCGCCGTTCCCAGGGGCAACCCCAAGCACGTCGCGGGCCTCAAGGACCTCACCGCCTCCGGCGTGAAGGTCGCACTGTGCGCGAAGGAGGTGCCCTGCGGCGCCGCCGCGCAGACCGCGCTCAAGGCCGCCGGGCTCGACCTCACCCCGGTCACCCTGGAGCAGGACGTCAAGGGCGCGCTCACCAAGGTCGAACTCGGTGAGGTCGACGCCTCGCTGGTGTACAAGACCGATGTGCAGGCCGATGCTGCGAAGATCGACGGCGTGGACTTCCCCGAGGCCGCCAAGGCCGTGAACGACTACCCGATCGCCGCGCTCGCCAAGGCGCCGAACAAGGACGGCGCCGCCGCCTTCGTCGCGTACGTCCGGTCGCCCGAGGCCGAGCAGGTGCTGACCGCGGCGGGCTTCCAGGCGCCGTGAGCGACCGCACCACCGGATCCGGCAGGAAGCGCCCCGACCGGGGCCCCGGCCAGGCCGGGGGCGGCCAGGCCCCGGCCGCCGGCGGCACGGCAGGACCCGTGCGGGCCCTGCCGCGGCGCCGGCGCCGGTCGCGCGGCACCCGCGTCCCGGTCACCCTGCTGCTCCCGGCACTGCTCGGACTGGCCTTCCTGGTCCTGCCGCTGGTCGGCCTGCTGGTCCGGGCGCCGTGGAGCGACCTGTCCGAGCAGCTCACCAGCCCCGCCGTCTGGGACGCGCTGCGCCTGTCCCTGATCAGCGCGACGGCGGCCACCGCCGTGTCCCTGGTCCTCGGCGTCCCGCTGGCCTGGCTGCTCGCCCGCACCGAACTGCCGGGCCGCCGGGTCATCCGGGCGCTGGTCACCCTGCCGCTGGTGCTGCCGCCGGTGGTCGGCGGCGTGGCGCTGCTGCTGGTGCTCGGGCGGCGCGGGATCGTCGGCTCCTGGCTGGAATCGGCCTTCGGCCTCACACTGCCCTTCACCACCACGGGCGTCGTGATCGCCGAGGCCTTCGTCGCGATGCCGTTCCTGGTGATCAGCGTCGAGGGCGCGCTGCGGGCCGCCGACCCCCGCTACGAGGAGGCCGCCGCGACCCTGGGCGCCTCCCGGCTGACCGCCTTCCGGCGGGTCACCCTGCCGCTGATCGCGCCGGGGATCGCCGCGGGCGCCGTCCTGGCCTGGGCCCGGGCGCTCGGCGAGTTCGGCGCGACGATCACCTTCGCGGGGAACTTCCCCGGCCGCACCCAGACCATGCCGCTGGCCGTCTACCTGGCCATGGAGTCCGACCCGCAGGCCGCGATCGCGCTGTCACTGGTGCTGCTGGTGGTCTCCGTCGCCGTCCTGGTCGGGCTGCGCGACCGCTGGCTGTCGGCGCCGTGACCCGCCCCGCCGGGACCCCGGCCGCGGCGGTGGCGCCACGGCCCGCCCGCAGCTCCCCGGCCATCCCTCCACACGCCTGGACGCCGACTCCCAACGCCTGGAAGCCGACCCGATGAGCACCGACAGCCCTGCGAGCGCCGCCGCCCTCGACGCCCGACTGCGGGTCGACCGGCCCGCGTTCACCCTCGACCTCGACCTCACCGCCGCCTCCGGCGAGGTGGTCGCGCTGCTCGGCCCGAACGGCGCCGGCAAGTCCACCGCACTGCGCGCCCTCGCCGGCCTGCTCCCGCTCACCGACGGCCACCTGCGCCTCGACGGCCGCACCCTGGAGGACCCGGCCGACCGGGTGCACACGCCCGCTGAGGAACGCCCGGTCGGCGTGGTGTTCCAGGACTACCTGCTGTTCCCGCACCTCAGCGCCCTCGACAACGTCGCCTTCGGCCCGCGCTGCCAGGGCCGCCCCAAGCGCGCCGCCCGGGCCGAGGCCGCCGTCTGGCTGGAGCGGATGGGCCTGGCCGACCACGCCGCCGCCCGCCCCGGTCGGCTGTCCGGCGGCCAGGCACAGCGGGTGGCGCTGGCCCGGGCGCTCGCCGCCCGCCCCCGGTTGCTCCTGCTCGACGAACCACTGGCCGCTCTGGACGCCCGCACCCGCCTCGACGTGCGCTCCCAACTGCGGCGCCACCTTGCCGAGTTCGAGGCAGTGGCGGTACTGGTGACGCACGACCCGCTGGACGCGATGGTGCTGGCCGACCGGCTGGTGGTGATCGAGCACGGGCGCGAGGTGCAGTCCGGCAGCCCGGCCGAGGTCGCCCGGCGGCCGCGCACCGACTACATCGCCCGCCTGGTCGGGCTGAACCTGTACCAAGGCCGGGCCGAGGGCACCCGCGTCACGCTCCCGGACGGCACCGTGCTGGCCACCACGAAGGAGCTGGACGGCCCGGCGTTCGTCGCCTTCCCACCGTCCGCGGTGACCCTCTACCGGGAGCGTCCGCAGTCCAGCGCGCGCAACCTGTGGCGGGCCGAGGTCGCCGGTCTGGACCTGCACGGCGACCGGGTCCGTGCCGAGCTGGCCGGCGACCTGCCGATGGCCGCCGACCTCACCCCGGCCGCCGTCGCGGAGCTGGAACTGGCCCCCGGGGTGACGGTCTGGGCCTCGGTCAAGGCCACCCAGACCCACGCCTACCCGGCCTGATGAGCCGCCCGCCGGCCCGGGCCTCCGCCCGCCGGCCTGAACCTCCGCTCGCCCCGCTCGCCGGGGCCCACCGGTGCTACTCCGACGGCTCGACGAACCCCGACTCGTACGCGGCGATCACCGCCTGGGTACGGTCCCGCGCGCCCAGCTTCGCCAGCACGCTGCTGACGTGCGTCTTCACCGTCTGCACGCCGAGGAACAGCCGCTCGGCGATCTCCCCGTTGCTGAGACCGCCGGCGACCAGCCGCAGCACCTCCGCCTCGCGCTCGGTCAGCGCCGCCCGCTCCATGGCGGCGCGGGCGGTCGGGTTGCCGTGCCCGGCGGCCAGGCGGCGGATCGCGGCCGGGAAGAGCAATGACTCACCCGCAGCCACCAGCCGTACCGCCTGCGCGATCTCGGCCGGGCGGGAGCGCTTGAGCAGGAAGCCGTCGGCGCCCGCGCGCAGCGCCTGGTAGACGTAGTCGTCGTTCTCGAAGGTGGTCACGACCAGGATCCGCGGCGGCCGCTCCCCCGGGGTCCCGGTTCCCGATCCGGTTCCCGTTCCGGGGCCGGTACTGATGCCCGTGCCCGTGCCCGTCCCGGTCCCGGTCCCGGTCCCGGTCCCGATGCCCGTGCGCAGCAGCTCACGAGTGGCCGCCAGTCCGTCCATCACCGGCATCCGGACGTCCATCAGCACGACGTGCGGGCGCAGCGCGCGGGCCATCGCCACCGCCTCTGCACCGTCGGCGGCCTCGCCGACCACCCGCAGGTCGGGCTGCGCCTCCAGGACGGCCCTCAGCCCGAACCGGACCAGCTCCTCGTCGTCGGCGAGCAGGACGTCCGTCATCCCCGCAACCCCGCCGGCCGGACCGTCAGCCACAAGATCGTTCGTCACGAGCCCAAGCGTAGGGGCAGCCGGACCCGCAGCACCCACTCCCCGCTGCCGTCCTGCGACGCCCCTGCCGCAGCCTCCCCGCCGAGCAGCGCGGCCCGCTCATGGATGCCCCGCAGGCCCTTGCCGCCCTTGCGCGTTGCGGTGGCCGAAGGCCGTCCCGGGCCCGCCGGGGCCCGGACCCCGCCGGCCGGGGAGCGCGGTCCGCCGGACGAGGAGCGTGGTCCGCCGGCCAGGGGGCGTGGTCCGTTGCCGGCCAGCCGGTTGGCGCAGCTCAGCTCCAACTGCCCGCCCCGGACGGCGATGCGAACCTCGACGGGCTCTCCCGGTGCGTACTTGAGCGCATTGGTGACGCCCTCCTGGACGATCCGGTAGGACTCACGGGAGAGCACCCCGGGCAGCGAACCGGCCGCCACCTCGACCCGCGCCTCGACCGGGCTGCCGGCCGCGCGGGCGGTGTCGAACAGCGCCGGCAACTGGTCGATGCCGGGCTGTTCGGTGGCCGTCCCGTTCGCCCCGGGCGGGGTCTCGCGCAGCAGGACGAGGGTGCGTTCGAGGTCCTCCATGGCCTGGCGCCCGGTCTCCTCGATGACTTCGAGCACCTTGGCGACGAACGCCGGATCCCCGACCTCGCGCGCCGCACCCGCCTGAAGGACAGTCACCGTCAGTGCGTGGCCGATCGAATCGTGCAGCTCCCGGGCCAACCGGTTGCGTTCCAGCAGCCGTTCGGCCCGCAGCTCGGCCGCCGCCAGTCGCTCTGCCGGGGACGGACCCAACAGCCTGACAGCCATGGCCAGTTGCAGGTGACCTGCGCCGACCACCAGCCAGCCGAAGCCGAACAACGCCACCGGCAGGAGCAGGAGGTAGCGCGGCCCCTGCGGTCCGGCCAGCAGCTCGCCGGCCGCGTTGACGCCGAACGTGATCGCCATCCCGACCGCCGAACCGAGCGCGACCCGGCCGATCAGCCAGAGCGCGGTGCGCCACCGGTCGGCGCGGCTGCGGGAGGACTCGGCGGCGATGTCCTGCTCGCGGTCGGGCACCAGCAGCAGCCGGGCCTGGACCCCCTCCGCCCGCCGCGCCGCCGGGATGAGCGCGACGAGCACCAGCAGCACGGAGTCCACGGCGGCGCTCTCCAGCAGGATCCGCGGGAGGGAGAGCCGGTACGTCCCCGGATAGACCAGCAGCACGACGCCCGCGAAGATCCACCCGACCAGGAGGTGCAGCAGCCGCGCGTACGTGGCACCGGCCAGCAACGGCGCAAGGATCCTGGGCACGGCGATCTTGGTCACCTGGCCATCCTGCCAGGCCACCGGAGCCTCCCGGATCCCGCTCCGGGTGCGAACACCCTCCCTCCCGGGAGGGAGACGCCTCCACTCCGCGGCGGGATCCGCCGGTCCGGCCCGGTCCGGTCGAATGTGACCACCGGCCGGAACCACCGGCAGCGGCAACGACACGGCGCGACGCCACCACGCAGCGCCACCGTGCAACGACCGGAGGGGAGCACGCCCGTGATCGAGATCCAGGGCCTGACCAAGGAGTACGACGGACGGCGGGTCGTCGACGACCTGTCCTTCGAGGTCCGCCCCGGCGTGGTGACCGGCTTCCTCGGCCCGAACGGCGCGGGCAAGAGCACCACCATGCGCCTGGTCCTCGGCCTGGACCGGCCCACCTCCGGACGCGCCCTGATCGACGGCCACGCCTACGCCGAACTCCCCCACCCGCTACGGCAGGTCGGCGCCCTCCTGGACGCCCACGCCCTGCACGGCGGCCGGACGGCGCGCGGCCAACTGCGCTGGCTCGCCGCGAGCAACGGCATACCGGAGCGCAGGGTCTGCGAGGTGCTCGCGCAGGTCGGCCTGGCGGACGCGGCCGGGCAGCGGATCCGACGTTTCTCCCTCGGCATGCGCCAGCGCCTCGGAGTGGCCGCCGCGTTGCTCGGCGACCCTGCGGTGCTGCTCCTCGACGAACCGGTCAACGGCCTCGACCCCGAGGGCATCCGCTGGATCCGCACCCTGCTGCGCGACCTCGCCGCCGAGGGCAGGGCGGTACTGGTCTCCTCCCACCTGATGAGCGAAATGGCCCTCACCGCCGACCACTTGGTGGTGATCGGACGCGGCCGGCTGCTGGCCGACGCCGCCACCTCCGACTTCATCGACCGCCACGGCCGCACCCGGATCCGGGTGCGGGCGGTCGATCCGGCCAAGCTGGCCGCGCTGCTCGGCGGCGCCGGTCACGACCTCGACGCCACCCGGGTCGACGGCGGCGCCTGGGAGGTGAGCGGCGCCGAACCCGAACGGATCGCCGCGCTCGCCGCCGCCAACGGCGTGGTGCTGTACGAGATCGCGACCCAACAGGACTCCCTGGAGGAGGCGTTCATGCGGATGACGGCGGACAGCGTCGAGTACCGGACGGAGACCGCCGCATGAGCGCCGGCCCCCTCGGCGCGACGGCCCCGGGCACCTCACGGTCGCCCCACGCCTTCGACGCCTTCCGTGCCGAGCGGATCAAGCTCACCACCCTCCGCTCGCTCTGGGTCACCCCGCTGCTCGCCGCCCTGCTCACCGCCGGGGTCACCACGGCGATCGGCGCGGCCCTCGGCGCCAAAGACCACACCATCACCGACGACCCGAGCGTCGGCGTCTTCTACGGCCTCAACTTCGGCCAGGCGGCCCTGGCGTGCTTCGGCATCCTGCTGATCGGCCAGGAGTTCAACACCCGCATGATCGACGTGTCGCTCACCGCCGTCCCGCACCGCGGCCGACTGTACGGCGCCAAGCTGGCGTTGGGCGCTCTGGTCGGCCTCGCCGTCGGCGTCGTCGGCACGGCGGGCGCCTTCGCGGGGTACGCGGCCACCGTCCCCGGCGCCTGGGACGGGCCCGCCCTGGTCCGCAGCGCCGTCGCCGGGGTGCTCTACCAGGCGCTGCTGGTGGTGCTCTGCCTCGGGGTGACCGCTCTGCTGCGCAACCTCACCGCCGCCATGGGGCTGCTGGTCCCCACCGTCTTCCTGCTCTCGCCGCTGCTCAGCGGCGTGCCCGGAGTCCGCCGGGCGGCGCAGTTCCTGCCCGACCGGGCCGGCCAGTACGCGCTGCGCTACGTCGACGACCCACAGGTCGGGTACGGCCACTGGACCGGACTGCTGATCATGACGCTCTGGACGGCCCTGGCCGCGTACGGCGGCCTGCGCGCGATGCGCCACCGCCCCACCAAGTGACCCCGGGGGAACGGGAGATGGGAGAGAGCATGAGTACGCTCATCGGCGCCCTGCGGGCCGAACGGATCAAGTTCACCACGCTGCCCTCGCAATGGGCGGCACCGCTGACCGCCCTGGTGCTGACCGTCGGCATCACCGCCGCGGTCAACGCCGCCTACGGAGCCAAGGACCACACCCCCGGCGAGGACCCGGCCGGCGGGATCTACTACGGGCTGCTGTTCGGCCACGTCGCCGTGGCCTGCTTCGGAGTCCTGCTGATCGGGCAGGAGTTCAACACCCGGATGATCGGCGGTTCGCTCACCGCCGTCCCTCGCCGCAGCCGGCTGTACAGCGCCAAGCTCGTGCTCGGCGCCGGACTGGGCCTGCTGCTCGGGCTGGCCTCGACGGCGGGGTCGTTCCTGGCCGTGGACGCCGTCGGCGGCGTGGACCTCTCCACCCCCGGCCTGAGCCGCAGCTTCCTGGCCGGCGTGCTCTACCACCCGATGATGGTGCTGATCTGCCTCGGACTGACCACGATGCTGGGCAACTTCAGCGCCGCACTCGGACTGCTCACCCCCATGGTGTTCCTCGGCACCACCTGGCTCGCGGCCATCCCCGGCGTCCGCGAGGTCGGCCAGTTCCTGCCCGACCGGGCCGGCCTCCACGCGATGCGCACCCAGCCCGAGCCGGGCGTCCACTACGGACACTGGACCGGACTGCTGATCATGGCGCTCTGGACGGCCCTGGCGTCCTACGGCGGCCTCCGCGCGATGCGGCGGTACGAAGCCTCCGGTTCGTAGCAGCAGACGGGGACGTGGTGCCGGCGAACAGATGACAGCTTTCAGATTTCGACATCTGTCATCTGTTCGCTGTCATCTGTTCGCTGTCATCTGTTCGCCGTCGCTCGTCCGCCGCCATCGACCCTCCGACCTCGGCACCGGCCCTCAGCACCAGCCCTCGGCACCGGCCCTCAACGCAACGCCGGGTGCTCCGCGATCACCGTGCAGCTGCCCGGGGCGATCTCGGTGAATCCGGCGTCCTGGACCACCGGCAGTCCGCTGCGGACCAGTTCCTCCCACGCTCCCGGTGCGGCCGTCCGCACCGCGAGCGCGAAGCCGGACTCCGCCCACTCCTTGCGCTGCGCCTCGTCCAGCCGCCACCAGGCGAGCTGGGCGGCGTGCCCGGTCTGCGCCATCGTCTTGCCTGCGCTCATCTCCAGCTCCGGATTGAGCCACAGCACCGGCACCCCGGACCCGGGCGCGCCGACCTCGGCCGTCTCCTCCAAGTCCGTCCCGGAGACCTGAAGCTTGGCCAGCTCCTTGGGCCAACCGTCCAGCGGGACCGGCGGGAACACCCGCACCTCAGCCTCCCGCCCCCGCACCGTGACGCCCGGCAGCTCGCCCGCCCGCCGCCACTCCCCGCCCCGGGCCCGCCGGACCACCTTGCGGATCCGGGCGTCCTCCCAGGCCACGACCCGCTCGGCCCACTCGCCGTCCTCCTCGGTCACCCGCGGGTCGGACAGCAGCGTGAGCACCGCCCGGGCCGAGGTCTCCAGCGCGTCCGTCCGCCCCGGCGGGGTGGCCCGCTCCATCCGGACGACCAGCGGCAGCACGTACTGCGGCCGCGCGTCGCGGCCCTCCAGGGCCGGGGAGTCACCGGAGCCCGGGTCAGCCGGGGACGGCGCAGCGGACGAGGTGGACGGAGCAACGGGAGCCGGGGCGTCGAACGGAGAAGTCACCCGTCCAGCATGCCAGTCCCGCCCCACCCCGCTCGGCCCGCCCCGTTCGTCCCGCCCCACCCGGTCAGCGCAGCCGTTGGCGCAGCTCGTCCACGGCTGCCCGGATCCCCGCGCCGTAGGCGTCCTCGGGCAGCACGTCCAGGGTGCGCACGGCCCGTTCGAGCTGCTCGCGCGCGAGGTCGGGCTCGCCGGGCTTGAGGTGGTCCGAGGCCAGGTTGAGGTGCAACGACGGGTAGAAGGCGCGCACCTGGCGGGCCGGCTCGTAGGTCCGGGCGCGCTCGGCGGACATGTCCACAGCCTGACCGCCCGTCCGCCGGACCGCCCCGCCCGTCCCGGTCGGCCGGTCGGCTCCGGTCGGCCAGTCGGTCGGTCGGCTCCGGGCTGCCCGTTCCCGACGGGTCCGACGCCCGGTCAGCGCCGGTAGCCGCGCTGCGGGTCGCGCTCCTCCGCGTCCTCGTACATCAGGAACCAGCCCTCCGGGTGCGTGGCCGCCAGCAGCATCTCCGTCCGCTGCTCCGAGCCCAGCTCCGGGTCGCCGTCGTCCGGCCCGTAGACGCCGAACAGCTCGTCGTTGCAGCCTTCCCAGTCGTAGTCGTAGAGGTCGGCCGGAAGGTCGCCCATCATGTCCGCCACCGACTCGGGCTGCGCGCCGAGCAGCGCCCGGGCGTCCACCAGCGCCATCCGCAGGGCGAGGTCGTCGGCCAGGCAGCGCGGTAGCGGCCACTCGCCGAGCGCGAGGTCGTCGGCCAGGTCGTCGAAGGCCCGGGCCATCGCGCGCCGCCAGCCACGGTGCATTCGCCAGGTGCGCTGGGGCAGTCGGCCGAAGACCGTCCAGTCGGTGTCGTCTCCGTCGGCGACCGGCTCGTCCCCGTGCTCGTCGAGGTCGTCGTAGGCGGCGTCGGCCAGGCCGAGCAGCTGCGCGTGGAGCAGGCAGGCGGTGCGCGGGGTGAGCGTCCAGTCCGCGCCCGCGCCGCCGTCCTCATCCTCGCTCTCCAGCGGGAACAGCTCGGCGAAGTCCGGTGAGAAGTCCTCGGTCACGCTGATCTCCAGCGTGCCGCCGACCGCCTCGATCCCGGGGATGGCGGCCACCAGCCGGTCCGGGTGCAGCAGCGCGCCGAGTGCCGCGTTGGCGTCCTCGGCGACCTCGCGCAGCAGTTCACGGCGCTGGCCCGCCGGGTCGATGCCCTCGAAGTCCAGCTCCTCGACGGCCCTGATCGCGGCCGCGCGCAGGGCTGGCCAGTCGGTGATCCGCAGGCCCAGCACCACCGTCGCCTCGATCTCCTGCGCGCCGGAGTCCTCCGCCGCGCCCGGCCCCTGTGGATGATCGCTTCGCTCGCCCATGGGGCTACGGTACGGCTTTTCGGCCGCCCGATCACCGGTCCGGACCAGCTTCCGGAAGCCTTCTCGGCCACGACCCGGTCCGGCCTCTGTCACTCGGACGCCTCGCATGGGCAGGATGGGCCCCATGGCTGACATCAACGAGTACGGCGGCGGGCAGGGCCCGAACGCCGACGTCCTGGTCGTGACCACCAATGACATCCCCGGATTCCGGGTCGACCGCGTGATCGGCGAGGTCTTCGGACTGACCGTCCGCAGCCGCCACATCGGCAGCCAGATCGGTGCCGGCCTGAAGTCCCTGATCGGCGGTGAGCTGCGCGGTCTGACGAAGACCCTGGTCGAGAGCCGCAACGAGGCGATGCAGCGGCTGGTCGAGCAGGCCAAGGCGCGCGGCGGCAATGCTGTCCTGATGATGCGCTTCGACGTCACGGAGGCGGCCGACGTCGGCACCGAGGTCTGCGCCTACGGCACCGCCGCGGTGATCTCCCCGATCGCCTGAGCACCCACCGCCCACCGCCCGCAGCCCCCCGCGCGCCACCCCCGCGCCCTCCGCCCGGATCGAGGAGGCGGTGGAACCGGCGGGAACAGTCGCCGCGCCCCGAATGTTTCACGGGCGTGACTGTTTACGGTGCAACGAACGACGGTGCAACGCAGGCCCGTGCAACGCAGGCTCGTGCGACCGACGACGGTCCGACGAGCGCCGCGCGGCAGCGCGTGGACGTCCTGGTGGTGGGCGCCGGGCAGGCAGGCCTGTCCGCCGCCTACCACCTGCGCCGCCGCGGCTTCGCCCCGCACCGGGCGGGCGCCGACGGCGGCTTCGTCGTGCTCGACGCCGACGCCGCCCCCGGCGGCGCCTGGGCGCACCGCTCGCCGTCCCTGCGGATGGCCACCGTGCACGGCTTCCACGACCTCCCGGACGCCGAGCTCCCGCCGGTCGTCCCCGAGGCCCCCGCGCGCGAGGTGGTGCCGGGGTACTTCGCGGCGTACGAGGCCCGGCACGCGCTCCCGGTCGTACGCCCGGTCGCGGTGCGCGCCGTGCGTGCCGAGTCCGAGCGCCCGGACTCGCGGCTACTGGTGGAGACAGACCGCGGCACCTGGTCGACCCGCGCGCTGATCAACGCCACCGGCACCTGGACCCGCCCGTTCCTCCCGCACTACCCGGGCCACTTCACCGGCCGCCAGCTGCACTACGCCGACTACCGCGGCCCGGAGGAGTTCGCGGGCAAGCGCGTCCTGGTGGTGGGCGGCGGCGCCTCGGCGATCCAGGTGCTGTCCGAGGTGGCGGCGGTCGGCGAGACGGTCTGGGTGACCCGATCCGAACCCGTCTACCACGACGGGCCGTTCACCCCCGAGTACGGACGCGCGGTGGTGGCCAAGGTCGAGGAGCGGGTCCGGCAGGGCCTGCCGGTGCGCAGCGTGGTGAGCGTGACGGGACTCGGCCCGTCCGTGGCCTACCGGCGCGCCGAGGAGCTGGGCGCGCTGCACCGCCGGCCCGTGTTCGACCGGCTCACCGAGCACGGGGTCGCCTGGGGCGACGAGGAGTCGGCGGTGGACGCGATCGTCTGGGCGACCGGATTCCGGCCCGAGGTCGGCCACCTGGCCCCGCTCGGTCTGCGCTCCCCCGGCGGCGGCATCGCGCTCACCGGCACCCGCGCCACCGCCGATCCGCGCGTGCACCTGGTCGGCTACGGCCCGTCCGCCAGCACGGTCGGCGCGAACCGGGCCGGGCGCGCGGCCGTCAACGACCTGGTCAAGCTGCTCGGCGAGCCGGCGCAGCAGCCCGCCCCGGCGGCGGTCTGACCGCCCTCCGGTGGCCGGCCGCCGGCCGCGCGACGGGCTGCGCAGCCCGGCCGCATCTGCTCAGCGGTCGTAGTCGACCGTCACCCGGTCGGTGACCGGACGGGCCTGGCAGGTGAGGACGTAGCCCGCGGCCAGTTCCTTCTCCTCCAGGGCGAAGTTGCGGCGCATCTCCACCTCGCCCTCGGTGACCAGGGCGCGGCAGGTGCCGCAGACGCCACCCTTGCAGGCGAACGGCAGGTCGGGGCGGGAGCGCTGCGCGCCGTCCAGGATCGAGCGGTCGCACGGGAGGGTGAGGGTGCTGCCGCGGCCGTCGAGCACGACGGTGACCTCGCTGTGCGCGCCGGTCTCGCCGTCCGACGAGGCGTCCGTCCGGTCCCAGTCCTCGTCGCGCTCCGGCAGCGGCTCGTCCTCGGCGTGGAACAGCTCCTGGTGCACCCGCTCGCCCGGCACGCCAAGTTCGGCGAGCAGGTCCTTCGCTCCCGTGACCATGCCGAACGGGCCGCACAGCCACCAGTGGCCGACGTTCCCGACGTCCACCAGTGCCGCCAGCAGCGCCCTCACCCGCTCCGGGTCCAGGCGGCCGCTGAGCAGTTCGGCGTCCCTGGTCTCCCGGGAGAGCACGTGGACCAGCTGGAAGCGGCCGAGGTAGCGGTCCTTCAGGTCGGCCAGCTCGTCGGCGAACATCACGGTGTCGCTGCGGCGGTTGCCGTAGAGCAGGGTGACGGTCGAGCGGCGGTCGGCGGCCAGCACGGAGCCGGCGATCGACAGCATCGGGGTGATGCCGGAGCCGGCCGCGAGCAGCACGTGATCGGCGGGGACGCCGAGTTCCGGGGTGAAGAGGCCCGACGGCGTCAGGACCTCCACCTCCTCGCCGGACCGCGCCTCACGCACCAGCCAGCGCGAGAACAGCCCGCCCGGCACCTCGCGGACGGCGATCCGCAGCGGGCCGCCGACGGGGGCGCAGATCGAGTACGAGCGGCGCTCGTCCACGCCGTCCACCAGCTTGCGCAGCGTCAGGGTCTGCCCGGGGCGGAAGGCGAACTCCTCCGCCAGCTCGTCGGGCACCGCGAAGGTCACCGCGACGGCGTCGTCGCAGAGCCGCTCCACCCGGTCGATCCGCAGCCCGTGGAAGGTGGGGCGGCGGGCCGGGCGGATGCCGGTCGCCCGGGTGCCGGCGGCGGGCGAGGCGGCGTCCGCGACGGCGGCGGAAGGCGAAGCGGCGGCGGGCGAGGCGGCGGGCATTCAGATCTCCTTGACGCGTTCGAAGGGCTCCCGGCAGGCGCGGCAGCGCCAGAGCGCCTTGCAGGCGGTGGAGCCGAAGCGGGACAGCTCCTCCGTCTCCGGGCTGCCGCACTGCGGGCACGGCACGGGTGCCGCGCCGGTGGCGGCCCGGGCCGCAGCTCCGGTCGCGGTACCGGTCACGGCTCCGGCGCGGGTCGGGCCGAGGGCGAGTGGGACCGGTCCGGCCGCGCGGACGGCGGAGGTCGGGCGCGGCGGGGCGATGCCCGCCTCGGCGAGCTTTCGGCGGCCCTCGGCGGTGATCAGGTCGGTGGACCACGGCGGGTCCAGCCGCAGCCGCACCCGGACGTCCGGGTACCCGGCCGCACGCAGCCGGCGGTCCACGTCGGCGGCCATCTCGGCGACCGCGGGGCAGCCCGAGTAGGTCGGGGTCAGCCAGGCGGTGACCGCGCCGGTGCCGCCGTCCACCTCGACCCCGGCCAGGACGCCCAGGTCCGCCAGGGTGAGCATGGGCAGCTCCGGGTCCGGGACGGCCCCGGCGACCGCCCGGGCCGGCTCGCGGGCGGTGTCCGCGGCGGCGACGCCCGCGGTTCCGGTCACCGCGTCGGCGGCGAGCTGCCCGGTCACCACGTCGCCCCCGGGTGTGCGCGGGCCACCACCTGCAGTTCGGCGAGCAGCGGACCGAGGGCCTCGGTGTGCACGCCGTCGCGGCCGGCCCGGCCGAGGACGGTGGCCAACGGCGGCACCTCCGGCACGGTCAGTCCGGCCTCGGCGAGGACCGCCCCGAGCGCGCCCAGCACCGGCTCGCGCAGGGTCGCCGGGTCGACGCCCACCCGCAGCTCCACCGGGTGCGCCGTGAACAGTTCCTCCAGCAGCGGCCACACGGCGTCCAGCCCGGCCTGCATCCGCTCGGCGGAGTGGGGCGTGCCGTCGCCGAGGCGCAGCGTCCAGGCGGTGGCGTACTCGCGGTGGTAGGCCAGCTCCTTGACCCCGCGCGCCGCGACCGCCGCCAGCACCGGGTCGGGGTGCGCGCTCAGTGCCTCGTACAGGGCGCCACGCGCGGTGGCGAAGAGCAGCAGCCGGGCGATCGAGTAGGCGAAGTCGCCGTTCGGCGTCTCCACCAGCCGGACGTTGCGGAACTCGTGCTCCTCGCGCCAGTACGCCAGGTCGTCCTCGGTGCGGCCGGTGCCGTCCGCCTGACCGGCTCGGGTCAGCAGCAGGCGGGACTGGCCGAGCAGGTCGAGGCCGAGGTTCGCCAGGGCGACCTCCTCCTCCAGCTCGGGCGCCCGGGTGCACCATTCGATCAGCCGCTGGGCCAGGATCAGGGCGTCGTCGCCGAGCATCTGGCAGTAGGCGGCCAGGTCCGTGCCGTCCGTCCCGGCGGGCAGGGCGGTGTCGACGCCGAGCAGCGGGTCGGCGAAGCCCGTCCCGTACGCCCAGCGGCCCTCGCCCTCGGGGCCGGGGGCGGCCTCGGCCAGGCTGAGGTAGACGTGGTCGTCGTGACCCGCATGGTCCCCGTGGTCCCCGTGGCCCGCGTGGCTCTGCTGGCCCGCGTGGTCCTGGTGGTCCCCGTGGTCGGGGCCGGAGGCGGTGTGCTCCTGCGTGGCGGTGTGGTCCTGCATGGCGGTTCCCCCGTCAGATGTGCGGGACATCCTCGGGGATGTCGTAGAAGGTCGGGTGGCGGTAGACCTTGTCGCCGCTGGGCTCGAAGAACGGGTCGCGCTCGTCCGGGGTGGAGGCGGTGATCGCGTCCGAGCGGACCACCCAGAGGCTGACGCCCTCGTTGCGGCGGGTGTAGAGGTCGCGGGCCGCGAGCAGGGCCATCCGGTCGTCGGCCGCGTGCAGCGAGCCGACGTGCACGTGGTTCAGGCCGCGCCGGGGGCGCACGAACACCTCGTACAGCGGCCAGCCGGCCTTGGACCCCGCCGTGGGCACCGCCTTGGACTCGGCCATGGGCTCGGTCACTTTCCGTTCTCCTGTTCCGTGGCGTGCTGGACGTGCTGGGCCTGCGGCCCGGCCGCGGCGGACTGCTCCGCAGCGCGCTTGGCCGCGTAGGCGACGGCCGCCTCGCGCACCCAGGCGCCGTCCTCGTGGGCGGCGCGGCGGCGTTCGACCCGCTCTGCGTTGCACGGGCCCTGACCGCGGATGACCCGGTTCAGCTCGGACCAGTCCGGCTCGCCGAAGTCCCAGCCGCCGCGCTCCTCGTTCCGGCGCAGCTCGGGGTCGGGCAGGGTCACGCCCAGGTGCTCGGCCTGCGGGACGCTCATGTCGACGAACCGCTGCCGCAGCTCGTCGTTGCTGTGCCGCTTGATCCGCCAGGCCATCGAGCGGGCGGTGTTGGGCGAGTCCGCGTCCGAGGGGCCGAACATCATCAGCGACGGCCACCACCAGCGGTCCACGGCGTCCTGGACCATCCGGCGCTGGGCCTCGGTGCCGCGCATCAGCGTCATCAGGAGCTCGTAGCCCTGCCGCTGGTGGAAGGACTCCTCCTTGCAGATCCGCACCATCGCCCGGGCGTACGGGCCGTAGCTGCAGCGGCAGAGCGGCACCTGGTTGCAGATCGCCGCGCCGTCCACCAGCCAGCCGATCACACCGACGTCGGCGAAGGTGAGGGTCGGGTAGTTGAAGATCGAGGAGTACTTCTGGCGGCCGGAGATCAGCTTCTCGGTCAGCTCGGCGCGATCGACCCCGAGGGTCTCGGCGGCGGCATAGAGGTAGAGGCCGTGACCGGCCTCGTCCTGGGCCTTGGCGAGCAGGATGGCCTTGCGGCGCAGCGAGGGGGCCCGGGTGAGCCAGTTGCCCTCGGGCTGCATGCCGATGATCTCGGAGTGGGCGTGCTGGGCGATCTGCCGGATCAGGGTCGCCCGGTAGGCGTCGGGCATCCAGTCCCTGGGCTCGATCCGCTGCTCGGCGGCGACGACCGCCTCGAACCGGTCCTCCGGCGCCTGCGCGGGAACCGGCTCGGCCACCTCTGCTGTCACCACGGTCCCCTCTCGTGTCCTGCGCGCCGGTCCGCCCGGGGCCCGGGCACCAACCGACTGACCGTTCGGTCGGTACCATTCTGCGCGGCGGGGCGGAGGGATGGCAAGGCACGAAACAGATAACAGCTGACAGATTTCGAAATCTGTCAGCTGTTATCTGTTATCTGTCAGCTGTTCGCCGTCGCCCGTGAGCTGCGGCAGCCGTCGGCTGTGAGCCGTGGCGGCGGTCGGCCATGAGCTGCGGTCGGCGGTCGGCCGTGTGTCGCAGCAGTCGCAGCCGTCGTCAGCCGCCACCCCTCGGCCGCTACCCGCCGTCCGCCCGGCCACCCGACTCGGGCGGCGGGCCGCCACCGGCGCACCACCCCGCTCAGCCCTCCGCGCGGTCCCGCAGTCGCGGCAGCGGTACGGCGAGGAGCGCCGCCAGCAGCGCGATCCGGGGGGCGATCTGGTCCAGCCGGATGTGCTCGTGCCGGGCGTGCGCCCCGGCCCCGACCGCACCGAACCCGTCCAGGGTCGGGAGCCCGCGCGAGCCCGGAAGGTTGGTGTCCCCCGCCCCGCCGGCCGGAGCGCCGTCCAGCGGCTGCCCGAGCACCGCCGCGAGCGAACGCACGTGCCGCAGCAACGGGTTGCCGGTCCGCTCGGGCCACGCCGGACGGCTGGACAGCACCTCCGTCCGCACCCTGGCCCCCGGGCGCAGCGCGGTGAGCCGGGCGAGGTGGTCGAGCGTGCGGCGCTGCGCCTCGGCGGTGGAGAACCGCAGCCCGAGCTCGGCCTCGGCCCGGCCCGCAATCACGTTGGCCCGCGAACCCCCGCTGATCCGGCCGGCGTTGAGCTCCGTACCGGGCTGGCCCGCGAGGCCGCGGACCAGCACGAGCTGGTCCACCAGCTCGTCGACCGCCGACACCCCGTCGTGGGCGTCGTTGCCGGCGTGCGCCTCGCGCCCGGTCACGGTGAGCCGGACCCGGGTACTGCCGCGCCGGGCGGTCTTCAGCCGGCCGTCGGGGTGCGGCGGTTCGAGCCCCAGCACCGCGGCGGCGCCGCGCAGTTGGCGCTCGACCAGGCGCCGCCCGTCCGGACTGCCGACCTCCTCGTCGGAGACCACGACCAGCCGCACGGTCCGGTGCGGCCGCTCCCCGAGGTCCGCGAGCAGGGCCAACGCGCCCTCCAGGATGGCGAGTCCGCCCTTCATGTCGACCACGCCGGGCCCGGTGAGCCGACCGTTCTCCTCGGTGACCGGCCAGTCCGCCAGGGTGCCCGCCGGCCAGACGGTGTCGTGGTGGCCGACGATCAACAGGTGCGGCAAGGACTCGTCCCGTCCCTCCCACTCCAGGACGAGGTGGTCTCCGGCCGGGCCGGGCTCGCGCCGGGCGGTGGCACCGGTGGCACGGAAGCCGGACGCCAACTCCTCGGCGAGGGCGTCGAGTCGGGTGGCGTCCCCACTGGGCGACTCGATCCGGGCGAGGTCGGCGCAGCGGCGTCGGACGGCGCCGGCAAGGGTACGGGCGCGGACACTGAGCGCCTGTGGCAGGCCGGGCAGTGCCGCGGTGACCGGCGCGCTCCCGGCGGGGGCGGTGGTTCTGGAAGCGGCGGCCGGCCCGGGGTTCGTGCCGACTGCCGGGGTCGGCACGGGCGAGGTCTGGGCGGGCGACATATGGGCAGGCGAGGACTGGGCGGGTGAGGACTTGGCGGGCGAGGTCTGGGCCGACGGGGGCGGCGGCGCCGAAGGAGCGGGCGCCACGGCTGCGGTGGCTGCCGCGGTGACGGCGACGGCGGCGAGGGCTTCGCCGTCGGCGGCCGCCGGGACGGTGGACGGGTTCCGGTCGGTTTCCGCGGCGGCACCCGGCGCGGCGGACGACCCGACGATCTGGGGACTCAACGCGCGCCTCCGCGGCCGCCGCCGGTATTCAGCGGTCGGGACGGCCGACCGCTCCCGCCCGGGTACCAGGCCCGGCCGGACCGCGCCGTGCGGCCGGGATGATCGGCGGCCCTCCGGAACGGTCCGTCTGGCCCAAGTGCGGTGGAACGGCTGGGCGGCGTGCTTGGCATGTGTGTCCTCCTCGCTCGATCCGGTGGCCCCGGTCCGCCCGGAGCCCCGTGGACGGCGGCCTCCCGGCGGCGGGCGCAGTGGCCGGACCGCCGCAGGGAAGCCGAGATGTGAGCCTAGAAGAACCGTTCGGTTTCCTGCGAGGTGGCCCTGCTCCCAGCGTGCCGGTACCGGGCCCGACCTCGGGCACCCGTCGGGGAACGGCGACGGGCGCACGGCGCGCGGGCCTGGATCGGCGCGCGGGCGCGGTCGCCGGATCGCGCCCATCTCCACCATGGACCCGCCGCCCGACTTCGGCAGCGCAAACCGCCAAGGCACGGCATTTCCACGCCGGATGGGTGACAGCGGCTCAGCCCGCGGTACGAACCGGGAGCACGCGACGGCTCAGGGAAGCCCGACCGGACACCGGGCCTGACTCCGGGGGAACCTCCGGGGAACACCCGCGTGAACACCGGCCGATGGGATGCCCCGACGAGCCCGCCGTGCGCCGTCACCGGACGCAGCGCCGCCTCCCGGGGGCCCCGCAGCCGCCCAAGGCTCCACCGCCACCGGGCGTTCCGCGACCGCACGTGCCGTCGTCGCGGGTACCGCCACCGCGGGGCCGGACCGGCCGTCGCCCTCAGGGGCTGTCCCCGACCAACCCGGCATCGCGTGCCAGCAGCGCGGCCTGGACGCGGTTGCCGACGCCGAGCCCGGTCAGGATCCGGCTGACGTGCGCCTTGACGGTGCTCTCCCGCATCCCCAGGACGCCCGCGATCTCCGCGTTGGAGAGCCCGTCGGCGAGTTCGCGCAACACGTCGGTCTCGCGCGGGGTGAGTCCGGCGACCCGGCCGCGGGCGGCGACCGACCGGGGCGCGCCGACCCTGTGGTACCGGTCGATCAGGCGTCGCGCGGCCGCCGGGTGCAGCATCCCCTGTCCGCCCGCGACGACGTGCACGGCCCGGGCGATGTCGGCGGGCGGGGTGTCCTTGAGCAGGAAGCCGTCGGCCCCGGCGGCGAGCGCTTGGTACACGTACTCGTCCAGGTCGAAGGTGGTGAGCGCGATGACCCGCGGGGCGTCGGGCAGTTCACGCAGTCGACGGGTGGCGGCGATGCCGTCGAGCCGGGGCATCCGGATGTCCATCAGCGCGACGTCGACCC
Organism: Kitasatospora sp. NPDC048545; assembly: GCF_040651155.1. Classification (NCBI taxonomy): domain Bacteria; kingdom Bacillati; phylum Actinomycetota; class Actinomycetes; order Kitasatosporales; family Streptomycetaceae; genus Kitasatospora; species Kitasatospora sp. NPDC048545. Next base: position 349,354 of record NZ_JBEZIQ010000002.1, read on the forward strand.
GTCGGCTGCCGGCGATCTCGACGGCCTGGAACCCGTCGGCGGCCTCGGCCACCACGGTCAGCGCCGGGTCCTGGGCCAGCAGGTCGACCAGTCCGAGCCGGACCAGCGCGTCGTCGTCGACCACCATCGTGCGGATCATGCGGTCTCCTCCGGCTGCTGCGTCGGCGGCTTCGGTCGCCGCTCCGGGTGCCTCGCTTGCGTCGGGTGCGTCGGGTGCGTCGCGTGCGTCGGGTGCCGCTTCGGCGGCCCGGGCGGCCCGGGGACTGCAGGCGGCTCGGACAGCTCGGACGCCTCGGGCACCTCGGATGCCTCGAACAGCTCGGGCTCCTCGGGCTCCTCGGCTCGTATCGGCGGCCGCGGACGGCCCGGCGCCGTCCCCGGCGGGCGGCCCGGCCCGGGCAACCGGGCGGAGATCCGGAAGCCGCCGGTGCCGTCCGGTCCCGCGTCGAGGTCACCGCCGAGCGCGCCGACCCGTTCGCTCAGCCCCACCAGGCCGTACCCGCCGCCCGTGCCCCGACCGTCGGACGGCGCCCCGGCCGGACCGTTGCGGACCTCGACCGTGGTCGCCGGCTCCCCGTAGCCGACCCGGACGGTGACCGGCGCGGCCGTCGCGTGCTTGCGGGCGTTGGTCAAGGCCTCCTGGACCAGGCGGTGCACGGCCAGCCGGTGGGTGGTCGGGACGGCCTCCGGGTCCCCGGAGAGGGCCAGTTCGACCCGCTGCCCCGCCTGGGTCGCCTCCCCGACGAGCTCGGCGAGGTCACGCAGGGCGGGTGCGGGGACGGACCCGGCTCCGCCCGGCGCAAGCGGCTCGCCCCCGCCGTCGGCCCTGTCCGGCGGGTCGGCGCGCAGTACTCCCAGGACGTCGCGCAGGTCGTCGAGCGAGCGGGCGGCTGTGGTGCGCAGCAGTTCGAGCCGGTGGCCGAGCCGGTCCAGGTCGTCGGCGACCGTGCCGGCCCGGGCCTGGTCCCGCAGCACTCCGGCGTGCAGCACCAGCAGGCTGAGACGGTGGGCCAGCACGTCGTGCATCTCCCGGGCGATCCGGGCGCGTTCGGCGGCCCGGGCCTGTTCGGCGCGCAGCTCGCGCTCACGGCGCAGCGCGTCGACCTGCTCGTGCAGGGTGTGGATCAGCACCCGCCTGCCGTGCAGCCACAGGCCGACCGACAAGGCGGCGGCCTGGACGAGGAGTTGGGCCCCGGTGGTACCGGCCCAGCCGACGGGCGAATCCGCGCCGGACCCGCTGGCCACCGCGATGACCGCTCCCCCGGCCACCGCCGGGCCGGTCCGGCCGAGGTAGGCGAGGTGGAAGACGCTGAACAACCCGGGGAAGGCCCGGTCGAACACCCCGGCGGTGAGCACCGGCAGGACGGCGGAGGCGACCGGGTAGCGGCGGGCGAGGAACAACGAGAGCGAGGCCAGCGCGGCCACGGCCGTACGCGGTGCGCGCAGCGGACCGTCCGCCTCAAGCCACTGCACCACGGCCTCCTCCACGGCGAGGGCGAGCAGGCCGAGCAGCAGCACCGTGTCGGTCCACGCCCGGTGGTCCGGGCCGTACCAGCCGAGCAGGCTCCTGCGCATCGGACCCCTCCTCCCGTCGACCCGAAGGCCTTCCGTCCGCCTGCGGTCCTCCTGGCGGCGGCTTCCTCCGCCCTGCTGCCGCCAGTCCCCCGCTTCCACCGCTTCCACCGCTTCCACCGCTTCCACCGCTTCCCCCCACCCCTCCGCTCCTCGTGCTCCTTCTGCCCTCTCTCCTCCTGTTCACCGCATCTGGCTTCGGCCCGTCCCCGACCCGGGGCGAGGAACTCGGGCCCGGGGCTCGGGACTCGGACCCGGAACTCGGGCTCGATGCCAGGTGCGTCCGGCATCGAGCCGCCCCTGTCCTCCGGCCACCCGCACCCTCGACTTTCGTCGGGGGCGCCTGTCACTGACCGGCCGATCCGCGGCGGTCCGGCCCTGCCTAGCGTCGATGACATGACGAACGACCAGCTCGGGCGCCGCCCCGACTCCACCTCCCCGAAGCGGAGTTCATCCTCCGCGGGGGACCATCTGCTGTTCCTCGCCGAGGCCCTGCGCACCTTCCACGACACCGGCGCGCTGGCCCCGAGCGGCCCGGACCTGGTGAACGCCCTGGTCGTACCGGTCCTCAGCCGTCCGAACCGTCCGATCTCGGTGCTGGAGGTCGGCGCCGGCACCGGCGTCGTGACCCGCCGCCTGGTCCGGGTGCTGCGCCCGGGCGACCGGTTGCACGTCGTCGAGGCGAACCCGCGGTTCGCCGACCGGCTGCGGGAGGACCCGGTGCTGGCCGCCCGCCACCCGGGGGCCGGGCTGCGCATCTCCGGCTGCCGGGTCGAGGAACTGCCGCACTGCCGGACGGCGGTGGCGGCACCGGGAGCCGGACCGGAGGAACACGGGGAGCGGTATGACGCGATCGTGTCCGGACTGCCGTTCACCAACTTCCACCCCGCGCGGGTGCGCGAGATCCTCGACCTCTACCTGCGGCTGCTGACGCCCGGCGGCGAGCTGACGTACTTCGGGTACCTCGGCACCACGACGGCGCGCACCCTCACCTCGGGGCCCCACCGGAGCGCCCGTCACCGGGCGGTGGTGCGACTGCTGCGGCAGTTCGAGGCGGCGTACGGGCTCGGCGGGCGCACGGTGTGGCGCAACCTCCCGCCCGCCCGCGCCCACCTCCTCCGCTCCCCGGGCGGGCACGAGGACTGGGGGACGCCCGGGGGAACGGTCACCGCCCGCAGCGCGACGGCCCGGGCCGCGGCGACCGACGGCGCGACGACCGACGGCACCTCAACCGAAGGCGCAGCAACCGAAGGCACCTCAACCAACGGCACCGCGAGCGAGCCGACGGGCGGGGCGGCCCCCACCGCTCGATGATGGACCGGGGCCAGGCCCGGCTCCGACTCTCCGGCAATGAGGAGCCGCGATGACCCTCTCGGTCCGCGACGTGGAAGACCGGCACCGCTTCGAAGCGTGGGTGGACGACGAGCTCGCGGGCTTCGCCGAGTACCTGCGCAGCGACCACCTGGTGGTCTACCCGCACACCGTGGTCGAGCCCGCCTTCGAGGGCCGGGGCATCGGCAGCGCGCTCGCCCGCGCCGCACTGGACGACGCCCGCGCCCGCGACCTGCCCGTCCTGGCCACCTGCACCTTCATCAAAGGCTGGATGCTCAGGCACCCCGAGTACACCGACCTCGCGTACGAGAACCGCAGCCGGGTCGCCGACTGATGGCCGACGAACCAACCGGCGAACCAACGGGCGAACCGGCAGGCGAACCGGCCGACGGCGGGGAGAGCGCCCGGGAGAGCGCCCACGAGAGCGCCCGGTGGGGCGACCGGGGCGGCGACCGGGGCGGCGGCGCCCGCACCTACGAGGGTGCGGGCATCGCCGTCAGCTTCGACGCCCGGGTCTGCCGGCACGCCGCCGAGTGCGTGCGCGGCCTGCCGGAGGTGTTCGACACCGGGCGGCGGCCGTGGATCACACCGAACGCGGCGGTGCCCGAGGCCGTCGCCGAGGTGGTGCGGCGCTGCCCCACCGGCGCGCTGCGCTACCGGCGGGCCGACGGCGGCCTTGAGGAGCCGGACCGGCCGACCACGGTGCTGCGGACGGCGGACGGACGGCTGCTGGTGCGCGGGGACCTGCGGGTGACGGGCACGGACGGCGAGGTGCGGGACACCCCGCGGGCGATGCTCTGCGGCTGCGGGCTCAGCGGCGGGCAGCCGTACTGCGACCGGTCGGGAGCGTGCCGCAACACCTGACGGATGACGACCAACAGATGACAGCCGACAGATTTCAACTTTCAGATGACAGACGACAGCGAACAGATTTTGAAATCTGTTCGCTGTCGTGGCATAGTGACACCCGGGCCACCCTGCCCGCGCCGCCGCGCCCCGCCGTCAGTGCCGCGCCGCCACACCACGGCGCCGCCGCACTCCCGCGCCGCCCGGCGTCGCACCCGCCCCTTGGACCTCGGAGTCACCCATGTCCTCGCACACCCGCCCCGCGCAGCGCCCGCTCGGCACCACCGGGCCCGTCACCTCGACCCTCGGCCTCGGCTGCATGGGCATGTCCGACATGTACGGCCCGGCCGACGAGGCCGAGAGCATCGCCACCATCCATGCCGCCCTCGACGCCGGGATCACCCTGCTCGACACCGGTGACTTCTACGGCATGGGCCACAACGAACTGCTGATCCACGAGGCGCTGCGCGGCCGCGACCGCGACCGCGTGCAGATCAGCGTGAAGTTCGGCGCCCAGCGCAGCCCGGACGGCCAGTGGCTCGGCTACGACACGAGCCCTGCCGCCACCAAGACCGCCCTCACCTACACCCTGCGCCGTCTGCGCACCGACTACGTCGACGTCTACCGCCCGGCCCGCCTCGACACGGAGGTCCCGATCGAGGAGACCGTCGGTGCCATCGCCGACCTGGTGAAGGCCGGCTACGTACGCCACATCGGCCTCTCCGAGGTCGGTGCCGAGACCTTGCGCCGCGCCGCCGCCGTCCACCCGATCAGCGACCTGCAGATCGAGTACTCGCTGCTCACCCGCTCGATCGAGGCCTCCGTCCTCCCCGCCGCCCGCGAGCTCGGCATCGGCATCACCGCGTACGGGGTGCTCTCCCGCGGCCTGCTCAGCGGCCACTGGAGCCCGGAGCGGGCCCTCGCCGGGACCGACTTCCGCAGCCATAGCCCGCGCTTCCAGGGCGAGAACCTGACGCACAACCTGGCACTGGTGGAGGAGCTGCGCGCGATCGCCGCCGAGAAGGGCGCGAGCGTCGCCCAGGTCGCCATCGCCTGGGTGGTCTCGCGCGGGCAGGACGTCGTCCCGCTGGTCGGCGCCCGCCGCCGGGAGCGCCTCACCGAGGCCCTCGGCGCCCTCGACGTCACCCTGACCGGGGCCGACCTCGCCGCCATCGAGGCCGCCGTCCCGGCCGGCTCCGCCGCAGGTGACCGGTACGCTGCCGCGCAGATGGCCCGTCTGGACAGCGAGCGCTGACCTCCCCGGGCTCTCCGCACACACGCAGCTCCACCGGTACCTCAGCTCCACGGCTCCACAGCGCCGCAGCTCCACAGCACCGCAGCACCAACCGACCGACCGCACGACCCTAAGGACGGACCTCCCCGTGACCACGGACACCACACTCACCGCCGAGCAGATCCTGATCGCGGCGGAGGACGTCCTCCGGCGGTTCGGCCCGGCCAAGGCCACCGTCGTGGATGTCGCCCGGATCCTCGGCGTCAGCCACAGCAGCGTCTACCGCCATTTCGGGAGCAAGGCCGCGCTGCGCGAGGCGGTCACCCAGCGCTGGCTCGACCAGGCGCACCACGAGCTGGCGGCCATCTCCACCGAGGGCGGCCCCGCCGCCGATCGGCTGCACCGCTGGCTGACGACGCTGTTCGCGGCCAAGCGGAAGAAGGCGCTCGACGACCCGGAGCTGTTCGCCACCTACATGGTGCTGGTCGACGAGAACAGCGGCACCGTCGACGCGCACATCGACACCCTGGTCCGGCAGATCGGACAGATCTTCCAGGACGGCGTGGACGCCAAGGAGTTCAAGCTCGCCCACGTCCAGAACACGGCCCGCGCCGTGTTCGACGCCACCGCCCCGTTCCACGACCCGGCCTACGCGGCCACCTGGTCGTCGCCGGGCGCGGACGACCGCTTCGAGGCCGTGTGGAAGCTCGTCCTCGGCGGCCTCGCGGCCAGGTGAGCCACCCGCACCCTCGGTCGAGGCGCCGGCACCCGGGCGGAAACCCGGTGGCCGGCGCCTCTGCCGTCCGGCAGACTGCCGCGCACAGTCGGTCTCACTCGGAGGATGACATGCGTGCGGCCGGACCGGTCCTGGACAGCCTGCAGGGGCTCGCCCTCGGCGACGCCTTCGGCGATCGCTGGTTCTCGGTCCCGGTGGACGAGGCGCCCGCCGCACTGGCCGCGCGCCTGACCCGCCCCGCGCCCTGGCACTGGACCGACGACACCGCGATGGCCCTGGTCCTGGTCCATCACCTGGCCGTCCACGGTGCGGTCCGACAGGACACGTTGGCCGGGGAGTTCGCCGCCGAGTACACGCGCGAGTACGACCGCAAGTACGGCCCGTCGATGCACCGGGTACTGCGCGGCATCGAGGCGGGCGATGACTGGCGCACCGTCACGGCGGGCCAGTTCGAGGGCCAGGGCTCGTACGGGAACGGTGCCGCGATGCGGGTCGCCCCGCTGGGTGCCTGGTTCGCCGATGACCTGGACGAGGTTGTCCGGCAGGCCGAACTGCAGGCGCTCACCACGCACTTCCACCCGGAGGCGGTCGTCGGCGCGGTGGCGGTGGCCCTCGCGGCCGCGTTCGCCGTCCGGAGCCGGGGCGAAACCCCGCCCGGCCGAGCCGAGTTGCTGGCCGAGATCGCCGGACGGCTGCCCGACAGCGACGTCCGGTCCGGCCTGCGGGTCGCTGCCCGGATGCCCGGGCGCACCAGCGTCCGGCACGCCGCCACCGTGCTCGGCTCCGGGGCCCTGATCTCCGCCCCGGACACCGTCCCGTTCGCCCTCTGGTCCGCCGCCGGGCACCCGGACTCGCTGCCCGGGGCGATCTGGCACACCCTGGAGGGCTGGGGCGACCAGGACACCACCTGCGCCATCGCCGCCGGGGTGGTCGCCGCCCGCACCGGGCTCGCCGGTGTCCCGGCCGCCTGGCTGCACGCCCGCGAGGACCTACCGGGCTGGGTGGCGGAGGTGTCCGCGGACACCGGACGACGCCCGGACACCCGAGCGCACGAAGCGGCCGCGGCAGCCGGGCCGACCGCGGCAGCCACACCGACCGCGGCAACCGGGCCGGCCGGTCAGCGCCGGACGATGCGGACGAGCACGCCGTAGAGGAACAGCAGCACCACCGCGCCGCCGATCGCCGACACCCAGGTCGTCAGGTCGAGGAAGCTCACCTTCACCGTCCCGTGCATCCAGTGCGAGACGATCCAGGTGCCGACGTAGGAGCCGGTGATGCCGATCAGGGTGGTGCCGATCAGACCGCGCTCGCCCTTGCCCGGCATCGCCATCCTGGCCAAGGTCCCCGACACCAGGCCCAGCACGATCCACGCCATCCAGCTCATCAGTCGCCCCTCGCGTCATCGGCGTGACGGTCCCGTCGAGACTCCGGGCCCGGTCCGAAGGACGCGGGAGGGCGCCGCATGGTTTCCGGCGCCCGTGAGGAACGACGCGAACCGGCCACCCGGCCGGCCTCGTGAGCCGGCGAATCCGCACCGTTCCTCGTGTCCCCGGCAGTTCCTCGCAGCGTCTCGCAGCTCCGCCCGACTCCTCGCGACTCCTCGCGACTCCTCGCGACGCCTCGCGACGCCTACCGGCTCCTCCTAGCGGCGCGAGTTGCCGAACAGCAGCCGGTAGGCGATCAGCAGCACCAGGGCGCCGCCGATCGCCGACACCCAGGTCGCCCCGTCGAAGAAGTGCGCGTTGATCGACCGGTGCATGAAGTGCGACGCGATCCAGCCGCCGACGAAGGACCCGGCGATGCCGATCAGAGTGGTCACGATCAGGCCGCCCGGGTCCTTGCCCGGCAGCAACAGCTTGGCCAGCGCTCCCGCGACCAGGCCCAGCACGATCCACGCGACGATGCCCATCCGTCCGTCCTTCCTGTCCACCGACGAGACGGCCCCGTTCCGTCCGCTCTGCCCCGAAGGACGCCGCCGCCCGCCGCCCGGTTCCGACGCCGCCGCGCGGAGCACCCGAAACCGGCCGCCGCCCCCTTTCCCGCCGTGCGTGGCGTCCTTCCGGCGAGCCGCCGGCGCCGGAATACTGCGGCCATGCGCATCCTGATCGCCACCGCCGGGTCCCGCGGTGACGTGGCTCCCTTCACCGGGCTCGGGGTCCGCCTGCGGGCGGCCGGCCACCAGGTGGCCGTCGCCACCCACACCACCTTCGCCGAATCCGTACGGTCGGCGGGGCTGGAGTTCCGGCCGCTGCCGGTCGACCCGCGCGCCGAACTCGCCTCCGACCGGGGGCAGCGGCTGTTGCAGGCCGGCAGCGGCCCTGCAACAGTCCTCCGACTCCTGCGACTTGGCCGGAAGTTCATGCCCGCGCTGGGGGACGCGATCGTCGAGGCCGTCACCCTCGGCACCGACCTCCTGCTGACCACCGGCACCACCAGCGCGCTCGGTCAGGTCGCCGCCGAGGCGGCCGGCCTTCCCACCATCGGGCTGTTCCTCCAACCCATCTCCCCCACTCGGGAGTTCGCGCCCGCCGTCACCGGTACGCGATCGCTCTCCAAGCCCGGCAACCTGCTCGCCGGCCACACCGTCCAGACCGCGACCGACCAGCTGTTCGCCCCGGCCGTCCGCGGACTGCGCCGCCGGCTCGGCCTGCCGTCGCGCCGCATCTCCCGGGCCCGACGCGACCACCCGGTCCTGCACGGCTTCTCACCGACGGTCGTCCCCCGCCCGGCCGACTGGCACCCCCGGCTGGACGTGGCGGGCTACTGGTGGCCGGCCGCCCGGCCGGACTGGCAACCCCCGGACCGGCTCGTCGACTTCCTGGCCGCCGGGCCGCCCCCGGTCTTCGTCGGCTTCGGCAGCCTGGTCGTCCCGGACCCCGAGCAGCTCAGCGCCACCGTCCTCGCCGCCGCCCGCGCCGCCCGGGTGCGCCTGCTCCTGCAGGAGGGCTGGAGCGGCCTGACCGCCGAGGACTCGGACACCGTCCTGACCATCGGCGACACCCCGCACGACTGGCTGTTCCCCCGCACGGCCGCCGTGGTCCACCACGCCGGAGCCGGCACCACGGCCGCCGCCCTCCGCTCCGGCACCCCCACGGTGCCCGTGCCCGCCCAACTGGACGCCCCCTTCTGGTCCGCGCGGCTCACCGCCCTCGGCGTCTCCCCCGGCCCCGTCCCGCTACGCGCCCTCACCGCCGCCCGCCTCGCCACCGCCCTCCGCCGCACTCTCGACACCCCCCACTACCGCACCCGGGCCCGCGTCCTCGCCGCCGCCCTCACCACCGAGGACGGCGCCGCGAAGGTCCTCACGGCCGTCGAGCGCGCGGCGGCGGACCGGTGACGGGCCGACACCGCGGTGAGCGCCGACAGCGGTGAGCGCCGCCCCGCCGCCGCCCTTCGACCGCTACCGTCCGGCCGGCACCTTCCGCCGCCGCCCGCCACCCCCGGCCTCGGGCCTCCGGACGAGGCCGAGCAGGACGTAGAGGGTCGCCGAGGACGCGAGGCCGACGGCCCAGCCGTAGTCGGCGAGCGGCTTGAGGAGGGGGACGAGGCCGTCGGCCGGGAAGGGGCCCTGTTCGACACCGTGGGCGTCGACGGTGGAGTAGGAGCCGCCGACCGCCAGCAGGCCGCCCACCAGCAGCGCCGCGACGGCACGCCGGTTCCAGCCGCCCGCGTACCAGTACGTCCCGCCCGGCCGGTAGAGCTCGGCGAGTTCGAGCCGGGTGCGGCGCAGCAGCCAGTAGTCGGCGATCAGGACGCCGGCGACCGTTCCGAGCAGGCCGCCGACGACGCCCAGCCAGGTGTAGATGTAGACGTGCGGGTCGGAGATCAGCCGCCACGGGAAGATCGCGATGCCCACGACGCCCGTGATCAGGGCCCCGGTGCGGAAGTTGACGAACCGGGGCAGCAGGTTGGCGAGGTCGTAGGCCGGCGAGACGACGTTGGCGGCGATGTTCACCGACAGGGTCGCGACCAGGACGGTCAGCAGTGCGAACAGGATGCCGGCCGGGTTCTCCATCTTCGCGGCGAGCTGGATCGGGTCCCACACCGGTTCGCCGTACACGGCCTGGGAGCCGGAGGTGACGAGCACGGACAGCAGCGCGAAGAACGTCATCGTGGTCGGCAGCCCGAGCGCCTGGCCGCGGATCTGGGCCCGCTGGCTGCCGCCGAAGCGGGTGAAGTCAGGGATGTTGAGCGAGAGGGTGGACCAGAAGCCGATCATGCCCATCAGTGCCGGGAAGAAGACCTTCCAGAAGTCGCGGCCCCACCCCAGCGCGGACGGCTGGTCGAGCAGCGGCCCGAACCCGCCCGCCTTGACGGTGATCCACGCCAGCAGGGCGAGCGCGCCGACGATGACGAACGGCGCCGCCCAGTTCTCGAAGCGGCGCAGCGCCTCCATGCCGCGGGCGATGACGGCCATCTCGATCAGCCAGAACAGCAGGAAGGAGAGCCACTGGGTCCACGGGTAGCCGGCGAACTCGCCCGCGGTGCGCCAGGATTCGCCGAGCAGCTTGCCGGCGAGCAGGAAGATGCCCTCCCCGCCGATCCAGGTCTGGATGCCGAACCAGGCGCAGGCGACCGCCGCCCGCAGGAGCGCGGGCAGGTTGGCGCCGCGCAGCCCGAACGAGGCCCGGGCGAAGACCGGGAAGGGGATGCCGTACTTGGTGCCCGCGTGCCCGGTTAGCAGTACCTCTAAGGGACAAAATCCTCGGGCTCTGCCGTCTGCGCCCAAACCGGCACCACAGCCACGCCCTTGTCGGAGGTGACCCGCACCTCTCGAATCACCTTCCGGAGAACCGAGTTGAGCCGCTCCACGGGAAGAGAATGCCACTCGGCAAGCAGATCTGCCGCAAGCGCAGGCGCCTCTCCACGGGCACTTGCGCGGCCCTGTGCCACGGCACTCTGGCCCCTCACCTCCGCCAACTCGGTCGCAGCTTCAGTCTTCTCTCGCCGCAGCTGAGCGAGTGTTTGCTTGAATTCTGCTTCGAGCGCGGCATCATCGTCCTCGATGAGCGCATAGGCCCGCATGTGCCTCACGACGGCGCGCTCCAGCTTCTCGACCTTGACCGCTAGTTGCCCAGCCCGCGCCTCCTCGGTAGAGCCATTGAGGACCCCGTCGGCAGCCCGGTCAGCCTCGGCGTTGATCTCATCAGCAATCGTGCGCAGCCACGCCAAGACGCCGTCCTCGACGGCGGGGTAGGGCAGGCTGACTCCAGGGCAGCGCGATGTGCCGTAGCGGCGACGGATGTTGCAGCGCACGTACGAGTAACTGCCAACCGTGCCCTTCGTCATGGCCCCGCCGCACAGGTCGCATCGCAGAATGATCGAGAACGGGGAGGCGGGCTTCCGGGCTCTCGGGGGTGTCACCTTGACGAGCTCTCGGCGCTGCTTGTAGCTGGCCCACAGGTCTTCGGAAATGATCGGCGGGAGCACCTCGTCGTTGTCGACCTTGAGGTGAACATGGTTCGGGCAGCCGCTCAGATAGGGCTCGCATTGGCAGCTCTGCGAGTGCACGCGCAGGTATCCGGCTGCGAACCCCGAGTCCATGCAGCCACGTACGCTCTCTCCGTGCCACGCCTCTCCGCGGGTGGTGGTGATTCCGGCGGCGTTGAGCCGGCGGGCGATCTTGTCGAACCCTGCCGCTCCGTCGGCGTACAGCCGGTACATCTCGGCGACGGCCGGCGCCGTCGCCGGGTCGAGTTCGTACCGCTCGCGCTGCAGGGTGAACGTGCCGTCCGGGTGCGGGAGCTTACGCGGGTGCCAGATGTACCCAAAGCGACGTCCGCCGCCGGAGGGGAGCCCGTGCGTACGGCGCCATTCGTGGGTCTCTTTCCACTGTTCGCCGGCGCGGTCGCTCTCGAACGCGGCGACTTCCAGGAGCATGCCGCGCTGGAACCGGCCGATCGCGGTGCGGGCGTCCACTTCCTCGGTGGAGGAGACGAGTTGGCCTCCGGCGCGCTCCAGGCGTTCCAGGTTGACGGCGTTTCCGTGGCGCTGGCGGCCGAACCGGGAGTACTTCCAGGCGGCGATCTCCTTGGCGGTGCCGTCCTCGATGTACCCGATGGCTTTCATGATCTTGCGTCGGAAGTTCCTGCCGGTCGCATCGAGGTCTACCACCCAGTGCACGATTCGCCGGCGGCGGCGCTCAGCCCAGGCCTCGATCGAGGCGCGCTGCAGCTCCGGGGAGATCATTTCTTCGCGGGCGGTGCTGACTCGGATGTAGCCGATTGCTGGGATGAGGTCCTCGTCGTCGCTCGGCACAGGGGCTCCCCTTAGGTTATGACAAATGGCCGCTGCCCAGGGTCGGATCTGATCCTGCGGAGGGCGCGGGCAGCGGGATGATGGTGGCCATGCGGCCCGGCTGGTTGTGAGCCTCGGCGATACCGCGCTGGCCGTGGGCGAATCCGATCCGGTACCCCTCCCGTTTCAACGCTCCCCGGGTGGCCTCGGTTTCGAGCTGGAGCCGTTCGCGTTCCTCGGCGAGTCGGCGGGCGGACCGGGCTTCAATGTCGGCTGCTTCCCGGCAGAGTCGTTCGGCATCTGCATCGACGATGGCGCGGGCGGCTATGTAGCGGGCGTACTCCGAGGCCGCGTGTTCTTCGGCGAGGTGGAGGCGTCTACGCTCTATGGCGGTGTCGGTGACGGCAGCGTGGATGATGCGAGTGACCATGGCTGCGGCGCCAACGATGGCGAAGATCAGTCCGACGATGGCCAGGGCTTCGTCATGCTGGATGACCGCGGCGCCGGCTGTTACTGCGCATACGGGTATGGCAGCTCCTGCGAGCCCCGCGGTTGTCGTCCTTGTGGTCATGCATCCTCCCCCGCTATTGGGCTACAGCATCACCATCCCCCTCGGTGGCGGCGTGCAGGTGGCGGCGGTTCTGCTGAGCCAGTTCTCGCATGAACAGCGCGCGCTCCGTGGGGTCGGTGAGCCCGAGCTCGTCGGCCGCCTGCGCGGGGGTGATGGGGTGAAATCGTACGTCTGTTGGCTGGCCGAGTGTCAGAGATGCGGCGGAAATGATTCCACTATCAACGAGCATCGTCACGACCGGCACGCCGACGGCGTCGGCGATCGGTTCGAAGTGCTCGGGGCTGGGGACCGCATCGCCGGTGAGCCACCGTCCGACAGTGCTGGCGGATACGCCTACGGCCTGAGCCAGGGCCTGTCGGCCGCCGCCGCGCTGCCTGTCGATGTCGAGGCCGGCTGCTCGCATGGCGTCTCGGAGCCATGCGGCGTACGTCTCTGAAAGTGTCATGTTCGCCTCCCGGTCCGGAGGATAGCTGAGCGACTAGCCCCTCCGGCAGTAGTTCCATAAGTGGAATATAGGAGGTGGGAGCTATCAAGCCAGCACCGGGGTCCAACACTCCACAAATTCCACATCCGGAAGTACTTGCCGACACGCCAATCGAGGGCTAGCTTTACTTCCACATCCGGCACTAATGCCGATGACGGAAGCACCACGCTTACGAGGAGCGCACGTGCGACTCAACGTCGAGTACCTCCGAGAGGCTGCAGCTCAGGCCGGTGACGGCAGCGACTACACCATCGCCAGGCGTCTGAACGTCAGCCAGTCGACCATCTCCCGCTGGGTCAACGGGAAGTGCAGCCCGAGCGCCAGAGCTCAGGCCAGCATCCGCGGGGCCTACGGGGTCAGCCTCGATGACCTCATGATCGGCAACGACATCCCGGCCGCGGCATGACCAGCCGCGAAATCGCCCTGATGGAGGCTGGCCGAAACCTGGCCGGCGCGCGACAGGAGCGCGACACCCTTACGCCCCGGGCCGCAGCCGAAGCCGCCTGGTACCCGGGCCACCGCCTCGGCTCCGTCGAGGCCATCGAGGCACTCATCCTGCGCCAGCGCGCTGGATACCAGCAGCAGGCGGCCTAGCACCACGGGCCGGGCTGCGGGTGGTGGACAGACCACCGCAGCCCTTCTGCCCCACCCACAACGAGCAACGAGGAGGCAGGCCGTGACCACACAGCCTACCAACGTCCAACCCCCTCAGGTGATGTCGCTGCAGCAGGCGCTGGAGGCCGGCCTGCTGGAGGGCTCGCTGATCGTCTCCGCCCAGTCCGTGGTGGACCGCTTGGAGGCGCTGACGGCCCGTCCGGGCCGATTCACGAACTCGATCGAGGCCGCGCACCTGATCGGCTCGATGCAGGCCACGATCGAGGGCCTCATGCACGAGCTGTACGTCGCCCGCCTGCACGTGCAGGGCCTGGAGCAGCTGCTGGGTGTCGAGGAGGCGGCGTGATGAGCGTCTACACGGAGGAGCAGGCGGCGGCGGTCCGGCGGATGGCCGAGCACGCGGCGGAGCTGCCGACGTGCGGGCTGACGCCCGGCGAGGAGGCCCTGATGGGCCGGTACCTGGACGCCCACGGTGACCCCACCGAGTGGGACACCGACACGGCCGCTCTGTGGGTGACCGTGCACAACGATCTGATCGGCGGTGCTCTGTGATGGCCGATTTCTCGAATCCCGTGGCTCGGCGCGCGGCCCGCCTGCTGGCCGAGTGCTACGGCGCCCCGCTCGCCCGCAACGTCACGGCCCTGCTCGACCGTGAGGGCCTCCTGGCCCGGGCGGCGGACCGGATCAACGCCGCGTTCCCGGTGTGGGTGCGGCGCCGGCAGCTGGGTGTGGAGCTGGACGTGACGCCGCTGGTGTCCGCGCTGATCGTGTCGCTCGCGGCCGAGGCTTCCGAGGATTCGGAGGGGGTCGGTCAGGAGTTGGCGGACCTGTACGCGGTCTCGGGCCCGGAGCGTGACGAGCTGGTGCAGATCCTGCTGGACCGGCTGGGCGGCGCGAACATGCTGCTGTCGAACGTCGGTGCCGAGGATCTCGCGGCGAAGTTGCTGATCGCGACGGGGAGTCACGTTCCTCAGCAGCGCAAGGGGGCGGCGTGACGACCACCGTGCAGGCCGGGGCTCAGACCCCGGCCGGCGGGCCCATCGTCACCAGACCTGGCGTCTACGACATCACCGCCGAGGCCTACCACGCCGACCGCAGCTCGCTGTCTTCAACCGGCGCCCGGAAGATCCTCAACTCGACGCCGGCGAAGTTCAAGTACGAGCTCGACCACCCCGATCCGCCGAAGAAGGCGTTCGACATCGGCACTGCCGCGCACCGCCTGATTCTCGGGGACGGCCCCGACCTGGTTCTCGTCGACCACCTGGTGTGGAACACCAAGCAAGCCAAGGCCGAGGTTGCCGAAGCCCGCGAGGCCGGGGCGGTGCCGCTGAAACGGGACGAGTGGGAGCAGGTTCACGCAATGGCCGCGGCCCTGCGTCGTCACCCCCTGGCCGCGGCCCTGTTCGACCCGGACTTCGGCAAGCCCGAGCAGTCGCTCTTCTGGACGGACAAGGTCACCGGAGTCCCGTGCCGGGCCCGTCTGGACTGGCTCGACAACGCCCGGGGCGGCCGGCTACTCCTGCCGGACCTGAAGACCGCGAACGACGCCTCAACGGCGAAGTTCGAGAGGTCCGTCCTCGACTTCCGCTACGACCAGCAGGCCGACTTCTACATGGACGCCGTCCTGCAACTCGAACTCGCAGACGACGTCAGCTTCGTGTTCGTGGTCCAAGAGAAGCAGCCCCCCTACCTGGTGAACGTCATCGAGCTCGCCACGCCGTGGCTACTGATGGCCGCCGACCGCAACAAGCGGGCCCGCGAGATCTACGCCGAGTGCACCGCAACGGGCATCTGGCCCGGCTACGGACACGAGGTCTCAATGGCTTCCGCCCCGGAGTGGCTGCAAGCCCTGCACGAACGCGGGTACCGCTCGTGACCGCCCCCAAGACCCTCAGAGGACTCGTTCCATGACTGACCTCGCCATCCCCGAACCCCGGCCCGCTGCCGTCGCCGTCCAGCCGACGGCCGCCGCGGTCCCCGGGAAGTCCATCGCCGACTGGGCCCACGAGGCAGACCTCGCCTACCAGCTCGCCGACCGCCTGTCGACGACGTCGTTCATCCCCTCGACGATGCGCGGCAAGGTCGGCGACATCACCGCCTGCCTACTGGCGGGCAACGAGCTCGGCCTGCCGCCCATGGCCGCGCTGAAGTCCATGGATGTCATCCATGGGACACCGGGCCTTCGGGCCCACGCCATGCGGGCACTCCTGCAGTCCCGTGGCCACGAGATCGAGCTGGTCGAGTCGTCCGACACGGTGTGCCGGATGCGCGGTCGCCGAAACGGCTCGGAGGCGTGGCAGGAGGTCGTGTGGACGATTGCCCGGGCTCAGCTGGCCGGGTTCGTGGCGAAGAACTCGAACTACAAGTCGCAGCCGACGAACATGCTGGTTGCCCGCGCGACGGGCGAAATCTGTCGGCTGGTCGCATCCGACGCCCTTCACGGCGTTCCTTACACCGTGGAAGAGCTGCGGGACTCACAGCTGCAGATCACGGCGGTGCAGGCAGGCGCGCCGGTGACGGCAGCGGAGATCCTGTCGCGTCGCGGGCCGGCCCCGCAGGAGATTGCGCCCGCGGATGGCACTGACGCCGAGGCAACCGGCGACACCGACCCGGTTGACGGCGAGGTGTACGACGAGGCCGCGAAGCTGTGGGACGACATCCTCGACGCTGCCGACGACAAGCACGGCTGGTCGCCGGAGCAGACGGAGCGTGAGTTCCTGAACGGCTCCATGGGAGTCCCGGCCGCCCTGGCGCCCCTCGAAACCCTCCGGGCCTTCCACGCGCACCTGACAGGCGGTGCGTCGTGACTATCGATCACGCTAAGGAGGCTTCCCGGCTGCTGTCGCAGGCGTCGTACCGGGCCAGCGACCAGTCGGGTGCCCGGTTCGCTGACCCGGAGACCGCTGCGATCCTCGCCTCAATGGCCCAGGCGCACGCCACGCTGGCGCACCTGCCACAGCAGCAGGTCGACGCGCAGGAGCAGCTGCACAGGTTGCTCAGCGTCGTCGTCGAGCACGCAGTGAAGCTGGCAACCCATTGGCAGCCCGAACTGCGCCAGGCCTCTGGGGAATTCATGCGCGACCTCGATGGCGCCGGCGTCGAGATCGACCGGCTGGTCGACGAACGCTCCGAGCGGACTGGTCACGGGCCGCGGCTGTGCGACATGTTCGGCAAGCGCTACGACCTGATGAAGCAGTGGCTCGACCGCAACGGCAAGCGGTGGGAGCACACTGGCGGCTGGTCCGACGTGGGTGGCCCCATCATGCGCCGGGACGAGCCGAACGGCGACGCGATGGTTCTGTCCGAGCTGATCCGCGAGTACGGGCCGATCAACACGGCTGCCGCGCCCCCGATGGCGCCCGTTGTTGAGCCCGAAGACCCCCCGTTCTAACCGGCTGGCGGGACCGCGCCCGCTCGTAACAGGCGCGGTCCCGCACCACCCATCATCCCCCAGCCCTGGCAGGAGGAACAGAATGCACAACCCGTGGCACCTCAACCGCATGGCCGCGCTCGACTTCGAGGCCAGCGACAAGACCCCCGACACGGCGCGCATCGTGTCCTGCGCGCTGATCCACCTCGGCGGCGGCATGCCGACCGAGCACCGCACCTGGCTGGTCAACCCCGGAGTCGCCCAGGAACCCGAAGCGATCGCCGTCCACGGACTCACCGACGAGTACCTCGCCGAGCACGGCATGCCGGCCGACCGGGCCGTCGCCGAGATCGCGCAGGCCGTTGCCGAGGCTGTTGGTGTCGGCATCCCGCTCGTCGGCCACAACATCGGCAGCTACGACCTCACACTCCTCGACCGAGAGACGCGCCGTCACCACGGCGCCGGGCTGGAGGAGATCACCGGCCCGCTGACCCGAGTCATCGACACGATGACGCTCGACCGGCACGCCGCCCCGTACCGTCGCCGCGTCTCCGCGACGCAGGGCCCGTATCAGCTGCGCACGACCGTGGAGACATACGGGCAAGGCAACGTGCTGGCCTGGGACGAGGAGCAGGCCCATGGCGCCGAGTACGACGCCCACAAGGCGGCGCAGGCCGCGTGGGTCATGGGCGTCATCGCGCACAAGCCGACCGCCGAACGCCCCGCCTGGGTGGGGGCGTTGCGGAACCGGCGCGGCCCGTACGACCGGTTCGACGACCCCGCGTGCGACATCGACGAGCTGCACCGGCGGCAGGTCGGCTGGGCAGCCCGGGACGCCGCGTCGCTGCAGTCGTGGCTCCGCTCGGACAAGGCGGGCGAAAAGCGGGACCCCGCGGCGGTCGTGGACGGGTCGTGGCCGCTGCGACCCATGCCCCTGGCGGTGGCGGCGTGACCACGCGCACTGAGATCACCGAGCTCACCAACGTCGAGGCCGACCTGGTGACGCACATCGCCCGCGGCCACGACTTCCCGCAGATCGCCCGCGAGATGGGCATCACCGTGTACGCGGCCCGCCTGATCAGCCGGGACCTCTTCGAGCGGCTCGGGGCCCGCAACGCCGCGCACGCCATCGGAATCGTCGTCGGCCTCGGGTTGATCCCGGCCGATGTCGCCACCAGCTCCACCACCCAGACCGGAGGACACGATGTTCGGTAGACGCCGCCTAGCCGAGAAGGACGAGCGCATCGCCTGGCTGGAGAGCCGCGTGGCGCAGCTCAACATGGCCCTCGGCGCGAGCCGCAACGAGGAGGCGGTGAGCTTCCGCAGGTCGGAGCGGTTCGCCGACGACATCATCGCCGCCGAGAAGAAGCTCGCGGCTGCGCGGATTGAGAACGCCACTCTGATCTTCCGGGCGGAGGACTGGGCCGAGGCCGCCATCGGCCACGCCGCGCGTCTCGGCCGAGCGCTCCGGGCCTGCGCCCGCTACCGGACCGAGATCCAGCGCCTGAACCGCGAGCTGCGGGCCGCCCGCCGGGACTTCGCCGAACGGCAGATCGCCCTCGAAGACCGGCTGCACGCCCTCCAGGCCGCCAACGAGCAGCACTACCGAACGTCCGCCGCACCGGCAGCCCAGATCGCCGCGTGACCGCCGCATTCTGCCTGGCCCTCCTCTGGTGCACCCACACCGGCGTCAGCACCGTCCAGGCCTACCACCACCTCGACCAGAAACGGCCCGTGCTCACCCGATACGCGCTCGCACTGGCCCTCCTGGCCGGCACCGCCCTCGCCCTCATCGCCTACGCCCTCACCGCATGGAGCACCCGTGACTGACACCGCCCTCCTCCCGCCTCCGGGAGGCACCCTCACCCACGGACCGACCGTCATCGGCCTCGACACCAGCCTCACCGCCACCGGCATCGCCTCATCCCTCGGCTGGTGCGAAACCGTCGGCCACACCGACAAGAAGAACCCGATCACCAAACTCCCCCACCACGAGCGCATCACCGCGATGCGCAAGGTCTCCGCGGCCGTCCTGCTCAACCTCGGACGCCCCGACCTCGTCGTCATGGAAACCCCCGCCCTGTCCCGCACCGGCGGAGGCAGCCACGAGCGCGGCTGGCTTTGGTGGCGGCTCTACGAGTACCTCACGGACTCCGAGATCCCCGTGGCCCTCATGGATCCGCGGCAGCGCATGCTGTACGCCACCGGCAAGGGCGCGGCCACCAAGTCGGCTGTGGTGGATGCCGTCGCGCGACGCTGGCCGGCTTGGTCTACCGGTGGGGACGACAACCAGGCCGACGCCGTCGTCCTGATGGCCGCGGGCCGGGACTACCTCGATCACCCGATCGCCGTGATGCCGACCGCGAACAGGGCCGCGTTGACCAAGGCCGTGTGGCCCGAAGGGGTCCGAGGCCACATCGGGGGCCACCGATGAACTGGGAGGAGTTCGCGACCTGCCACGTCGAGAACGTCGACGGCGACCTGTTCTACCCGACCTCGTACTCCAGCCCCGAGGGCAAGGACCAGGTCGAGGAGGCCCGCAGAGTCTGCGGCCGCCGCCCCGTCGCCGACGCCTGCCTGCAGGACGCCCTCGACAGGGAAGGCCAGAAGGACGCCAAGAACCGGCACGGCATCTGCGGCGGACACACCCCAAGCGAGCGAGTCCGTCTCAGCAGGAAACGCCGCCTCGCAACGGCAGCATGACCGCGGTCCTGGACTGGGGCGACCGTTCCCACCGGGCGGCCCAGTTCAGACCGTGCAGACACTGCGGCGAACTCACCTACCTACGCGACGAGGAACGCCGCCCCTCTCACAAGGTCTGCGCCGAGCAGGCCCCCAGTACCGACACGAAGGACAGCCATGGCCGGAGACACCCAGATCACTCTCGTCGGCAATCTCGTCGACGACCCCGAGCTGCGCTTCACCCCGTCCGGTGTTGCCGTCGCGAAGTTCCGCATCGCGTCCACCCCCCGCACCTTCGACCGTCAGACGAACGAGTGGAAGGACGGCGAGAGCCTCTTCCTCACGTGCAACGTCTGGCGGCAACCGGCGGAGAACGTGGCCGAGTCCCTGCAGCGCGGCATGCGCGTCATCGTGCAAGGCCGACTCGGGCAGCGCTCGTACGAGAAGGACGGCCAGAAGCGGACCGTCTTCGAGGTCGAGGTCGACGAGGTCGGCCCGTCGCTGAGGAACGCAACAGCGAAGGTCACCAGGGCCAACCGCACACAGGGCGGGCCGCAGCAGGCGGGCCGGAGTAAGGACCCGTGGGGCCAGTCGGAGCGAGCTACGCAGGGCGGTTGGGGCGCGCCCCAGGGCCAGGCCGAGCCTCCCTTCTGATCCCGCTCCCACCGCGAGCCAATCCAACGTCCCCAGGAGTCTCAATGACTGAGTCAAGCCGTCTGCGCGACCGGATCGGGGGTGAAGACCCGGTTGTCGCGCAAGAGTGCCCACAGGACGCTGACCCGGC